>NZ_WUMG01000045.1:0-48609 GCF_009827015.1 Delftia sp. CH05 | reverse complement strand
ACGCAGGGGGGAGCCGGGGGCTCGGTTGGAGTTTTGCTGGCGGGCCATGGTGGTCGGTCGCGCTTGTCTTGCGTGGGGGCGTGGATGGGAGGGGACAATGGCCGTGGAAAACGGGCGCGCGATTTTAGCGGCGAAACAGGCCATTGCCGGTGACAGCCAGGAACTGCGGGGAATCCCCAGGTAGACGCGCCCAAGGGTGTTTCAGTCAGTGGCATGTAAGACCGGCCCCCGACAGTCACACCACAATTTTTATTTGGCCAGCCCAGGAGACAAGCAAGCATGAGCACCGCAACAGCATCCCCCATTGAATCGGTACTGGTGGAGAACCGGGTCTTCCCGCCGCCGGCAGACTTTGCCGCCAAGGCCCGCATCTCCGGCATGGAGCAGTACAAGGCGCTGTGCGCCGAGGCAGAGAACGACTACCAGGGCTTCTGGGCCCGCCTGGCGCGCGAGAACGTGGTCTGGTCCAAGCCCTTCACCCAGGTGCTGGACGACAGCAATCCCCCCTTCTTCCGCTGGTTCGCCGATGGCGAACTCAATGCCAGCGCCAATTGCCTGGACAAGCACATGGGCACGGCCGTCGAGCACAAGACGGCCATCATCTTCGAGGCCGATGGCGGCGAGGTCACCAAGGTCAGCTACCGCGAGCTGCTGGAGCGCGTCTCGCAGTTCGCCAACGCGCTCAAGGCGCAGGGCGTGCAAAAGGGTGACCGTGTCCTGATCTACATGCCCATGACCATCGAGGGCGTGGTGGCCATGCAGGCCTGCGCGCGCATCGGCGCCACGCATAGCGTGGTGTTCGGCGGCTTCTCGGCCAAGGCGGTGCAGGAACGCATCGTCGACGTGGGCGCCGTGGCCGTGATCACCGCCAACTACCAGATGCGCGGCGGCAAGGAACTGCCGCTCAAGGCCATCGTGGACGACGCGCTGGCGCTGGGCGGCTGCGAGGCCGTGCGCCATGTCTTCGTCTACGAGCGCACGGCCACCGCCTGCGCCATGACGGCGGGCCGCGACAAGACCTTCGGCGAGATCCTGGCCGGCCAGAGCACGGAGTGCGCGCCCGTGGCCGTGGATTCCGAGCACCCGCTGTTCATCCTCTACACCAGCGGCTCCACCGGCAAGCCCAAGGGCGTGCAGCACTGCACGGGCGGCTACGTGCTGTGGGCCAAGCAGACCATGGAGTGGACCTTCGACCTCAAGCCCAGCGACGTGTTCTGGTGCACGGCCGACATCGGCTGGATCACGGGCCACACCTACGTGGCCTACGGCCCGCTGGCCGCTGGCGCCACGCAGATCGTGTTCGAGGGCGTGCCCACCTTCCCCAATGCGGGCCGCTTCTGGCAGATGATCGAGCGCCACGGCTGTACCATCTTCTACACGGCGCCCACGGCCATCCGCTCGCTGATCAAGGCCGCCGACAGCGATGCCGCCGTGCATCCGAAGAACTGGAACCTGTCCAGCCTGCGCCTGCTGGGCAGCGTGGGCGAGCCCATCAATCCCGAGGCCTGGATGTGGTACCACAAGCATGTGGGCGGCGAGCGCTGCCCCATCGTGGACACCTTCTGGCAGACCGAAAACGGGGGCCACGTGATCGCCCCCATGCCGGGTGCCACCCCGCTGGTGCCGGGTTCGTGCACGCTGCCGCTGCCGGGCATCATGGCCGCCATCGTCGACGAGACCGGCCACGAACTGCCCAACGGCGCAGGCGGCCTGCTGGTGGTCACCAAGCCCTGGCCCAGCATGATCCGCACCATCTGGGGCGACCCCGAGCGCTTCAAGAAGAGCTATTTCCCGGCCGAACTCGGCGGGCAGACCTATCTGGCAGGCGACGGCGCCGTGCGCAGCGAGGACCGGGGCTACTTCCGCATCACCGGTCGCATCGACGACGTGCTCAATGTCTCGGGCCACCGCATGGGCACGATGGAGATCGAATCGGCCCTGGTCGCCAAGACGGATCTGGTGGCCGAGGCCGCCGTCGTGGGCCGCCCCGACGACCTGACCGGCGAGGCCATCTGCGCCTTCGTGGTACTGAAGCGGGCACGCCCCACGGGCGAGGAAGCCAAGCAGATCGCCAAGGAGCTGCGCGACTGGGTGGCCAAGGAAATCGGCCCCATCGCCAAGCCCAAGGACATCCGCTTCGGCGACAACCTGCCCAAGACGCGCAGCGGCAAGATCATGCGCCGCCTGCTGCGCTCGATTGCCAAGGGCGAGGCCATCACCCAGGACACGAGCACGCTGGAGAACCCGGCCATCCTCGACCAGCTGGCCGAGACGAACTGAGGTCCGACACGACCGCCATGAAGAACCGGAGCCCTGGCTCCGGTTTTTTCTTGGCCGGACTGCGGGTGGCGCCCTGTCTTGCAGTCCTATTTTGTGTGGGCCGACAGCTCAGGCATGATGGTTGCGGTACAACCGAAGCTGTTGCTTTCACCACTGCCGAGGGAGGCCTTTCACCATGAATCTGAGAACCCTGTCGTTGCTGATCACCGTGGCCCTGATTGCGTTGCTGGCGGCATTCAACTGGAACACGCTGGCCGCGCCATCCGTCGTGTCGCTGGGCGTCACCGATGTCCAGGCGCCGCTGGGCGTGCTGATGCTGGCGCTGACCTGCCTGCTGGGCGTGTTCTTCGTCGCCTATGTGCTGTGGCTGCAGGGCTCGGTGCTGATGGAGGCGCGCCGACACGCCAAGGAAATGCAGGCCCAGCGCGACCTGGCCGACAAGGCCGAGGCCTCGCGCTTCACCGAGCTGCGCACCGTGCTGGAAGACCTGCATGCGCGTGACAAGGAGGTGCTGATGGCGCGGCTGGATGCGCTGGAGGCCCATCTGGTGCAGCGCGCCCAGGAGTCGGACAACAGCACGGCCGCCTATGTGGGGCAGCTGGAGCAGCAGGTACGCCTGCACCAGCAGCCCGGCACGGGCGCTGCGGACTACAGGTAAGGGGGCCGGGCCCGGATTCACCGGCGGACCATGAAAAAACCGCGCGACTTGCGTTGCGCGGTTTTTTTGCGGGCCCTGAGGCGGGGCCCCGAAGGAAAGGCGGAGCCTACTTCAGCGACATCACCCAGGCGGCCAGCTTCTTGGCATCGGCTTCGTTGACCTGGGGGTTGGCGGGCATGGGAACCGGGCCCCAGACACCGCTGCCGCCCTTCATGATCTTGCCTGCCAGCTTGTCCACGGCGTCCTTCTGGCCGGCGTACTTGGCGGCCACATCCTTGTAGGAGGGGCCCACCAGCTTCTTGTCCACTGCGTGGCATGCCATGCAGTTCTTGGAGGTGGCAAGTGCCTGGTCGGCCATGGCGGGGGCCACGGCGGCGACGGTCAGGGCAAATGCAATCAATGTCTGCTTCATCATGAGTTCCTGGGGTGTTGTCGGGAATAATTATGCGAACCATTGTAGTGGGCGCGCATGCGTGATGCGTTACCTCGTGTGAAGCGCTTTGTGGCGAAGGAGAAGTGATGTATCTGTTGGGAATTGCGGTCCTGCTCACCTTGCTCAAGCTGGCCGATATCGAACCTGTCGCCACCTGGTCGTGGTACGTCATCCTGGGCGCCTATGGCTTGACGGCGGCCTGGTGGGCCTGGGCGGACATGTCGGGCTACACCAAGCGGCGCGCGGCTGACAAGATCGAGCAGCGGCGCCTGAAGCGCATCGAAAAGAACAAGGAAGCCATGGGCACGGGCACGCGTTCGCGCCGCTGATCGGATCTGAATTGCGCAGCAGGCTTCGCCGCAGGCGATGCCTGGGGTCTGCAAAGGGGCGGTCCACGCCGGCCGGGGCATTCCTGCGCCCCAGCGGTGCGGCGGGTGCTGCGCCATAATCTTCGCCCAGACCCTGGCCTTCCCCACAGGACCAGGGACGGACCGAGACGACAGACAACTGGATTGCCCATGCCCGCATACCGTTCCAAGACTTCCACCGGCGGCCGCAACATGGCTGGTGCGCGCGCCCTGTGGCGTGCCACCGGCATGAAGGATGGCGACTTCGACAAGCCCATCATCGCCATCGCCAATTCCTTCACGCAGTTCGTGCCCGGCCACGTCCACCTCAAGGACCTGGGCCAGCTGGTGGCGCGCGAGATCGAGGCCGCAGGCGGCGTGGCCAAGGAATTCAACACCATCGCCGTGGACGACGGCATCGCCATGGGCCACGACGGCATGTTGTACTCGCTGCCCAGCCGCGACATCATCGCGGACTCGGTGGAGTACATGGTCAACGCCCACTGCGCCGACGCGCTGGTGTGCATCTCCAACTGCGACAAGATCACCCCCGGCATGCTGATGGCCGCCATGCGGCTGAACATTCCCGTGATCTTCGTCTCGGGCGGCCCCATGGAAGCGGGCAAGACCAAGCTGGCCAATCCCACCACGCACACGCTGGAATTCAAGAAGCTGGACCTGGTCGATGCCATGGTGATCGCGGCCGACTCCAACTACACCGACGAGCAGGTCGCCCAGGTCGAGCGCTCGGCCTGCCCCACCTGCGGTTCGTGCTCGGGCATGTTCACCGCCAACTCCATGAACTGCCTGACCGAGGCCCTGGGCCTGTCCCTGCCCGGCAACGGCACGGTGCTGGCCACGCATGCCGACCGCGAGGAACTGTTCAAGCGCGCCGGCCGCCGCATCGTCGAGCTGGCCCGCGAGTACTACGAGCAGGAAGACGCATCCGTGCTGCCGCGCTCGGTGGGCTTCAAGGCCTTCGAGAACGCGATGACGCTGGACATCGCCATGGGCGGCTCCACCAACACCATCCTGCACCTGCTGGCCATTGCCCGTGAAGCCGAGATCGACTTCACCATGGCCGACATCGACCGCCTCTCGCGCCAGGTGCCCCAGCTGTGCAAGGTCGCGCCCAACACGCAGAAGTACCACATCGAGGATGTGCACCGCGCCGGCGGCATCTTCGCCATCCTGGGCGAGCTGGCTCGCGCCGGAAAGCTGCACACCGACGTGCCCACCGTGCACGCCAAGACCCTGGGCGAAGGCCTGGCGCAGTGGGACATCACCACCACCCAGGACGAAGCCGTGCGGCACTTCTACCTGGCAGGACCGGCCGGCATCCCCACCCAGGTGGCCTTCAGCCAGAACACGCGCTGGCCCAGCCTGGACCTGGACCGTGCCGAAGGCTGCATCCGGTCCTACGAGCATGCCTTCTCCAAGGAGGGCGGCCTGGCCGTGCTGACGGGCAACATCGCCCTGGACGGCTGCGTGGTCAAGTCGGCCGGCGTGGACGAAAGCATCCATGTGTTCGAGGGCACGGCCCACGTGACCGAGTCGCAGGACGAGGCCGTGCAGAACATCCTGGACGACAAGGTCAAGGCCGGCGACATCGTCATCGTGCGCTACGAAGGCCCCAAGGGCGGCCCCGGCATGCAGGAAATGCTGTACCCGACCAGCTACATCAAGTCCAAGGGCCTGGGCAAGGCCTGCGCGCTGCTGACGGACGGGCGCTTCTCGGGCGGCACCTCGGGCCTGTCCATCGGCCACTGCTCTCCCGAAGCTGCCGCTGGCGGCGCCATCGGTCTGGTGAAGAACGGCGATCGCATCCGCATCGACATTCCCAACCGCAGCATCAACGTGCTGGTCTCCGACGAGGAACTGGCCCGCCGCCGCGCCGAGCAGGATGCCAAGGGCTGGAAGCCCGCCCAGCCGCGCCCGCGCAAGGTCTCGGCCGCGCTCAAGGCCTATGCCAAGCTGGTGATGTCGGCCGACAAGGGCGCCGTGCGCGACCTGTCGCTGCTGGACGACTGACACCGGGCTGCACCGCCGCCCGGCGGTGCGCACCCGATGGAAATGAAAAGGGATGGAAGGCCTTGCGGCTTTCCATCCCTTTTTCTTTTCTCTTCTCTCAGGCCCTTGAGGGCTCTTGTTTCATCGTGGGGCGACCGGCTTGCCGTTTCATCGTGGCTGCCGGTTCGGGTTTTCATCGTGGAGCAAACAGCCCACTCTCATTTATGGGAAGTGCCTGAAAAACTGGCGCGGCCAAAACAAGGGACAGCGAGCAAGGGCCGCCCCGCCGCGAGGCTGTCGTCCCCCTCCCGCGAAGCGAGAGAGGGGGAAGGCGCGAAGCGCCTCAGGGGGAGCTTCATTCAGGCGGGCTCGCCCATCTTGCTTTGCAGGTAGTTGGGCAGGCCGATCTTCTCGATCAGGCCCAGTTGCTTCTCCAGCCAGTAGGCGTGGTCTTCCTCGGTATCGCGCAGCTGGGCCAGCAGCAGGTCGCGGCTGTTGTAGTCGCCGTGGCGCTCGCACAGGGCCATGGCCGAGCGCAGGCTGTCGCGCACGCGGTATTCGGTGGCCAGGTCCTTGCGCAGCATCTCTTCGACGGTCTCGCCGGGCGTGAACTCATGCGGGCGCATGTCGGGGCGGCCGCCCAGGAACAGGATGCGGCGCAGGATGGCGTCGGCGTGCTGGGTTTCCTCTTCCATCTCATGGCCGATGCGCTCGAACAGGCGCAGCAGGCCCTGGTCCTCGTACTGGCGCGAGTGGATGAAGTACTGGTCGCGTGCGGAAAGTTCGCCGCGCAGCAGCTCTATGAGGCATTCGATGACTTCTGGCTGGCCTTGCATGTTCTTCTTCTCCTGACTGTGTTGAACACCGCAAGTATCGCGTGAACCCCCGGATCGGCCAAAACACCTGCCGCAATTCCCCGCGTGCCGCGCATTGCATGCATGCGCGACGCAGAAGCATTCGCATCGCCACCGGTCTGGGTGGTGACCGGCCTAGGGTAAACGCTGTATTGCTATGTCGAATAATAGTTATTTATCATAACGATTATGGATCCGAAGCATCGGTGTCCAACCTCCCATTTCCCTTTTGCACAAGGAAGCGCAATGAGCACCGAACGTACCGAAGAACAGACCGTGTCCTGCACCGTCGAAGGCCGCGTGGCCTGGGTGAAATTCAACCGCCCCGAAAAGCGCAATGCCATGAGCCCCCAGCTCAACCGCCAGATGATGCGCGTGCTCGACGACCTGGAGTTTCGTGACGACGTGGGCGTGGTCGTTCTGGCCGGTGAGGGCACGGCCTGGACTGCCGGCATGGACCTGAAGGAATACTTCCGCGAGACCGAGGCCACGGGCCTGGCCGGCACCCGCAAGGCCCAGCGCGAGAGCTATGGCTGGTGGCGCCGCCTGCGCTGGTTCCAGAAGCCGACCATCGCCATGGTCAACGGCTGGTGCTTCGGCGGCGGCTACGGCCCGCTGTTCGCCTGCGACCTGGCCTTTGCCTCGGATGACGCCAAGTTCGGCCTGTCCGAAATCAACTGGGGCATCCTGCCCGGCGGCGGCGCCTCCAAGGTGGCGGTGGAGCTGCTGTCCTTTCGCCGCGCCATGTACCACGCCATGCTCGGCGAGAACATCGACGGCCGCACGGCGGCCGAGTGGGGCCTGGTCAACGAATCCCTGCCGGCCGACCGCCTGCAGGCCCGCGTCACCGAAGTGGCCGAGGCCCTGCTGCAGAAGAACCCCATCGCCCTGAAGGCCACCAAGGACGCCATCCGCCGCGTGCGCGACATGAGCTACGACAACGCCGAGGACTATCTGGTGCGTGCCCAGGAAGCCGCCAACAGCTTCGACAACGAAGGCCGCAAGGAAGGCATGCGCCAGTTCCTGGACGACAAGACCTACAAGCCAGGTCTCGGAACCTACGACTTGAGCAAGCAAGTCACCCCCTGAGGCGCTTCGCGCCTTCCCCCTCTCTAACTCGCTTCGCGAGTGAGGGGGACGACACCCTCAGTGCGGGGCGGCGCGGCCGGCTTAGGCCCTTCCTCGGTGTCCCTCGCTTGGGCAGCGTCCACCACGCGCGGTAGGCCTCCCAGCTTTAATCATTGGAGACAAGAATGACAACGACAGAGATGGCGGCCGCCGTGCGGCCCGACATCGGCAGGCTGCTGAGGCCGCGTTCCATCGCCATCGTCGGCGCCTCGGCCACGCCGGGGGCGCTGGGCGCATCGGTGCTGGGCAATCTGGAGCGCAACGGCTTCGCTGGCGACATCCACCTGATCAATCCCAAGCGCAGCGAGATCGCCGGCCGGGCCTGCCTGGCTTCGGTGGACCAGCTGCCCGAGGGCGTTGACGTGGCCGTGCTGGCCATCCCCCAGCCCTTTGTGCTGGACACGGTGCGCGCGCTGGCGGCGCGGCGCGTGGGCGCGGTGGTGATCTTCTCGGCCGGCTTTGCCGAGGCAGGCGAGCGCGGCATGGCCGAGCAGCGCGAGATCGCACGCATCGCCGCCGAGGCCGGCATGGTGGTGGAGGGCCCCAACTGCCTGGGCTGCATCAACTACCTGCAGCGCGTGCCGCTGACCTTTGTCGAGGTGAATATCGACGCGCAGCAGGTCGATGCCGCGCGGCCCGCCATTGGCGTGGTCTCGCAAAGCGGCGCCATGATGACCGTGCTGTGCACCACGCTGGCCAGCCGCGCGCTGCCGCTGTCGCACGCCATCTCCACGGGCAACGAGGCCGCCAGCCATGCCGAGGACTATGTGGACTTCCTGCTGGAGCAGCCTTCCACGCGCGTGGTCGCCATGATCGTCGAGCAGTTCCGCCAGCCCGGGCGCATTCTGGCCGCCGTGGCCCGTGCGCGCAGCCTGGGCAAGTCGGTGGTGCTGCTGCATCCGGGCAAGAGCAGCGCGGCGCGCGCCTCGGCCGCCACGCACACCGGCGCCATGGCCGGCGACTATGCGCTGATGCGCACCAAGCTGGAACGCGCAGGCGCTGTGTTTGCCGAGACACTGGAGGAGCTGGGCGACATCGCCGAGATCGCCATCCGCTGCCCGGTGCTGCCATCGGCTGGTGCAGCCGGTGCAGCAGCTGCAGCTGGAGTTGCCGTGCTGGGCGAGTCCGGTGCCTTCAAGGCGTTGACGCTGGACTGGGCCGAGGAGCTGGGCCTGGCGCTGCCCGCCATCGGCGACGACGACTCGCCCGCGCTGCGGGCTGCGCTGCCCGAGTTCGTGGGCGTGAGCAACCCGCTGGACCTCACGGCCCAGGGCCTGGTCGAGCCGGACCTGTATTTCCGCACGCTGGATGCGCTGTTTGGCGATGCGCGCTTTTCCACCATCATCGTCGGCCTTATCCAGGGCGACCCGGTGACCTGCGGCATCAAGATGCCGCCCGTGCTGCGCGCCGTGCGCGAGCTGCGGCCGGCCAAGCCCGTCATCGTGGCGGGCCTGGACGAGGGCGCGGCCGTGCCTGCCGAGTTCATCGCCGAGATGCGTGCGCTGGGCGTGCCGTATTTCCCCAGCACCGAGCGTGCCCTGCGCGCCGTGCAGCGCCTGACCGCTTTCAGCGAGCGCAGTTTCGAGCGCACCGATGCCCAGCCCGTCGCGCTGGCCCTGCCCGCAGGCCGCACGGTGGTGCCCGAGTACGAATCCAAGGCCGTGCTGGCCCAGGCCGGCGTGCCGTTTGCGAAGGGCCGCCTGGCCACCTCGGCCGAGCAGGCCGTGGCGATTGCGGCGGAGATCGGCTGGCCCGTGGCGCTCAAGGCGCAGTCGGCCGACCTCAGCCACAAGAGCGATGCAGGCGGCGTGATCCTGAACATTGCCGATGCGCAGGCTATGGGCGAGGCCTGGAGCCGGCTGCATGCGAATGTGGCCGCCTATGACAGCGCCATTGCGCTGGACGGCGTGCTGATCGAGGCCATGGGCCAACGTGGCCTGGAGATGATCATCGGCGCGCGCAACGATCCGCAGTGGGGCCCGGTGATCCTGGCCGGCCTGGGCGGCGTGACGGCCGAGATCATGCGCGATGCGCGCCTGCTGGACGCCGACCTGTCCACCGGCGAGGTGCTGCGCGAGCTGGACCGGCTGCAGGGCGCGCCGCTGCTGCACGGCTACCGTGGCGCCCCGGCGCTGGACCGCCAGGCGCTGGCCGAACTCATCGTGCGCCTGGGCCAGGTGCTGCGCGGCACGCCGGCCATCCGCGAGATCGACCTCAACCCGGTCATCGTGCTGCCCGAAGGGCAGGGCGTGGTGGCGCTCGATGCGCTGATGCTGGTCGAGCACAGCGCCGGCTGATGCCCGCGCAAGGGCTGGCGCGGCGCGCCGGCCCTTTTCATGCGCAGCCCTGTCTCGCTTTCCCGCTTTCTTTTTTCCGCTTTCCCTTCCTCCACAGGAGGTCTCCATGAGCCTGCCTTACCCGCCGGGCCGCGTGTCCACGCCCGCGCCGGCCGAGTCGAACGGACTCGGCTATGCCTACTACGTCACCATCATCCTGCTGCTGGCCTACACCCTGTCCTTCGTGGACCGCCAGATCCTGGGCCTGCTGGTGCAGCCCATCAAGAAGGATCTGCAGCTGTCGGACTGGGTCTTCAGCATCGTCCACGGCTTTGCCTTCGCCATCTTCTACACCTTCGTCGGCATCTTCCTGGGGCGCCTGGCCGACCGCTGGAACCGCCGCAACCTCATCGTCATCGGCATGGCGATCTGGGTGGTGGCCACGGCGGCGGGCGGCTATGTCACGGGCTTCGTCTCGCTGTTCGTGGCGCGCATGTTCGTGGGCGTGGGCGAGGCGGCGCTGTCGCCGGCGGCCTATTCCATGCTGGCCGACTACTTCCCGCCCGAGCGCCGCGCACGCGCCATGAGCATCTACACCTCGGGCGTGTACATCGGCTCGGCCACGGCCTTCATCGTGGGCGGCCTGGTCATCCAGGCCACCAGCCAGGCCGGCGAGGTGGTGTTCCCGCTGCTGGGCAGCTTCAAGCCCTGGCAGGCGGCCTTCATCTTCGTGGCCCTGCCCGGCATTCCGCTGGTGGCGCTGATGTACACCGTGCGCGAGCCGCTGCGCCGGGGCCTGCAGGCCCGGGCCGCATCCGCCAAAGTGGCCGCGCCCGCGGGACCGGCGCCCGACCTGTCCCATGTGTTGCGCAACAAGCGCGCCTTCCTTCCGCTGCTGCTGGCGCCGGGCATCACGGCCATGATCACCTTCGGCGTCACGGCCTGGCTGCCGGCCACCTTCATCCGCCAGTGGGGCTGGACGCCTGGCGAGATCGGCCCGGCCTACGGCGTCATCATCCTGACCTTCGGCATTGGCGGCATGCTGCTCAGCGGCTTCCTGGCCGACTACCTCACGGCGCGCGGCAAGCAGGTGGGGTCGATCGTCATCTCGCTGGTGGCCACCGGCGTGCTCGTCATCACCGGCCTGGTGCTGGCCTTTGCGCCCACGCCCACGGTGGCCCTGGTGGCCGTGGCGGCCACCACCTTCTTTCTGGGCATGCCGGTGGCGCTGGCGCCGCCCATCCTGCAGGCGGTCACGCCCAACCAGCTGCGCGGCCAGGTGACTTCCATCTACCTGCTGCTGATCAACCTGATCGGGCTGGGCCTCGGTCCCTTCCTCGTGGCCTTTTTCACGGACTTCGTCTTCCATGACGAAAAGCTCGTGGGCCTGTCGCTGGGCCTGGTGTCCGCACTGGCCGCGCTGCTGTCCGTGCTGTGCCTGGCCAGCGCCATCGGTCCCTACCGCCGCCTGGTCGCGGCCACGGAGGGCCGGGCATGAGCGCGCAGGCATCACATTGCTCGCACTACCAGCCGCCGCTGCAGGACATCCGCTTCGTCCAGCAGCACTGGCTGGGCGCCGAGGGCGACTGGCGCCGCATGCCGGCCCATGAAGCCCTGGACCAGGAGACGGCCGACATGGTGGTCGAGGCGGCCGGGCGCTTTTGCGCCGACGTGCTGGCCCCGCTCAACGGCCCGGCCGACCTGCAAGGCTGCCGCCTGGAGCAGGGCAGGGTGCGCACGCCCGACGGCTTTCCCGCCGCCTATGCAGCCTTCGTGGAGGCAGGCTGGCCCGCACTGGCCTGCGCCCCCGACGCTGGCGGCCAGGGCCTGCCCCAGCTGCTGGACGCCGCGCTGCACGAAATGCTGGCCTCGGCCAACCATGGCTGGACCATGTATCCGGGCATCCTGCACGGCGCCTATGCCTGCCTGCACGCGCATGGCGACGAGCACCTGCGCGCCACCTACCTGCCACACATCGTCAGCGGCCGCTGGCTGGCCACCATGTGCCTGACCGAGCCCCAGGCCGGCTCCGACCTGGGCCTGCTGCGCAGCCAGGCCAGGCCCCGCGGCGATGGCAGCTACAGCCTGGACGGCAGCAAGATCTTCATCTCGGGCGGCGACCAGGACATGAGCGAGAACATCGTCCACCTGGTGCTGGCGCGCCTGCCCGATGCGCCTGAGGGAACGCGCGGCCTGTCGCTGTTCCTGGCGCCGCGCGGCATTCCCCGGGACGACGGCAGCTTTCTGCCCAACGCCATCCACTGCGATGGCATCGAAAAGAAGATGGGCATCAAGGGCAGCGCCACCTGCGCCATGCGCTTCGAGGGCGCGCAGGCCTGGCTGGTGGGCCAGCCCCACCAGGGCCTGGCTGCCATGTTCGTGATGATGAACTCGGCCCGCCTGCACGTGGGCCTGCAGGGCCTGGGCCATGCCGAGATGGCCTGGCAGCTGGCGCGCGCCTATGCGGCCGAGCGACGCCAGATGCGCGCCCAGCCCCGGCCTGCCGATGCGCAGGGCCCCGCCGACCCCATCGCCCTGCAGCCGGCCGTGCAGCGCATGCTGGCCGACCTGCGCGTCTGGACCGAAGGCATGCGCGCCATTGCAGGCTGGGTGGCGCACCAGCTGGACCTGGCCGAACAGGCGCCGGATGCCGAGGAGCGCGCCCAGGCCCATGCGCTGGCCTCGCTGCTCACGCCCGTGGTCAAGTCCTTCTTCACCGAGCGGGGCTTTGCGCTGGCCAGCGAGGCTCTGCAGGTCTTCGGCGGCTACGGCTATGTGCACGAGTACCGTATCGAGCAGACGCTGCGCGATGCCCGCATCGCCATGATCTACGAAGGCACGAACCAGATCCAGGCGCTGGACCTGCTGCAGCGCAAGGTGGCCTCCAGCGGCGGTGCCGCGCTGGCGCCGCTGCTGAAGGTGCTGCGTGAAGAAGCCGATGCCTGCGACGCCGCGGGCATGGAGACCGGCTTTGCAGGCGCGCTGCGCAGCTGGGCCGAGCGCATGCAAGCGCTGACGGGCGAGCTGTGTACCGGCGCTGCCGGCGACAGGCAATTGCTGGCGCGTTGTGCCGAGGACTACTTGCGACTGGTCGGCACGCTGTGCATGGCCTTTGCCTGGGCGCGCGCGGCGCGCGTCAGCCTGCCGCTGGCCGATCCGGCGCTGCGCCGCTCCAAGGCGGACAGCGCGGCCTGGTTCCTTGCGCATGGCCTGCTGGATGCGGAGCACTGGCTGCGCCGCACCGAGGCCGCTGCCCGTACGCCGCTGCCAGCCGCCGTGGCTTGAGCGGGCTGCCGGGGCTTTTATGATGGAACGCCGCACCGGCCCTGCAGAACCGCAGGCGCCGGTGCGGCCTTGCTTCGTTGCGCCTTCTTCCTCTTCCGGATCCGTGTCCATGGACAGCTCCTTCGAACCCGCCGTCGACCAGTCGCGCCTGCAGCGCTTTCTGGGCTACCGCCTCACGCGCGCGGAAATCCACATCCACAAGCTGTTTGCGCGGCGCGTGGCCGAACTGGACCTCAAGCCCAGCGAGTTCTCCATCCTGGTGCTCATCCACGCCAACCCGGGCATCTACCTGCGCCAGCTGGGCGAGGCGCTGGACATCTCGCCCTCCAACCTGGTGCCCGTGGTCGAGCGCCTGGTGCAGCGCGGCCTCATCGGGCGCCAGCCCGATCCGCGCGACCGCCGGCTGCAGCAGCTGCACCTGACGGACGACGGCAGCGCACTGCAGGCGCGGGCCGAAGGCGTGGTGGTGCAGCTGGAAGACGAACTGGAGCAATTGCTCACCGCCACCGAGCAGCGCCATCTGCTGTCTGCCCTGGACAAGCTCACGGCCATCCAGGAAGGCCCGCAAGGCTGAGCGGGCGGGACGCCATCTTTCCAACCCCTGGCCGGCGCCGGCCATGCGGCGCTGCGGCACAATGCCGACCATGCTGATGTACCCGCAGATCGATCCCGTGGCCCTGCAGATCGGGCCCCTCGCCGTGCACTGGTACGGCCTGACCTATCTGGCCGCCTTCGGCCTCTTCCTCTGGCTGGGCACGCGCAGGCTGCGCCACCCGCCCTTCGTGCGCATGCAGGGCGACCGCGCCTGGACGCGCAAGGACGTGGAAGACATTCTTTTCCTGGGCGTGCTCGGCGTGGTCGTCGGCGGGCGGCTCGGCTACTGCCTGTTCTACAAGCCCGGCTACTACCTCAGCCATCCGCTGGAAATCTTCTACGTCTGGCAGGGCGGCATGAGCTTTCATGGCGGGCTGATCGGCGTCATCGGCTCCATGGTCTGGTTCGCGCGCTCGCGCGCACGCTCGTGGCTGGAGGTGGCCGACTTCGTCGCGCCCTGCGTGCCCACGGGCCTGGCGGCGGGCCGTGTCGGCAACTTCATCAATGGCGAACTGTGGGGCCGCTTTGCCAGTCCCGAGCTGCCCTGGGCCATGGTCTTCCCGCAAAGCGGCTCCATGCTGCCGCGCCATCCTTCGCAGGTCTACCAGTTCCTGCTCGAAGGCCTGCTGCTGTTCGTGCTGCTGTGGCTGTATGCACGCAAGGAGCACAAGCCGGGCCAGGTGGCGGCGGTCTTCCTGACCGGCTATGGTGCCTTCCGCTTCATTGCCGAGTACTTCCGCGAGCCTGACGACTTCCTGGGCCTGCTGTCGCTGGGGATGAGCATGGGCCAGTGGCTGTGCGTGCCCATGGTGATCGGCGGCATTGCCATGTGGCTCTGGGCGGCGGGGCGTCCGGCCTATCCGGCCCATGCGGGCAAGCCGGCCTGAACCTGGCTGGACACAATGCGAAGCGGGCCCTGGGCCCGCTTTCTTTTTGGCGTGGCGCGCGCGTGCTGGGGATTGCCCGAAGACAAGAACGCGACATCGGCGTACACGCGCTGGCGTACAGACTCCCATAATGTGAGCAGCAAGGGATTGTCATTGGCCCGTTGGCGGCATGACAGTCCCGTGACCGCTTGATATGGAGGAGTGTCTGAATGGGTCTGGCTACCGACTGGATTGCCCGCAATGTGTCCCGCTTTCGCAGCACCGAGGCCGCTGCGCCTGCAAAAAAGGCCGAAGGCGATGCAGCCAAGGCTCCCGCGCCGCGCGGCACGGCCCAGCGCCTGCAGGCCACTCTGCGCCGAGGCCAGGAAGTGCTGTCCCCGCGCGAGTTGCGCAAGCTCATGGAAGACCTGCAGGCCGCCGCCGACGCAGCGCTCAGCGATGTCGAGGGCGGCCGCCACGCGCAGCAGCTGATGGACTGGTATGCCCAGGCCGAGCTGCCGGCGCGCCAGGATTTCTGGGCGCTGATCGTCGAGCAGTTCGGCCCCGACACCGACGCCTTGATGACCGCACGCAAGCGCTATGACACGGCCACCAGCGACGCCGAGCGCGGCCATGCCGAGATGGATCTGCGCCGCGCGCTGATGTCGCCGCGCACGCGGCTGCTGCAGCGGTTTGCCCAGCCCCAGGGCGGCATGGGCTTTCTGGTGGACCTGCGTGCCGAACTGCTGGCACTGCCCAAGGCGGAGCAGCAGCGCTTTTCCGCGCTGGATGCCGAGCTGGAGCATCTGTTTTCCACCTGGTTCGACGTGGCCCTGCTGGAGCTGCGCCGCCTGAGCTGGGACTCGCCGGCCTCGCTGATCGAAAAGCTCATCCAGTACGAGGCCGTGCACGACATCCGCAGCTGGGCCGATCTCAAGAACCGCCTGGACAGCGACCGCCGCTGCTACGGCTTCTTTCACCCCCGCATGCCCACCGTGCCGCTGATCTTCGTGGAGGTGGCGCTGGTGGACAAGATGTCCGACAGCATTGCCCCACTGCTGGACGAGACCGCCGCAGCCTCCGACCTGGGCCGCGCCACCACGGCCATCTTCTACTCCATCAGCAACACCCAGACCGGCCTGCGTGGCGTGAGCTTCGGCGACTCGCTGATCAAGCATGTGGTGGAGACGCTGACGGGCGAATTCCCCCGGCTGCGCCATTTCGCCACGCTGTCGCCCATTCCGGGCCTGCGCGCCTGGATCGCCAAGCACGGCGACGCCATCCTGGAGAAGATGGACGAGCGCCAGCGCAAGGCCTTCGAGCTCAAGGCGGGCGGCATGGGCGCCGAGCACCTGCTGGCGGCGCTGGATGCGCCGCAGGATCTCAAGCCCGACGCGCCCGTGCGCCGCGCCCTGCTGTTCTGCGCTGCCCACTATCTTGGGCGCGAGACGGCCAAGGGCCGGCCGCTGGACCCGGTGGCGCGCTTTCACCTGGGCAACGGCGCGCGCGTGGAGCGGCTCAACTGGGCGGCCGACCTGTCGGCCAAGGGGCTCAAGCAGTCGCTGGGCCTGATGGTCAACTATCTCTACGACCTCAAGCGCCTGGACAAGCATCGCGGCCTGCTGGCGCAGGGCCGCATACCGGTGTCCTCGGACATCGAAGCCCTGTGCAAATGAAAAGGGGCGCGGCGCAGGCCGTGCCCCTTTTCTTGCACAGGGATTGCTGCGCCTGACAACGAAGACAGCCTCAAAGAGGCGACAAGGAGACAAGTCATGCAAGCTTCCCACCCCACGGGGCGGCGCGCGGTGTTGCGCGCGGCCGGGGCCTCGATGGCCGCGCTGGCCCTGCCCATGGCAGCCCGCGCCGCGACGGACTGGCCGTCCAAACCCGTGAACCTGGTCGTGCCGTTTCCGGCCGGCGGCGGCACCGATGCCTTTGCCCGGCCGTTCTCGGCCCAGTTCGCCAAGAGCGCGGGAAAGACCCTGGTGATCGACAACCGTGGCGGCGCAGGCGGCACCCTGGGCGCCAGCTACGCGGCCAAGCTGGCGCCGGACGGCTACAACTTCTTCATGGGCGGCACCCACCATGTGATTGCGCCGTCCATGTACCCGCGACTGGACTATGACCTGGAGCGCGACTTCGTCGCGCTGGCCCTGCTGGCCAGCGTGCCCCAGGTGCTGGTGGTCAACCCGCGCAACGTGCCGGGCAAGACCGTGCAGGAGCTGCTGGCCGACCTGCGCAAGCGGCCGGGCAAGCTCAACTACGCATCGGCGGGCGCGGGCACATCGCACCATCTGGCCGGAGAGCTGTTCAAGCTGCAGACCAATACCTTCATCACCCACATTCCCTATCGGGGCGCAGGCCCGGCGCTGCAGGACCTGATCGCCGGCAATGTGGACATGATGTTCGACGGCCTGGGCTCCTCGGCCCAGCACATCAAGAGCGGACGCATCCGTGCGCTGATGGTCTCGGGCGACAAGCGCAACCCCGCCTTCCCCGACGTGCCCTGCGCGGCCGAGTCCGGCCTGCCCGACTACACGGTCACGACCTGGTACGGCCTGTGGGCGCCCAAGGGCACGCCGCAGGCGGTGCAGACCCAGGTCATCGACCAGGTGCAGCGCATAGGCTCGGCCGAAGAGATCAAGTCCATCTGGGCGCGCAACGGCGCCGACTACGGCGGCATGAACCAGCAGCAGTTCGCGGCCATGGTGCATGGCGAGATCGCGCGCTGGGCCCAGGTGGTCAAGGCCTCGGGCGCCAAGCTGGAGTAGCGGACGAGGGGCCGGTCAGGGCGGCGGCATGCGCGTGCATGTCACCACCCTGTCACGGGCCTTGGCTACGGTCCATCCCTTCTGAGATCCATCCTGGGAGGGAATATGAACAAGGCAGACAAGGTCCGCTCGCCCGCATCCGTGCTGCTCGCGCTGGTCCTGGCTTTCGGCACGGCCACGGGCCTGGCAGGCTGCGGCGGCAGCGACGACGGCCCCGAGACCATCGGCTCGCTGCGCCTGATCGGCGACTACAACATCAAGACCAAGACACTGTTCGACGGCGTGGAGTTCGGCGGCATCTCCGGCCTGGACCGCGCGCCCGATGGCAGCTACTGGGCCATCTCCGATGAGCGCGGCGGCGAGCGCGGCACGCCGCGCTTCTACAACCTGGGCATTCAGTTCGATGACAAGGCCATCCAGGCCGTGACCATCCGCAAGATGGTCACGCTCAAGGGCCGCGACGGCCAGCCGCTGCCCGGCACGCGCCGCACCGTGGACCCCGAAGGCATCCGCGTGGCACCCAACGGCAATCTCTATGTGTCCAGCGAAGGCAACTTCAGCACCGACCCCGCCAGCCTGTTCCAGCCCTTCGTGCGCGAGATCAGGGTGGACGGCAGCTTCGTGCGCGACTTCGAGACGCCTGCGGCCTTCAACTACGTGGACAACACCACCAGCGGAGGGCGCAACAACAAGCTGTTCGAGGCCCTGGCCGTCACGCCCGACGGCAGCGTGTTCACGGCCAACGAGGATGCGCTGGTGGAAGACGGCCCCCTCACCACGCTGGCGGCGGGCAGCGTGGTCCGCGTCCTCAAGCTCGATCCGGCCACGGGCAAGTCCGGCGCGCAGTACGTCTACCAGCTGCCGAAGATTCCGCTGGACAAGGCCGCCAGCGGCAGCTTTCCGCCCGACAACGGCCTGCCCGAGCTGCTGGCGGTCTCCAACCACGAGTTCATCGCCATCGAGCGCGCCTTTGCCGACGGCGTAGGCAACACCATCCGCCTGACGCGCGCCACCATCGAGCCGGACACCACCGATGTGCGCAGCTTCAAGAGCCTGGTCGGCGCCAGCTACAAGCCCATGAAGCGCGAGCTGCTGCTGGAGATGCCCGTGACCTACCAGGGCGTCAAGCTGGACAACATCGAAGGCATCTCCTGGGGCCCGCGCCTGGCCAACGGCAACCGCACCCTGGTGCTGGTGGCCGACAACAACTTCGCGGACAACCAGGTCACGCAGTTCCTGGCCTTCGAAGTGCGGCCCTGAGCCCTCTTCGGGCTATCTCGGCTTGCGCGGGCGTTCATAGCCTGCGCTTGCGGGCGCGCCCAGCACCATGTCGGTGAAGGCGCTGCCGCCTGCGCAGATGTGCTGGCGCATGGCCTCGGCGGCCAGCTCCGCCTGGCCCGCGCAGATCGCAGACACCACGGCCACGTGCTCCTGCTGCGAGCGCGCCAGCCGGCCCGGCTTCTCGAACATCCGGCCCCGGTAGGGCGTGATGCGCAGCCGCAGCAGCCGGGTCTGTTCCACGATGAAGTCGTTGCCGCTGGCCTCGTATATCAGTTCGTGCAGCTGCATGTTGGCCTGCACATAGCCTTGGGCATCCTGCGCCTGGGCGCAGGCGGCGGTGTGCGCCAGCGCCGCCTGCAGCCGCTCGCGCAGCTGCGCATGGATGCGCGTGGCGGCCAGCCGGGCCAGCACGCCTTCCAGCTCGGCCAGGCCTTCCATCATGGCCACCAGCTCGCGCGCATCCAGGCGCCGCACATAGATGCCCGAGCGCGGAACGATCTCCACCAGCCCCTTGGCCACCAGCAGCAGCAGCGCCTCGCGCACGGGCGTGCGCGAGGCGCCGAAGCGCTCGCACAGGGCCGGCTCGTCGATGGCATCGCCGGGCTGCATGGCGCCTGAGCGCAGCTCGTCTTCCAGCGATTGCCGTATACGCTCCTGCAGGCTGGACGTGGCCGGGGTTTTCTCCAATGGCTGCTTGGCTGGAAGCATTTTCTAATTCAAATATATCTGATTGACTGACTGATACATATGACACCCAGACTCGGCATCCAGGATCACCTGGCCACCATCACGCTGCAGCGCCCCGAAGCGGCCAACAAGCTGGCCCCCGAAGACCTGGGCACGCTGGTCGCGCATGTGGAGCTTATCAACCGCCGCGACGATGTGCGCGTGGTGGTGCTGCGCAGCGAGGGCAAGTACTTTTGCAGTGGCTATGATATATCAGAGATCCAAGGCAGCCAGACCGAGGGCAGCAGCTTCGGCGAGATGGTGGACGCCATCGAGCAATGCCGCGCCGTGACCGTGGCCGCCATTCACGGCGGCGTCTACGGCGGTGCCACCGACATGGCCCTGGCCTGCGACTTTCGCGTGGGCAGCACGGCGGCCGAAATGTTCATGCCGGCCGCGCGCCTGGGCCTGCATTTCTACGCGGGCGGGCTGGAGCGCTATGTCTCGCGCCTGGGCCTGGACACGGCCAAGCGGCTGTTCCTGACCTGCGAGCGCATCCAGGCCCCGGAGATGAAGGCCTGCGGATTCCTCACCCATCTGGCCGAACCCGCCGCCTTCGACGCGGCCGTGGCCCAGCTCACCGGCACGCTGGTCGCCATGGCGCCCATCCCTTTGTTCGGCATGAAAAAGCACCTGAACCTGATCGCGCGCGGCCGCCATGACGTGGCCGAGATCACGCGCGAGGTGCAGCGCAGCATCGCCTCCGAAGACCTGCAGGAGGGCGGCCGGGCCTGGCGCGAGAAACGCAGCCCGGAGTTCAAGGGGCGCTGAACCGCATCCTCCCGCATACACGCAGATTGCCCGTGGTGCTGCCTACCGCCCACAGCCCACGGAACCGGCGCGGCCCAACCCGGGGACACCGAGGAAGGGCCGCTCCCGCACCGAGGGTGTCGTCCCCCTTTGGGGGAAGGCGCGCAGCGACTCAGGGGGTATCAATAAACAGGAGACAAGCCATGTTCAAGCGTTTTGCACTGTCGTTGCTGCTGGCCGGATTGGCCGGTGGCGCGATGGCCCAGTCCTATCCCGCGCGGCCCGTCACGCTGGTCGTGGGATTTCCGCCCGGTGGCGGCGCCGACGCGGTGGCGCGCATCGTGGCCGACAAGGTCGGCAAGATCCTGGGCCAGCCCCTGCTGGTGGACAACCGCCCGGGCGCCGGCACCACGCTGGCCTCCGAGCATGTGGCGCGTGCAGCGCCCGACGGCTACACGCTGCTGCTGGGCAGCGCCAACATCTATGGCTCGGACCAGCTGCTCTACAAGAGCGCGCGCTATGAAGGCGCGCGCAATTTCACGGGCATCACGCGCTGGAGTTCGGCCCCCATGCTGCTGGCCGTGCGCAAGGATTTTCCGGGCCAGAGCGTGGGCGATCTGGTGGCGCTGGCGCGCAGCCAGCCCGACAAGCTCAGCTATTCCTCCTCGGGCGCAGGCGTGATCACGCACCTGGCCACGCTGTCGTTCGCGGGCGCCAGCGGCGGCCTGCGCATGCTGCATGTGCCGTTCAAGGGCGGGGCGCCATCGATACAGGCCGTGGCCGCTGGCGATGTGGACCTGACCTTCGGCACGCCGCCCTCGGTGCTGCCGCTGGCCCAGGCGGGCAAGCTGCGCATGCTGGCCGTGAGCACGGCCGAACGCTCGCCGCTGTTCCCCGATCTGCCGGGCATGAAGGAGTCCGGCGTGCCGGGCTTTGACTACACGTTCTGGTTCGGCCTGTTCGCCCCGGCGGGTCTGCCCGAGGACGTGGCGAAGAAGCTGTTCGATGCCAGCACCAAGGCGCTGGAAGACCCCGATGTGAAGGCCAGGCTGGCCAAGCAGGGCAATCTGGCCGCGCCCTCGGCATCCCTAGAGGAATTCCGTGCCTGGGCCCTCAAGGAAGGGCAGGAGTCCAAGGCCCTGACCCAGCGTTCCGGCGCCGGGCTGCAGTGAGACCCCCCCTGAGGCGCCACGCGCCTTCCCCCTCTCGCTTCGCGGGGGCGACGACACCCTCGGTGCGGGGGGCGGCCCTTCCTCGGTGTCCTGGACTTGGGCCCCGCCGGTCCCATGGGTTGTGGGTGTCGCGTCAAGCAATAGATAACGATATGGAAATCCCTATGAATGAACAAGCCACGGGCCTGCCGCTGCAAGGCCTTACTGTCATCGACCTCACGCGCGTGCTGGCCGGCCCCATGTGCACGCAGATGCTGGCCGACCTGGGCGCGCGCGTGATCAAGGTGGAGCAGCCCGGCACGGGCGACGATGCGCGCGGCATCGGGCCGTTCGTGGACGGGGGCTCGGCCTATTTCCTCTCGGTCAATCGCAACAAGGAGTCGATTGCGCTGGACCTCAAGCAGCCCCAGGATCGCGAGGTCTTCGAGCGCCTGCTGCAAGGCGCCGATGTGCTGGTCGAGAACTTTCGCCCCGGCACCATGGACAAGCTCGGCTATGGCTGGGAGACCCTGCATGCACGCCATCCCCGGCTGGTGATGACCTCGGTCTCTGGCTTTGGCCAGACGGGTCCCTACAGCGGCTTTCCCGCCTACGACATGGTGGTGCAGGCCATGAGCGGCATGATGAGCGTGACCGGCCACCCGGACGCCGGGCCCTGCCGCGTGGGCGTGTCCATCGGCGACCTGGGCGCGGGCCTGTACGCGGTCATCGGCACACAGGCGGCCTTGATGCGCCGCTCGCGCACGGGGCAGGGCGAGCGCGTCGATGTCTCCATGCTCGACTGCCAAGTGGCCTTGCTGGAGAACCCCGTGGCCCGCCTGGGCGCGCTGGGCAGCGTGCCGGGGCCAATCGGCACGCGGCATCCCTCCATGGCGCCCTTCGATGTGTTCGCGGCGCAGGACGGCTGGTTCGTCATCGCCGTGGGCAGCGATGCGCTGTTTCGCAAGCTCTGCGGCCTGCTGCAATTGCCCGAACTGGCACAGGACGCGCGCTTTGCCGGCAATGCCCTGCGCTGCGAGCACCAGGCCGAGCTCAAGGCCGCGCTGCAGGCGCGCCTGCGGGACAGTCCCAGGGCGCATTGGCTGGGGTTGCTCACTGATAATGGCATCCCGGCGGGGGAGTACAACAGCGTGGCCGACATCGTCGAGCACCCCCAGGTGCGCGAGCGCGGCATGCTGGCCCAGGTGCAGACCCCCAGCGGCCAGACGCTGCGCGTGGCGGGCAATCCCTTGCAGGCCTCGCTCGGCCAGCCCCTGGTGCGCAGGCAGCCGCCCGCGCTGGACGCGGACCGCGAGCGCATCCTGCGCGAGCTGTCCGTGGCGCCGCCTTCGCCAATCCATGAACGTGCCTGAGATTTCCCGGTCCCCAGCGGATTCTTCCTTCTTCTTCACAGCCATGACCAACCGCAATCTGTTCGCTGCCTTGCGCGCCGCCTTTCCCCAGGATCTGCAAAAGTGGGCCGTAGAGGCCATAGGCGCTGACGGCGCCAGCCTGTTCTACAGCTGGGCCGACCTGGACCGTGGCAGCGCGCGCATGGCCAACCTGCTGCAGTCGCTGCAGCTGCCGCCCGCCAGCCGCATCGCCGTACAGGTGGACAAATCGGTGGAAGCGCTGATGCTCTACCTGGCCACGCTGCGCAGCGGCCATGTCTTTCTGCCGCTGAACACCGCCTACCAGGCCGCCGAGATCGAGTACTTCGTGGGCAATGCCGAGCCCGCCGTCGTGGTCTGCACTCCGGCCAATTTCGGCTGGGTGTCCAAGATCGCCTTCACCTCGGGCGTGGCCCATGTCTACACCCTGGGCGACGACCGCAGCGGCACGCTGCTGGAGCGCGCCGCCCACCATGGCGACGAGCATGAGGTGGTGGAGCGCGGCGAGGACGACCTGGCCGCCATCCTCTACACCAGCGGCACCACGGGCCGCAGCAAGGGGGCGATGCTCACGCACGGCAACATGCTGTCCAACGCCGAGACGCTCAAGGACTACTGGGGCTGGCAGGACGGCGACGTGCTCATCCACGCGCTGCCCATCTTCCATGTGCATGGCCTGTTCGTGGCCATCCATGGCGCGCTGCTCAACGGCAGTCCCATGATCTGGCTGGCCAGGTTCGAACCCGGCACGGTGATCTCGCGCATGCGTGACGCCACCGTCTTCATGGGCGTGCCCACGCTCTACGTGCGCATGCTGGCCGATGCGCGGCTCACGCGCGAGGCGGCGGCCCACATGCGGCTGTTCATCTCGGGCTCGGCACCCATGCTGGTGGAGACGCACCGCGACTGGCAGGAGCGCACCGGCCACGTCATCCTGGAGCGCTACGGCATGAGCGAGACCATCATGCTGACCTCCAACCCCTACCGTGCCGATGGCCGCAACGGCGGCCAGTCCGAGCGCCGCGCCGGCACCGTGGGCTTTGCGCTGCCCGGCGTGGGCGTGCGCATCGTGGACGACGCAGGCCAGCCGGTGGCCGTGGGCGAGATCGGCAACATCCAGGTGCGCGGCCCCAATGTGTTCAAGGGCTACTGGCGCATGCCCGAGAAGACGGCCGAGGAGTTCACGGCCGATGGCTGGTTCCGCACGGGCGACGTGGGCAAGCTCGACGAGCGGGGCTATGTCAGCATCGTGGGCCGCAGCAAGGACCTGATCATCTCGGGCGGCTACAACGTCTATCCGGCCGAGATCGAAGGCTTCATCAACGAGCTGCCCGGCGTGGCCGAAAGCGCCCTGGTCGGCGTGCCGCACCCCGACTTCGGCGAGGTGGGCGTGGTGGTGGTGGTGCCGCGTCCTGGCGCTTCGCTCGAGCCCCAGGCGGTGGTCGATGCGCTCAAGAGCCAGCTGGCCAATTTCAAGATTCCCAAGCGCTGCTTCGTGGTGCAGGAGCTGCCGCGCAACACCATGGGCAAGGTGCAGAAGAATCTCCTGCGCGACCAGCACAAGCAGTTGTTCGCCTGAGTGGTCGCCAAGGCGCGGGTCGCGCCCTGGCCTGATTGAAAAAGCAAAAGGCATCGGCGCCGCCGATGCCTTTTTTTGTGCAGCGAAAGCCGAAGCTGCCGCTACCCTTCAGCGCAGTACCAGCACGGGAATGTGGGTGTGCGTGAGCACGTGCTGCGTCTCGCTGCCCAGCAGCAGGCGCTGCAGGCCCTTGCGGCCGTGCGAGGCCATGACGATGAGGTCGCAGTCGCGGCGCTTGGCCACGTCGATCACGCTTTCGGCCACCAGGTCGGACTTGACGATCTCCGTGGTCACGTGGACCTTGAGCGCCTGGCCCTTGGCGTGGATGGCATCCAGCACGGTCTGCGCGTTGGCCGTCCACTGGCCTTCGATGCGTTCGATCTGCTTGAGATCCACGGTTTCGCCGCCTTCGAAGTAGCTGCGCGGGTAGTGCTGGACCACCTTGACGACGATCACGCTGGCGCCGCACAAGGCGGCAAGGCCCAGGCCGCTGTCCACGGCCTTGTCGGAAAGCTCGGAACCGTCGGTGGCGATCAGGATGCGGTTGTACATGCGTGCTCCTTTCGTGTGTGCTGATGGGTGGGACGAAGTCAGCATAGACCCAACCATGAGTTAACGGTTGATTAATGTCAATACGCTTATCATGCCCCCCGATTACGCTAAGAACCATGCCCCACACCATTGCAGCCCCATCCAACGAGGCGGCGGTGGCGGCGCCTGATTCAGGTCTCTCGCCCTCGCAGCAGGCCACGGCCCGGCTGCTGGATGATCCGCAGGAGTGGAGTTCGTTCGGACGGCCCGCAGGCCCCGCAACTCCCGCCGACCCTTCCAAAGAACCCACCGATTTCCCTGCCTGGGATTCGCACGTCGTTCTGGAGGGCATGCACTGTGCCGCATGCGCGCTGACCATCGAGGATGCGCTGCGGGCCGTGCCCGGGGTGGAGAAGGCCGAAGTCAGCGCAGCCACGCGCCGCGCGCGAGTCACCTGGCGCCACGAGCAGGTGCTTCCGTCCCAGTGGATGGAGGCCGTGCGGCGCGCCGGCTACCAGGCGCTTCCTGCGCGCGATGCCTTTGCGCGCGAGCGCCGCCAGGCCGAAAGCCGCCGTGCGCTGTGGCGCTGGCTGGTGGCCGGCTTTTGCATGATGCAGGTGATGATGTATGCGTGGCCCGCCTACGTGGCCCGCCCCGGCGACCTGTCGCAGGAGATGGAGACGTTGCTGCGCTGGGCCTCCTGGGTCATCTCGCTGCCCGTGGTGCTGTTTTGCTGCGGACCCTTTTTCTCCAGCGCGCTGCGCGACATACGCCAGCGCCGCGTGAGCATGGACCTGCCCGTGGCGCTGGGCATGCTGATCACCTTCGTGATCAGCTCGCTGGGCACCTTCGATCCTTCGGGGCCCTTCGGCGAGGAAGTCTTCTACGACTCGCTGACCATGTTCGTCTTCTTCCTGCTGTCCGGCCGCTGGCTGGAGCTGCGGCTGCGCGACCGCACGGCCGGTGCGCTGGAAGCCGTGATGAACCGCCTGCCCGATGCCGTGCTGCGCGAGAACGCAGCCGGCCATTTCGAGCGCGTGGCCACGCGCCGCCTGCGTGCCGGCGACCTGGTGCGCGTGCTCAGCGGCGAGGCCTTCCCGGCCGACGGCACCATCGTGCGCGGCCGCACCCATGCCGACGAGGCCCTGCTCACGGGCGAGTCCACGCCCGTGCTGCGTGCCGAGGGCGACAGCGTCACGGCCGGCAGCTACAACCTGGACGCCGTGGTCGATGTGCGCGTGGACGGCGTGGGGGCCGACACGCGCTTCGCCCAGATCGTGGGTCTCATGGAAAGCGCCTCGCTGCAAAAGCCGCGCCTGGCCCAGCTGGCCGACAAGGTGGCGCGGCCCTTCCTGGTCGTGGTGCTGATGGCCGCGCTGGGCGCTGCCATCTGGTGGTGGCCCACCGATCCCGGCAAGGCCATGATGGTGGCCGTGGCCGTGCTCATCGTCACCTGCCCCTGCGCGCTGTCGCTGGCCACGCCCGTGGCCATGCTCACGGCCGCCGGCACGCTGGCGCGCAGCGGCGTGCTGGTGCGCAACCTGCAGGGCCTGGAAGCGCTGGCCGCCGTGGACACCCTGGTGTTCGACAAGACCGGCACGCTCACACGCGACGGCCTGGCGCTGTCCTCGTTCGAGCCTGCGCGCGGCGAGGATGCCGACGAGGTGCTGGCGCTGGCGGCGCTGCTGGCGCGCCAGTCCATGCACCCGGCCTCGCGCGCCATCGCGCAGGCTGGCGCCCATGCCGCGACGCACTGGAAGCTGGACACCATGCAGGAAGTGGCAGGCCTGGGCCTGGACGCCTGGGTGCAGGGCCCGGGCGAACGCCGCCATCTGCGCCTGGGATCGGCCCTGCATGCGGGCGTGGCGGGCGAGCAGCCCGTGCAGGGCGTGTTGCTGGCCGAGCAGACCGAACAGGGCTGGCATACGCTGGCGCGTTTTGTACTCAGCGAGGACGTGCGGCCCGAGGCCGCCGCCGTCGTGCAGGCGCTCGGCAAGCAGGGCATCGCCGTGATGCTGCTGTCCGGCGACCGCGAGGACGCCGCACGCGCCATGGCGGCGCGCGTGGGCATCACCCAGGCCCACGGCGGCTGCAGCCCGCAGGACAAGCTGGAGCGGCTGCAGCAGGCGCAGGCAGCCGGCCACCATGTGGCCATGGTGGGCGACGGCCTCAACGACGGCCCAGTTTTAGCTGGAGCGCATGTCTCTTTTGCTTTTGGTAGAGCAGTGCCGCTGGCACAATCGCGCGCAGATTTCGTTGTTCTGGGCGACAGCCTGGAACTGGTGCTCCAGGCATGTCTGTTGTCGCGCCGCACACTGCAGGTGGTGCGCCAGAACATGGCCTGGGCTGCCGCTTACAACGCGGTGTCGATTCCACTGGCCCTGGCGGGCTTCATGCCTGCCTGGGTGGCCGGCCTGGGAATGGCACTGAGTTCGCTGCTGGTGGTGCTCAACGCCGCGCGCCTTGCGCGCAGCCTTCCACTGGCCTTGACGAATCACACGGGCACGCCTGCTGCGCCCGCAGCGTCCGTCACCATGCCGACGGGCTCCACCGCAACGGTGGGGAGGTTCTGACTATGGACATTCTCTATTTACTGATCCCGCTGTCGGTGGTGCTTGTGCTCGCCATCCTCGCGGCCCTGTGGTGGGCCGTCTATCGCGGGCAATTCGAGAGCGTGGAACAAGAGGGCGAACGCATTCTTCGGGACGATTGACGTGGGTCAACACGCCCGACAGCGAAGAAAGTAACACTTTGATAGCAATCTAAGGGGTGCACGATGGATAGTTCAAATAACAACGCTGTCTATTACGACGATACCGTCGTAAGGCAGTTCTCTATCATGGCCGTCGTCTGGGGAGTGGTGGGCATGGCTGTCGGGGTGTTGATCGCCTCGCAGCTGGCCTGGCCGGAACTCAACTTCGGCATTCCATGGCTGAGCTACGGACGCCTGCGTCCGCTGCACACGAACGCCGTGATCTTTGCCTTTGGCGGATCGGCGCTGTTCGCAACCAGCTACTACGTGGTGCAGCGCACCTGCCAGACGCGGCTGTTCATGCCCAAGCTGGCCAGCCTGACCTTCTGGGGCTGGCAGATCGTCATTCTCGCCGCCGCGATCAGCCTGCCGCTGGGCTACACCCAGGGCAAGGAGTACGCCGAGCTGGAGTGGCCGATCGACCTGCTGATCGCCGTGACCTGGGTCTCGTATGCCATCGTGTTCTTCGGAACCATCGGCATCCGCAAGGTCCGTCACATCTATGTTGCCAACTGGTTCTTCGGCGCCTTCATCATCGCCGTGGCGCTGCTGCACATCGTCAACAGCGCGGCCATTCCGGCCGGCTGGATGAAGAGCTACTCGGCTTACGCCGGCGTGCAGGACGCCATGGTGCAGTGGTGGTACGGCCATAACGCCGTGGGCTTCTTCCTGACCGCAGGCTTCCTGGGCATGATGTATTACTTCATTCCCAAGCAGGCTGGCCGTCCAGTCTACAGCTACCGCCTGTCCATCGTCCACTTCTGGGCGCTGATCTTCACCTACATGTGGGCGGGTCCTCACCACCTGCACTACACCGCGCTGCCCGACTGGACGCAGTCCGTGGGCATGGTGTTCTCGCTGATCCTGCTGGCTCCCAGCTGGGGCGGCATGATCAACGGCGTGATGACGCTGTCGGGCGCATGGCACAAGCTGCGCGACGACCCCATCCTGCGCTTCCTGATCGTGTCGCTGTCGTTCTACGGCATGTCCACGTTCGAAGGTCCGATGATGTCCATCAAGACCGTCAACGCGCTGTCGCACTACACGGACTGGACCGTGGGCCACGTTCACTCGGGCGCCCTGGGCTGGGTGGGCCTGATCACCATGGGCTCGCTGTACTACCTGATCCCGCGCCTGTTCGGCAAGACCAAGATGCACTCGGTGGGCGCCATCGAGCTGCACTTCTGGATGGCCACCATCGGCATCGTGCTGTACATCGCCGCGATGTGGATCGCCGGTGTGATGCAGGGCCTGATGTGGCGCGCCGTCAATCCCGATGGCACGCTGACCTACACCTTCGTCGAAAGCGTCAAGGCCAGCTATCCGTTCTACGTGATCCGCGTGGCCGGTGGCCTGCTGTACCTGGGTGGCATGCTGGTCATGCTGTGGAACACCTGGAAGACCGCGATCTCCGGCCGTTCCGTGAAGGTGGCCGTGCCTGCCGTCGTGGCCCACGCCTGAGCGTCTAGGAGCATTACTCATGTCCGATCACAACCATAGCGCTCCCAAGAGCTTTTCCCACGAGAAGGTGGAAACCAACAATTTCCTGCTGATCGTGCTGACCCTGCTGGTGGTCGCCGTCGGCGGCCTGGTGGAAATCGTTCCGCTGTTCTTCCAGAAGTCGACCACGGAAGCGGTGGCGGGCCTCAAGCCCTACACGCCGCTGCAGCTGATGGGCCGCGACGTCTACCTGCGCGAGGGCTGCTACAACTGCCACTCGCAGATGATCCGCCCCTTCCGCGCCGAGACCATGCGCTACGGCCACTACTCGGTGGCTGGCGAGTTCGTCTACGACCACCCCTTCCAGTGGGGTTCCAAGCGCACGGGTCCCGACCTGCACCGCGTGGGCGGCAAGTACAGCGACGAATGGCACCGCATCCACCTGAACAACCCGCGCGACGTGGTGCCCGAGTCCAACATGCCTGCCTACTCCTGGCTGGAGAAGAACAAGGTGGATGACACCGTGGTCGCCCAGCACATGAGCGCGCTGCGCAAGGTGGGCGTGCCCTACAGCGACGAGGAAATCAGCGGCGCCGCCGAGCAGGTCAAGGGCAAGACGGAAATGGACGCCGTCATCGCCTACCTGCAGGTGCTGGGCCGTTCGGTCAAGTAAAGGAGAGCGACATGGACATCACCACCATGCGCATCGTGGCCACGCTGGCCTCTCTGGCCTGCTTCATCGGTATCTGGTGGTGGGCGTTCGCCCGCCGCAACCAGGCCCGTTTCGAAGAGGCCGCCCAGCTGCCGTTCGAGCAAGACTGAGTCCCTCCACCAGAACGAGAACTTCCCATGAGCGATTTCGTAAACAACTTCTGGTCGATCTATGTCACGGCGATCACGCTGGGCGGCATCATCGGCTGCCTGCTGCTGCTGTATCTCACCGCACGCAAGAAGGTGGTCCCCTCGGCCGACAACACCACGGGCCACGTCTGGGACGAGGACCTGCGCGAGCTGAACAACCCCATGCCCAAGTGGTGGATGTGGCTGTTCATCATCACCTCGGTGTTCGGCTTCGCCTACCTGGCGGCCTATCCGGGCCTGGGCTCGTTCGCGGGCAAGCTGGGCTGGACGCAGCTGGGCGCCTATGAAAACGAGATGGCCAAGGCCCGCGCGGACCTGGAGCCGTTGTACGCCAAGTTCACGAGCATGAGCACCGAAGACATGGCCAAGGACCCCCAGGCCATGGCCATCGGCGAGCGCCTGTTCATGAACAACTGCGCGCAGTGCCACGGCTCGGATGCACGCGGCGGCAAGAGCTTCCCCAACCTGACCGATGGCGACTGGCTGCATGGCGGCACGCCCGACAAGATCAGGGAAACCATCACGGCGGGCCGCATCGGCATCATGCCGCCCATGGCCGCTGCCGTCGGCACGCCCGATGATGTGCGCAACCTCTCGCACTATGTGCTGAGCCTGTCGGGCAGCCCGCACGACTCGCTCAAGGCTTCGCTGGGCAAGTCCAAGTTCACGGCCTGCGCCGCCTGCCATGGCATGGACGGCAAGGGCAACCAGGCCCTGGGCGCGCCCAACCTGACCGATGACATCTGGCTGCACGGCTGGGGCGAGGGCGCCATCACGGCCATGATCAACAACGGCAAGCACAACGAGATGCCTGCCCAGAAGGACAAGCTGACCGAGGCGCAGATCGCGGTGCTTGCCTCCTATGTCTGGGGCATGTCGCACAAAGACGGCGCAGTCCGTCAATAAGGACAGGGGGCGGCGCTGCGGCGCCGCCTTTTTGCCTTTTGAGTTTTCAGATATTCCAAAAAACCAAGGAACCCACCATGAAGCCCGAGAACGGGGATGATGCCGGGAAGCCTCCCCGCAAAGTCATTCCGATCACGCCTGCCGACCCGGACCCGGGCCAGCTGGTGTCGATGTTCGAGTCCGAGAAGAAGGTCTACCCGCGCTCCATCAGCGGTGTCTTCGCACGCTGGCGATGGGCTCTGGTGTTTCTCACCCAACTGGTTTTCTATGGCCTGCCCTGGCTGGAATGGGGGCAGCGCCAGATGGTGCTGTTCGACCTGGGTGCGCGGCGCTTTTACCTGTTCGGGCTGGTGCTGTACCCGCAGGATTTCATCTACCTGGCGGGCCTGCTGATCATCTCGGCGCTGGCGCTGTTCCTGTTCACGGCCGTGGCCGGTCGCCTGTGGTGCGGCTTTTCCTGCCCGCAGACGGTCTACACCGAAATCTTCATGTGGGTGGAGCGCAAGGTCGAGGGCGACCGCAGCGCGCGCATGCGCCTGGACAAGAACGGCTGGACTTTTGAAAAGCTCTGGAAGAAGTCGCTCAAGCAGTTGCTGTGGATTGCCATTGCCCTGTGGACCGGCTTCACCTTCGTGGGCTACTTCGTGCCCATCCGCGAGCTGGGCGGCGAGCTGCTGGCGCTGCAGGGCAGCTGGCAGGTCTTCTGGGTGCTGTTCTACGGCTTCGCCACCTATGGCAACGCCGGCTACATGCGCGAGCAGGTCTGCAAGTACATGTGCCCCTATGCGCGCTTTCAGAGCGCCATGTTCGACCGCGACACCATGATCGTCAGCTACGACACGGGCCGGGGCGAGCCGCGCGCGCCTCGCACCAAGAAGGTGGACTACAAGGCCCAGGGCCTGGGCGACTGTATCGACTGCAAGATGTGCGTGCAGGTCTGCCCCGTGGGCATCGACATCCGCAACGGCCTGCAGTACGAATGCATAGGCTGCGGTCTGTGCATAGACGCCTGCAATTCCATCATGGACAAGATGGAGTATCCGCGCGGCCTCATCCGGCTGACCACGCAGAACGCCATGGCCGGCCTGTGGCGGCGGGCCCAGGTGCTGCGCCGCATCTTCCGTCCGCGCGTGCTGGTCTACTCGGCCGTGCTGATCGGCCTGAGCATGGCCATGATCGTGAGCCTGGCGCTGCGCCAGTCGGTCAAGGTCGACGTGATACGCGACCGGGCGTCGCTGTCGCGCATCGTCGCGGGCGGCAAGCTGGAAAATGTCTACCGCCTGCAGATCATGAATGCCACCGAGCAGGCCCAGCGCTACCGCATCAGCGCCCATGGCCTCGACGGGCTGGAGCTGGCGTCCGAGCAGGAGGTCGAGGTCGGCCCGGCCGAGACGCGCGGCATTGCGGCGCGGCTGCAGATTCCCTACGGTTCCGCCGAGCCGGGCTCGCACACCGTATTCTTCGATATCGATGCCGTGCATTCAGGCGCGGGACGCGCGTCCGAAAAGGCCGTCTTCCTGGTGCCCCGGTGATATGTCTGGCCGGCACCGCCCAGGCTGCGCCGGCTGTTTGAAAGAAAGAGGTTATCCATGTCTTCCAGTCCCGCAGTCTCCGCGCCCGCCACGGCCCCTTCGCATCCGGACGCCGGCAAGCCCTGGTGGAAGTTCGCCCATGTCTGGCTCGTGGTGGCCGGCCCGGCCGCCGTCGTGGTGGCTGGCGTGGTCACGGCCGTCATTGCGATCAATGGCGCCGATCCCGTGATCGATCCTGACTATTACCGCAATGGCATCACCATCAACGAGCGTGCCGATGGCGTGCGCGAAGTGCCCAAGAGCCTGGCGCCCGCGGTCACCGGCCGCAACCACGCGGCCACGCCCGCGCAGGACCATCCCACGGACCGCTGAAGGCAGGAAAATGCCGTGCACAAGGCCGCAGTCGCGGCCTTTTTGCATGGTGGATGGCATCTCCAGCATGCGCGAGGGCCAAGGGTTTCCTACAGGCAGTGCAGGGTGCGCAGGGCTTGGCACGGTGCGCGGGCGGCGCGCACAATGAAAGCCACCCCTCGACAGCTCAAGGAGATCGCTGATGTTGGCCCAACGCTGGATGTGGATTGCCTGGCCGGCCTTTCTGGCCGCCGCCGTGATGGAGATGCTGGTATTCGCCTTCGTGGACCCGCTGGAGCTGCACTGGCTCGGCGACCTGGGCTGGTCGCGGCAGGGAATCTACACGCTGGCCTTCTTCGCCTTCTGGGGCGTGACCATGCTGTCCAGCCTCATGACCACCATGCTGGGACGCTCCACGCACGATCTCAACGACGGCGTGGTCTCCGAGCCGGACCCAAATCTGGCCATGCAGGGCCTGGGGCGCGATTGAACCTGCGTGCACTGCAATGGCAATGAACAAGGCCCGCGACAGCGGGCCTTGTTCATTGCCGGGGGGCGGGGCCTTGCGGCCTCACTGGCACTGCTGGCTGTTGACGATGCGCTTGAGCGCGTCCGTGTCCAGGATGCGCAGATGGCGCTGGCGCACCTCGATGATGTTTTCTTCGGCAAACTTCGAGAAGGTGCGGCTCACCGTCTCCAGCTTCAGGCCAAGGTAGCTGCCGATTTCCTCGCGCGTCATGCGCAGCACCAGTTCCGACTTGGAAAAGCCCCGGGCGTGCAGGCGCTGCACCAGGTTGAGCACGAAGGCGGCCAGGCGCTCCTCGGCACGCATGCTGCCCAGCAGCAGCATCACGCCATGCTCGCGCACGATCTCGCGGCTCATGACCTTGTGCACATGGTTTTGCAGGGCCGTGACCTCGCGCGACAGGTCCTCCAGCTTGTCGAAGGGCATGACGCAGACCTCGGCGTCTTCCAGCGCGACCGCATCGCAGGTGTGGTGGTCGTTGACGATGCCATCCAGGCCGATGATCTCGCCGGCCATCTGAAAGCCCGTGACCTGGTCGCGCCCGTCCTCGGTGGCCACGCAGGTCTTGAAGAAGCCCGTGCGGATGGCGTACAGCGAGGTGAAGGACTCACCGTTGCGAAACAGCAGGCCGCCGCGCTTGACCTTGCGGCGCGTGGCCACGATGTCGTCGATGCGCTGCATCTGCTCGGCATCCAGGCCCATGGGCATGCACAGCTCGCGCAGGTTGCAATTGGAACAGGATGCTTTGATGGTCTGAAGGTTCATGGAGTAAACATCAGCGGCGCAGCAGTGCGCCGGCGGTGACCTCGTGGATGGCGATGAGTTGGATCAAATTGTCGCAGCACTGCCGCGAACAACTCTTGATATGAGTCAAGGACGCGGCCAATGGGCTGCGGCACAGTGGACGACATTAGAGGAAAAAACCCATGACCGCTGTCACCCCAGAGCTGCTGCGTCGCTTCGACGTACCGGGGCCCCGATACACCTCGTTCCCCACGGCCGATCGTTTCGTGGAGGCTTTCGGTGCTGAAGACTATATCCTGGCACTTGAGCACCGCAAATCGAGTACCGCAGCGCGGGCCATGCCTTTGTCGCTGTATGTGCATGTGCCGTTCTGCGAGTCGCTGTGCTACTACTGCGCCTGCAACAAGATCGTGACGCGCCACCACGATCGCGCGGCCGTCTACCTGGACTACCTGGCGCGCGAGATGGCCTTGCACACGGCCCATTGCGGCAAGGGCCAGGCCGTCAGCCAGCTGCACCTGGGCGGCGGCACGCCCACCTTCTTCTCGGACGATGAACTGCGCACGCTGATGGCCCTGCTGCGCGAGCATTTCAAGCTGGAGCCGGGCGGCGAATACTCCATCGAGGTCGATCCGCGCACCGTCAGCGTCGAACGCCTGGCCGTGCTCAAGGAACTGGGCTTCAACCGCCTGAGCTTCGGCGTGCAGGACTTCGACGAACAGGTGCAGATCGCCGTGCACCGCGTGCAGCCGGCCGAGCAGGTGTTCGCGCTGGTGGCAGCGGCACGGCAGCTGGGCTTTGCCTCCATCAACGTGGACCTGATCTACGGCCTGCCCAAGCAGACGCCCGAGTCCTTCGAGCGCACGCTGGCCCAGGTCAATGCGCTGCGGCCCGACCGCATCGCGCTCTATGCCTATGCCCACCTGCCCGAGCGCTTCAAGCCGCAGCGGCGCATCGCGGCCGAGGACCTGCCCCAGGGCGCCGACAAGCTGGCCATGCTCTCGCGCTCCATCGCGGCCTTCATGGACGGCGGCTATGTCTACGTCGGCATGGACCACTTCGCCTTGCCCGAGGACGCGCTGGCCGTGGCCAAGCGCCAGGGCCGGCTGCATCGCAACTTCCAGGGCTACAGCACCCAGCCCGACTGCGACCTGATTGCGCTGGGCGTGTCGGCCATCGGCAAGGTGGGGGCCAGCTACAGCCAGAACGCCAAGACGCTGGAGGAGTACTACGACGCCATCGACGCCGGCCACCTGCCCGTGGTGCGCGGCCTGGCACTGTCGCGCGATGATCTGGTGCGGCGCGCCGTCATCATGGCCATCATGTGCCAGGGCGCCGTGCTGTTCGAGCCCATGGAGCAGGCCTGGCTGCTGGGCTTTCGCGAGTACTTCGCCCCCGAGCTGGCGGCGCTTCAGGACCTGCAGGCCAAGGGGCTGGTGCAGATCAGCGACGAGGGATTCCAGGTCACGCCCATGGGCTGGTACTTCGTGCGTGGCGTGGCCATGCTGTTTGACCGATATCTGCAGGCCGACAAGAACCGGGCGCGGTTTTCGAGGATCATCTAGGCCCCATGCTGTTGTCGCTGCTCTGGACCGCTTTGATCATGGGGCTCGTCGGCGGGCCCCATTGCCTTGCCATGTGCGCCGCGCCCTGCGGCGTGGTCACGGGCGGGGCGGGGCAGGGCACGGTACAGGGTGGTGGGCAGGTGGTCGCCGTCCATGGACTGCAAAGCCGGCTGTGGCTGCGCACGGCGCTGTTCCATAGCGGGCGGCTGGCCGGCTATGCCAGCCTGGGCGCTGCCTCGGCGCTGGCCATGGAAAGCCTGTCCTGGCTCACCAGCCAGACCACGGCGCTGCAGCCGTTCTGGACGCTGACCCATGTCGCCGTGATGGCCTGGGGCCTGGCCATGATGGTGCAGGCCCGCCAGCCCGCCTGGCTGGAGTCTGCGGGCCGCGCCGCCTGGCGGCGCGTGCAGCCCTGGGTGTCCGCCCCTGGCGGCACGCTGGCGGCGGGCTATGCCTGGGCGCTCATGCCCTGCGGACTGCTGTATTCGGCCGTGCTGGTCGCCGCGCTCAGCGGTGGCCCCTTGCAGGGCGCATCGGCCATGGCGGCCTTTGGCGTGGGCAGCGGGCTGTGGCTGGTGGCCGGCCCCTGGCTGTGGCGGCTGGGCCGCCAGCGCCTGAACGGCCTGCGTGCCGAATGGGGCACGCGGCTGGCCGGCCTGATGCTGGTGGGCGTGGCCGTATGGGCGCTGTGGATGGACCTGATCTACAAGCCCAGTCTCTGGTGCCGATGAACAACAGCGGGGGACAGACTTGGTCCTGAGGGTCGCGGATTGCCTGCAAGGCCCTCAGAACTGGAGATAATGCCCGAATCATCGGCTTACATTTGCCGATTCCTTCAGCCTCGGGGCCGTTGCCGCGCGTGAACCATTCCGTCCTCATCGATATCCGAGACCTCCGTCCGGGCATGTTTGTCCAGCTCGATGTTGGATGGCTGAACCATCCCTTTCCGGTCAGCAGCTTCAAGATCACCTCCAGCGCACAGATCCAGACCCTGAAATCCCTGGGCCTGGAGGCGGTGCGCTGCGTTCCGCACAAAAGCGACGCCTGGCCGGCCGAGGTGCGCACTCCGCCGCCGCAGCCGCTGCCCGCTGTGGCGGCCGCTGCAGCCGAACCCGCCGAGGAACCTGCACCCGCAGCGCCGCTGCTGCTGTCCGTGCCCAACTGGCGCGGCCGGCTGGAGGACTGCAATGCGCGCTTTCAGAAGGTGGAGCGTGGCTATGTGGCCATCGAAACCACCCTTGCCAGCGCGCCCGAGCAGGCGCGCATGCCCACCGAAGCCCTGGTCGACGGCTGCCTGGCCGAACTGGCCGGCCCGCAGGACGTGGCGATTCACCTCCTGTCCGATGGCGTGGGCAGCAACCAGAGCGTGCACGCCGTCAACGTGACCGTGCTCGGCCTGCTGCTGGGCCGGGCCCTGGGCCTGGAGGCTGCGCTGCTGCGCGACCTGGGCCTGGCGGCGCTGCTGCACGATGCCGGCAAGCCGGTGGCCGGCGCCGAAGGCATGCACGGCCTGGCCCTGGAGTCTTCCGTGCCCGACGCGCTGCGCGACCGCTACGAGCGCCATGTGGGTGAATCGGTGGCCATCGCCATGCGCATGGGCCTGTCGGCCCAGGTCACCACCGCCATCGCACAGCACCATGAGTGGGCCGACGGCACGGGATTCCCGCTGAGCCTGGTGGCCGAGGACATGGAGCTCACGGGCCAGATCCTGGCCCTGGTCAACACCTATGACCGCCTGTGCAATCCCGGCGATGCGCAGACGCCGCACACGCCGCACGAGGCGCTGTCCATGCTGTTCAGCCGGCTGCGCGACAAGTTCGCCGCGCCCGTGCTCAATGGCTTCATCCGCATGATGGGCGTGTTCCCGCCAGGTTCGGTGGTGGAGCTGACCGATGGGCGCCATGCCATGGTCATGTCCGTCAATGCATCGCGGCCGCTCAAGCCTTCGGTGATGGTCCATGACGCCAGCGTGCCGGCCGCCCAGGCGCCCGTGCTGGCGCTGGAGCTGTTTCCCGCGCTGGGCATACGCCGGGGCGTGGCTCCTGCGCAGTTGCCGCGCGACGCGCTGGACTATCTGTCGCCGCGCCGGCGTGTCTGCTATTACTTTGAACGGGCGGTGGAATTGGATCCGCCGAAGGTGGCGTCTTGAACAAGCAAGCGCTCAACCGCGCCTGGCCCCGCCTGCTCGATGCACTGCAGGAGGCGCTGTGGCTGATCGATGCCCGCAGCCTGAAGGTGCTGCGCGCCAACGCCGCCAGCGAATCCGTCACCGGCTATGAGACCGATGCCGCCGTGGGACTGCCCGTGCAGGTGCTGGCCGCCACGCCGCAGCAGCAGGCGTTCTGGAGCGACCCCTTCAACTGGCAGGCCGGCGCCCAGTTCATTTCCGAGGTGCGCCGTGCCGACGGCCAGCTGGCGCCCGTGGAGATGCGCGTGCGCGCGCTCGACGGCGAGGTGCTCCTGGTCAGCATGCTGGACCGGCGCGAGCAGGCGCTGCACGAGGCCGAATTCGAAAGCCTGCTGGGCGAGTTGCGCGCCACGCTGGAGTCGGCGGCCGACGCCATCCTGGTGTGCGATCCCGATGGCCGTATCCGCGCCTTCAACCACCGATTCGCCACGCTCTGGGGCATTCCCGAGGCGTTGCTGGTGCGCCGCAACGACGCGGCCATCCTCGATCACCTGGCCGGCCAGGTGCGCGATGCCGAGTCCTACGCGCAGCAGTTGAAGCTGCTGTCGGCCCAGCCCCTGATGGAAGCGTCCGACGTACTGGACCTGCGCGACGGCCGCATTCTGGAGCGCCGCGCCGTGCCCCAGCTGCGCCGGGGCCTGCCCATGGGGCGCATTTTCTCCTTCCGCGACATCACGGCCGAGGCCCAGACCCAGGCGGGCCTGGAACTGGCTGCGCGGGTCTTCGAGTCCAGCCTGGACGGCATCTTCATCGCCGATGACCACATGGACGTGGCACGCACCAACCCGGCCTGCGAACGCTTGCTGGGCGGCATGCCCGTGCAGGGCCGCACGGTGGAATCGCTGTTCGAAGCCACCGAAGACCCATCCGACACGCTGGGCGACCTGGCCCGCATACAGTGGCATCAAGGCGGCTTCTGGGAGGGCGACCTTTGGCTGCGCCAGGCCGGCGGTGCGCGCTGCGCCGTGCGCCTGTCCTGGGTGCCGCTGCGCAATGCGCAGGGCGACGTGGTGCAGAGCATCGGCTTCATGCGCGACCTCACCCAGCAGCGCGTGGCACAGCAGCGCATCGAACAGCTGGCCTACAGCGACGCGCTCACCGGCCTGCCCAACCGGCTCAATCTCACGGAGCGCGTGGATGCGGCCATCGAGGCCGCACGCGCAGGCGGCACGGTGTTCAGCATCCTGTTCATCGACCTGGACCGCTTCAAGATCATCAACGACTCGCTGGGCCACCAGTTCGGCGACCGAGTGCTCAAGCTGGTCGCGCAGCGCCTGAGCGACTGCATGCGGCCGGTAGACATCCTGTGCCGCCTGGGCGGCGACGAGTTCGTGCTCTACCTGCACGGCTGCAACGCCGAGCTGGCTGCCGCGGTGGCCAGGCGCATCCTGCAGGAGATGGAGCGGCCCTTCCTGCTCGACGGCCTGGGTTTTTCCGTGCAGTGCAGCATCGGCGTGGCCCAGTACCCGGCCGACGGCCTCACGCTGGACGAGCTGATCCGCCAGGCCGACACGGCCATGTACCGCGTCAAGGAGCGGGGCCGGGGCCATTTCAGCTTCTACCAGCCGCAAATGAGCGCGGGCCTGCTGTCGCGCATGAAGCTGGAGCATGCCATGCGCCAGGCGCTGGAGCATGGCCGCATGGCCGTGTACTTCCAGCCCCAGGTGCACATCGACAGCGACCGCATCGTCGCGGCCGAGGCGCTGCTGCGCTGGACCGACCCCGAATTCGGCGTGGTCTCGCCCGGTGTCTTCATCCCGCTGGCCGAGGAGTCGGGCTACATCGTCACGCTGGGCGCCTGGGTCATGGAGCAGGCGGTGCAGGAGGCTGCGCGCTGGCAGAAGCAGGGCATGCCGATCAAGGTGTCGGTCAACGTCTCGGCGCTGGAATTTCGCCAGTCGGGCTTTGTCGAGCGCGTGACCGAGCTGCTGCGCCGCTATGGCCTGGAACCCCATCTGCTGGAGCTGGAGCTGACCGAAAGCATCCTGCTGCAGGATGCACAGGACATGGCGCTGCGCGTATGCCAGATCGCCGATCTGGGCGTGGGCATGGTCATCGACGACTTCGGCACCGGCTATTCCAACCTGGCCTATCTGAAGAAGCTGCCCATCTCCAAGATCAAGATCGACCAGAGCTTCGTGCGCGGCCTGCCCAGCGACGAGGGCGACCAGGCCATCGTTGGCGCCATCATCAGCCTGGGGCTGGCGCTGGGCGTGGAGATCGTGGCCGAGGGCGTGGAAACGCACGAGCAGCTGACGGCCATCCACCGCATGCAGGGCCACTACTTCCAGGGCTTTCTGTGCGCGCCGGGCCTGCCGCGCGAGCAATTCGGCGAATGCCTGCAGGCCCAGCGCGCCGGCATTGGCGCCATCGCCTACCGGCAGAGAATGGCCCAGGTGGCAAGCGCTCAGCTGCCCGCGCTCAAGCCCTTCCAGAGCATGTAGGCCGCCAGGCCGAACAGCAGCGTGGCGAAGATCCGCTTGAGCTGGGCCACGGGCAGCCGGTGCGCGGCCCGCGCGCCCAGCGGCGCGGTCAGCACGCTGCAGCAGGCCAGTGCCAGCAGGGCCGGCAGCCACAGGTAGCCCAGCGAGTATTCGGGGCGCCCCGCGTCACCCGCGCCGGTGAAGATCAGGCCCGCCGCATTCACCACGGCAATCGGAAACCCCAGCGCCGCGCTGGTGCCCACGGCCATGTGCATGGGCACCGAGCAGCGCATCATGAAGGGCACGCTGATGAAGGCCCCGCCCGCACCCACCAGCCCCGAGATGAAGCCCAGGCCCGTACCCGCACCGTACAGCCCCAGCGGTCCCGGCAGGGCGCGCGTGGCCGTGGGCTGGCTGTTGCTGCGCAGCATGCGCAGCGCCATGTAGCCGATGAACACGCCAAAGAACAGCGCCAGGTACTTGCCACGCAGCAGTGCGAAGACTCCCAGGCTGGCCAGCAGCCCGCCCGTGATGATGCCCGGCGCCAGGCTGCGCACGATGTCCCAGCGCACGGCGCCGCGACCGTGGTGGGCGCGCAGGCTGGAGATCGAGGTGAACACGATGGTGGCCATGGCCGTGGCGATCGCCATCTTCACGGACAGGTCCGGGCCGACGCCACGCTTGTCGAGAAAGTAGGTCAGAAACGGCACAAGCACCATGCCGCCGCCCACTCCCAGCAGGCCGGCCAGGAAACCGGAGCACAGGCCCAGCAGGGCCAGTTCGAGAAACAGCAGATCAGGCATGCGGCGGCAGATCGGTAGTGGAGGGGCGGGCAACAAAAAACCCGGCGCACCGTGGAGGTGCGCCGGGTTGGAATCAGGTGTCTGCAAAGACCACTGGGCCGTCATCCTGAACCGGGGTTCAGGGGGGCAAGGGCAGCCAGACGTTGGGTTCATCTGACGCGAGACGATCACGCTCGAATGGCAATGTACCAAGCCCGGGCTCATAGAGCATTGGTCCAAGGAACTATAAAGCCCGGCGGGTTTGCAGACGCCTCCATTCTAAGGCCGTTGATCAGGCCCGCGATCAAGTTCTTTGAACGGCATGGGCTTTTCATTGACATGGGCGATGCAATGAAAACAGCCTCCGAAGAGGCTGTCGTGCGGGGCAAGGAAAGGCAGCGGCGGCCCAGGCTCAGATCAGCCGCGCATCGCCCTCCAGGGCCTGGTCCAGGCGCAGCACCAGTTGCTCGGCAAGGGCCTGCTGGCGCGCACGCTCGGCCAGCTCCTCGGGGCTGGGCTCGGGCGGCTGGGATGGGGCGTTGTGCTGGGAAGCGGCCTCGTCATGCAGGGACTGCATCTCGGCCTGGGCCGTGGCCATGGCGCTTTCCTGGGCTTCGCGGTCCAGCACGTCGAAGGCCATGTTCAGCGCGGACAGCACGGCCACGCGCTCGCGGGAGCGGACCTTGCCGCTGTCGCGGATGCGGGTCATGGCCGTGTCCACACGGCGCACGGCTTCGAGCAGACGCTCTTCCTGGCCATCGGGGCAGGTCAGCACATAGCTTTGCTGCAGGATTTGCACTTCGATCTGCTTCATGGGCGTTCGGGGCGTCGGCGGTTGCGAAGGGGTCAGGCCCCCTGGTTGGAGGGCAGGCGCTCGATCAGGGCATCGACGCGGGCCCGGGCGGCGTTGAGCCGCGAGCGCAGCGAATCACGCTCCTGGGTCAGGGCCGCCACCTGCTCGGCGAGCAGCGCATTGGTGCGTTGCAGTTCCTCGTGGCGAACCAGCAGGCGCTCCACGCGCTCTGCAATGTGGTCGAGGGAAGTCTGGGAGGTCATAGACGCTGAGATTGTAGGACGTGCGAACGAAGTGAGCACATTCCGTGGAAGTATCCGAGGAAACCTGGTAACAGGCAGGCGTACACGGCTTGACGTCAGCGCCTTGCTCGGGTATTGGAGAGCGAGCGCCAGACTGTCTCACAAAATCGTAGCGCCATCTGTAGGACTCGTCTGCTTCGGCGGGATGTATTGCGTAAGCATTGGTTGCGGCCGCGGTGCGGGCGCGCACTACAATGCGCCGCGCGGAGCGAACACATGAACATTGACCTTGGCCAGGGCGGGGCACGCTGCCCGGCGCTGCTGATCACTTCCACGGCTTCGGGCCAGGGCAAGACCACGCTGACGGCTGCGCTGGCGCGGCTGCATGCGCGCCAGGGCCGGCGCGTGCGCGTGTTCAAGTGCGGCCCCGACTTCCTGGATCCGCACTGGCATGAACTGGCCAGCGGCGCGTCCGTGCACAGCGTAGATCTGTGGATGACGGGCGAGTCCGACATGCGTGCACGCCTGCACGCAGCCGCCTGCGAGGCCGATCTCATCCTGGTGGAAGGCGTCATGGGGCTGTTCGACGGCACGCCCTGCGCGGCCGATGTGGCCGAGCGGCTGGGCCTGCCGGTACTGGCCGTCATCGACGCCTCGGGCATGGCCGGCACCTTTGGCGCGCTGGCCCATGGCCTGCAGCACTATCGGCCGGGCCTGCGCTGGGCCGGCCTGCTGGCCAACCGCGTGGGCAGCGCCCACCATGCCGATCTGCTGCGTGCCGGCCTGCGCGATCCCTCGCTGTGGCTGGGCGCGCTGGCGCGCGTGCAGGGCAAGGGCGCCGCCTCGCTGCTGCCCGAAAGACACCTGGGCCTGGTCGCCGCACATGAACTGGACGATGCGCTGGTGCGCCTGGACGTGGCCGCCGATGCGCTGCAGGCTACGCCGCTGGGCCAGTTGCCCTGGCAGGCCGGGCCGGGGCAGGGCGCCAGCTGGCAGGACTGGTCCGTGGATTTTGAGCTGCCTGCCGAACGCACCGAGCAGGTGCAGCCCTGGCTGGCGGGCCGCACCGTGGCCGTGGCGCGCGATGCGGCCTTCAGCTTCATCTATGCGGCCAACCTCGACTGCCTGCGTGCCATGGGTGCGCGGCTGACGTTTTTCTCGCCGCTGGCCGGCGAGCGCCTGCCGGATTGCGATGCGCTGTGGCTGCCCGGGGGCTATCCCGAGCTGCACCTGGATGCTCTGGCCGCCAATGCCGCGCTGCGCGGCGACATCGCCGGCCACGTGGCTGCCGGCCGCCCGGTCTGGGCCGAGTGCGGCGGTATGCTGGCGCTGTGCGAGCGACTGACCGACACCGCGGGCCGGACCACGGACCTCTGGGGCCTGTTGCCCGGCCATGCCTGCATGCAGCCGCGCCTGGCGGGACTGGGCATGCTGCAGCTGCCCACGCCCTGGGGCCTGCTGCGCGGCCACACCTTTCACTACAGCCGGCTGGAGACATCCATGACCGAGGCCGGGCGCAGCAGCCGTCCGGGACAGGACGCCCATCCCGACCGGGGCGAGGCGCTGTACCGCCACGGCAGCGTGCATGCCAGCTATTTCCATGCCTGGTTTGCCTCGCAGCCGCGTGCCGTGGCCGCGCTGCTGGGCGCCGACATTCCCCCGGGGACCGCGTGATGATCGAGCCCATCTCCACCGTTTCGCTTCCCCGCAGCCAGCTCATTGTGGGCGGCCAGAAAAGCGGCAAGTCGCGCCGCGCCGAATTGCTGGCCCGCGCCTGGCTCGATGGCGCACCGGACCGCGAGGCCGCGCTGATCGCCACCGGCCAGCCCTGGGACGACGAAATGCGCGAGCGCATCGCCCGCCACCGGCGCGACCGCGCCGAGCGCGTGCCCGGCATGGCCACGCTTGAGGAGCCGCTGGACCTGGCCGCCATGCTTGCGCGGCACAGCACGCCGCAGCGCCTGCTGGTGGTGGACTGCCTGACGCTGTGGCTGACCAACTGGATGATGCCGGCCCAGCCTTCCGAGGAACTGGCGCGCGGATGGTCGGGCCAATGCACGGCCTTTCTTGACGCCTTGCAGGGCGCGCCCGGCCCGGTGATCCTGGTCGGCAACGAGATCGGCCTGGGCGTGATTCCGCTGGGATCGCAGGTGCGCGCCTTCGTCGATGCGCTGGGTGTGCTCAACCAGCGTGCGGCGCAAAGCTGCGAAACCGTCACGCTGATGTGCGCCGGCCTGCCGTTGGCGCTCAAGGGCCCGCAGCCGTGAGGCCATGGCGTCCCGCCCTGTGGGGCCTGGCGTTGGCACTGGCGCTGTCTGCGGCGCAGGCTGCCATCCGGGTCACGGACGGGCGGGGCGTTCCGGTGGAGCTGCCACAGCCGCCGCAGCGCATCGTTAGCCTGCTGCCCTCGCTGACCGAGACCGTGTGCGAGCTGGGCGGCTGCCAGCGCCTGGTCGGCGTGGACCGCTATTCGAACTGGCCGGCCCATGTGAAGACCCTGCCCGTGATGGGCGGCGGAATCGATCCCAACATCGAGGCCATCGTCGCGCTCAAGCCCGATCTGGTGCTGGTGTCCATGGCCTCGCGCTCGGTGGCGCGGCTGCAGGCATTGGGCCTCAAGGTCGTGGCGCTGGAGCCGCGCACCCATGCCGATGCGCAGGCCGTGCTGCGCACCGTGGGCCAGTTGCTGGACCTGCCGCCCGGGCAGGGGGCCGACCGTGTCTGGTCCGCCATCGAGGCGCGCATGCAGGAGGTGGAGCGCAGCATGGCCCCCGCGCTGCGCGGGCAGACCGTGTACTTCGAGGTCAACCGCGGCCCCTTTGCCGCAGGCGAGTCTTCGTTCATCGGCGAGACCCTGGCGCGCCTGGGCATGCGCAACATCGTGGGTGCGCAGCTGGGGCCGTTCCCGCGCATCAACCCTGAATTCGTGGTGCGCGCCGATCCGGACTTCATCCTGGGCGGCGACCGCAGCCTGGGCACATCGGGCGAGCCCTATCCGGGCTGGGGCCGCCTGCGTGCCATGCAGGCCGGGCGCGTCTGCCGCTTTGTGCCGGCCGAGCTGGACGTGCTGGTGCGCGCCGGCCCGCGCATGGCCGAGGGCGCTGCGCTGATGGCGCGCTGCCTGAACGGGGCCGCACGGTGAGGCAGGCCCGCAGGCACCACAGCGGCCTGGCTGCGCCGTGGATGGCACTGGCCCTGCTGGCCGTGAGTGCCCTGCTCATGCTGCTGGGCGCGGGCGTGGGCAGCACGGGCTGGGAAAGCGTGTGGGCCGCGCGCAGCGATCCGCTGTCTTGGCAGATCGTCACCGAGATCCGGCTGCCGCGCACGGCGGGCGCCTGGCTGGCCGGCGGCCTGCTGGGGCTGGCCGGGGCCATTGCCCAGGGCGTGTTCCGCAACCCGCTGGCCGATCCCTATCTGCTGGGCAGCGCCTCGGGCGCCTCGCTGGGCGTTGCATTGAGCATGGCGGCGCTGGGCGCCTCGCCCTTTGCACTCGCGGGCCTGGCGCGCCTGGGCGTCACGGGCGCGGCCTTTGCGGGCGCGGCCCTGGCCGTGCTGCTGACCCTGGTGCTGGCCCAGGGCGTGCACAACACCATGCGCCTGCTGCTGGCCGGTGTGGTGGTGGGGGTGGTGCTGGGCGCGGCCGCATCGCTGGTGCTGCTGATGAACCCGGACATCATGCAGGCCATGCAGGCCTTTATGCTGGGCAGCACCTCCTTCATCGGCTGGGGCGCCTGCGCGCTGATGCTGGCCGTGCTGCTGGCCACCGCCCTGGGCGCCTGGTGCCTGGGCCGCGTGCTCGACGGCCTGTCCCTGGGCGAGGCCACGGCCCACAGCCTGGGCCTGCCGCTGGCGCCGCTGCGCATGGTGCTCATCTTGCTGCTGGCGCTGGCCACGGGCACGGCCGTGGCGCAGACCGGGCTGATCGCCTTCGTCGGCCTGGCCGCGCCGCATCTGGTGCGCTCCATGGTGCGGTCCATGCACCGCTGGCTGCTGGTGCTCAGCGCGGGCATGGGCGCCGTGCTGCTGCTGGCCGCCGACCTGCTGGCGCGCTGGCTCATCGCCCCGCAGGAGCTGCCCGTGGGCGCGCTCACGGCCTTGCTGGGCGGCAGCTACCTGCTGTGGCTCATGCACCGCCGCCACGCCCTGCGCGGCGGGGAGGGCGCATGACGGCCCCCGCCCTGCAAGCGCGCGCCCTGAAGGTTCGCCTGGGCGATCGACAGGTCCTGGGCGGCCTGAGCCTGGCCCTGCCCGCCGGCCGCTGGACCGCCATCGTCGGCCCCAATGGCGCAGGCAAATCCACGCTGCTGCGCGCCCTGGCAGGCATGGAGTCCGGCGCTGGCGTGCAAGGGGCGGTGGAGCTCCTGGGCCGCCCGCTGCGGCAATGGAGTGCGCGCGAACGGGCCTGCTCGCTCGCCTGGCTGGGCCAGAACCAGCCCGTGGCCGGCGACATGCGGGTCCATGACGTGGTCATGCTGGGCCGCCTGCCGCACCAGGGCTGGCTGGCTGCGCCCAGCCAGGCAGACCATGCCGCCGTGGAGCAGGCGCTGCGCCAGACCCAGGGCTGGGACTGGCGCATGCGCAGCGTGGGCAGTCTCTCGGGCGGGGAGCGCCAGCGCGTGCTGCTGGCGCGCGCCCTGGCCGTGCAGGCCCATGTGCTGCTGATGGACGAACCCCTGGCCAACCTCGACCCGCCGCACCAGGCCGACTGGCTCGAATGCGTGCAGGCCCTGGTCGCCCAGGGCCGCACCGTGGTCAGCGTGCTGCATGAGATATCGATGGCCTTGCAGGCCCAGGACCTGGTCATTCTCGACAAGGGGCAAGTGGTGCACCAGGGGGCCTGCGCCGACGCGGCCACGCATGCGGCGCTGGAGGCCGTGTTCGAGCACCGGCTGCGCATCCGCGCCATCGACGGGCAGTGGCTGGCCCTGCCACGGCTGCGGGGGCAAGCTGCGGCTCCCTGATCGCCTGTTGGAAAAAATGTCTCTCCATGCGCCGTATCTGAGCCGCTGGGCTCTGACCATCGATGGCCAGCCCCTGTCCACTCCGCGCGGTGTGTTGCTGCCCGTGCGCGCGACGTGGCCGTGCTGCATGGCGACCTTCACCACGGCAATGTGCTGGACTTCGGCCCCCTGGGCTGGCTGGCCATCGACCCCAAGGGCCTGCATGGCGAGCGCGGCTTCGACTACGCCAACATCCTGAGCAATCCCGACCCCGCCAGCGCACTGGCGCCGGGGCGCTTTGCGCGCCGCATGGCCACCATTGCCGAAGTCTCGGGCATTGAGCACAGGCGCCTGTTGCAATGGGTGCTGGCCTGGTCGGGGCTGTCTGCCGTCTGGAGCATGGAAGACGGTGACGATCCTGGCGCTGCAATGGCTGTGGCGCAAATGGCGGCTTCGGCCTTGGCATGCTGATTTTCAGACTGCGATACATCTCTTTTTCTGTCGCAACAGGGTGAAATGGCGCTTCACAAAAAAAGGGTGGAGGAATTTTTCGATGCTTGCCGATGCACTGGGGATGTTTGAACAGCAGGGATTTGTCATCTGGCCAAGACCCATGGAGAAGGGCCTTCTCGACAGCTTGGTGGCATCTGTTGAAGCCATCCAGCGCCATGTGCAGGCCAGGACACTGGATCCGGCGCTGGACGAGCTGTTGGTGTACGAGAAAGATCTGCCGGCCAGCAAGCGCGCCGGCTTGGATGGTGCCCTTACCGGAAACTCGATCTTCATTGTTGGAGATCCCGCCCGCTTTGATGAAGTCTTCGCAGAGACACTTCACGATGCCGCGCTTGTCTCGGCGGCAACGACGCTTCTTGGCGTGGACGAGGCAGTGGTCCATTTCATGAACGTGACCATCAAGAATCCCGGATTCGGACGGTCAATCTCCTGGCACCGCGATTATCCCAATGGGTATTTCTGCACCAGGGATTCCAGCTTTGTTCGTCTGATGATCTGCCTGGATGGCATGTCGGTGGAGAGCGGTGCCACCTGCTTTGATGCGGGCACTCATCGCATCTCCGACCAGGAGGCGCAGCAGCAGAAGGTGAGTGGCACCTGGCCCACTCCCGATCCGGCCGACACCGTCACCGTGCAGTGTGACCCAGGCCAGATCGTGGCGATCCACCCGAAGGTGCTTCATGGCGGAGGCATGAATACCGGCTCTGGAATGCGGCGCAACGTCATCCTGCAGATTGGCACTCTGGGTGCAGAGCCCATGACACACGCCGAAGAATCTCTGACCGGCATCGTCATCGGCGCGAAAGGCTGCAGGGAACACCTGAATCGCTGAAGGCGTATCGGGTGATGTCGCCCCCGTATTCCCGACCCCACCCTATTCGCAATAAAGCAGCTGGTCAGCCCCTGCAGCGTGTTGCCGCCTGAACTCCCGAGGCGACCGCATTTTCAGCGAAGAATGCGGATGCACCTCGTTGAAGTGCTCGAAGGCCGCTGGCAGTTGCGCCAGTACCGTCTGCGCGTCACTCAGGTCCATGCGCGCCACATAGTCGCGCTTGAAGGTGTTGACGAAGCTCTCGGCCATGCCGTTGCTCTGCGGGCTGCAGACGGGAGTGTTAATGGGCTTCAGGCCCAGAGCGCGTG
>NZ_WUMG01000044.1:0-49723 GCF_009827015.1 Delftia sp. CH05 | reverse complement strand
GAATTCAACCGGTCGATGCAACACAATGACTGCACCTGGCGCAAGGAGTGCTGGCCATGAAGCAACGACCTCGGATCTACTACACCGAAGCACAGAAGGCGATGATGTGGGATCGCTGGAGCAAGGGCGATACCCTGCACCAGATCGGCAAGCTGTTCGATCGGCCACATACCTCCATTCAGAACATCCTGGCCGCAACCGGCGGAATCCGCCCGCCAGCGCGCCATCGATCACGATTGGCACTGACTCTCGCTGAGCGCGAGGAGATCTCGCGGGCATTGGCTGCGGGCGAATCCATCCACTGCGTTGCCGCGCGCTTGGGGCGAGCTGCATCCACTGTCAGCCGTGAGCTTCACCGCAACGGTGGCAAGAGTTGCTACAGGGCTGCGCGCGCCGATGAAGCAGCCTGGGAGCGTGCGCACCGCCCCAAGCCTTGCAAGCTGGCGAGCAATCCAGCCCTGGCGCAGATAGTGGCTGGCAAACTGCAGCATCGATGGTCGCCTGAGCAGATCGCCGGTTGGCTCAAACGGACCTACCCAGAGCAAAGGAGCATGCAGGTGTCCCACGAAGCCATCTATCGCACGCTCTTTGTCCAGACGCGGGGCGCTTTGAAGAAGGAGCTTCTGGAGCATTTGCGGCGCCGCTCCTTGACCTGGGATCGCGGCTCGGAAATGGCGGGGCACAAGCGCTTCACGTTGGCGACCGACATCCAGGTCTACTTCTGCGACCCGCACCATCCATGGCAACGGGGCACCAACGAGAACACGAACGGGTTACTCAGGCAGTACCTTCCCAAAGGCCTGGATCTGTCGGGCTACTCACAGGAGAGCTTGGATGCGATTGCAAGGCAGTTGAACCAGCGTCCCAGGAAGACGCTGGGGTTCAGAACACCTGCTGAAATGTTTGATGAGTGTGTTGCGTTGACCGGTTGAATCCACCATCCGGATCAGTCCTAGCGCATTGCGTTCCTGCAGCGAGACTTCAGACGCTTTGAGCGGTTTTTTTGTCGCTTCCGGATTTTCGGAGCCATGGCGGCGCTGAAAAACAGGAGTTATCTGGTTGTTGTAACCAAGACCTTGGAATGCATTGCAAATTCAGCAGGCTTGCCGTGTTTTGTGTCTGGGCGTTCCATGCCAGGGCGCCAGGCGGATTACCAGGAGGTGGGCAGCCTGAGCTGCAGCATCTCCAGGAAGGACTGCGCCGCATGCGGCAGCGTGCGGCCGGCCAGGGTCTGCACCTCGATGTCGCGCAGGTCCATGCCCCGGTCGCTGAGCGCCACGGCCACCAGTGCGCCTGTGGCCACCATGTGGCGCGCGGCGATCTCGCTGGCCACGGCCACGGCGGCGCCCTGGGCTGCAAAGTTCAGCAGGGTCTTGCCGTGGTTGCTCTCCATCACCGGCATCAGCATCAGGCCCTGGCGGCTGCAGGCGGCGTCCAGCAGCTGGCGCACGGCCGTGTCGGCCGGCGTGAGCGCCAGCGGATGGCGCACCAATTGGGCCAGCGACAGGCGCCGCGCCTGCGCCAGCGCATGGCCGGGGGCGACCAGGGCCACCAGCGGCGCGGCCACGCGGCAGGCCACGGCAATGCCTTTTTCGGGCGCGCGGCTGAAGCACAGGCCGATGTCGGCCGTGCCGCTGCGCACGGCCTCGGGCACGGCGGGCGTGGGCAGTACCATGACCTCGAAGACGATACCGGCGTGCTCGCGCTGGAAGGCCGCGCACAGGCGCGGCAGGAACTCGTTGGCAAAGGCGTCTGAACTGGCGATGCGCACGCGGCCGCTGCGCAGTCCCTGCAGGGCCTCGATCTCGCCCAGCGCGCGCTCGGCATCCAGGCCGGCGCGGCGCACATGGTCGGCCAGGATCTCCCCGGCCGCATTGAGCACCATGCCGCGCGGGTGGCGTTCGAACAGCGGCGTGCCCAGCAGCCCCTCCAGCGCCGCGATCTGGCGGCTGATGGCCGAGGCCGCCACATGCAGCCGCGCCGACGCTTCGGTCAGCGATCCGCATTGCGCCACTTCATGGAAGTAGCGCAGCGCGGTGTCCTGCAGGAGAAGGTGGCGGGCGTCGGGCATGTCGCCCCGATTGTCATCAATTTGCCGCAGAGGCAACGCAGGTTTGCAAATTTGCTGATGGCGGCAAAGGGGCGAGGGTTCTACGATGGCCTGTTGCGGCGTTGCAGGGAGCAGCGGCTGCAGCTGTCCAACCCTCTGACCAGGAGTGTGCCCATGAAGGCATTGCCCAGCGTTTTACTTCCACGCCGCACCCTCGTGGCTGCGGCCTGTGCCCTGGCTGGCGCCATGGCCCTGCCCGCCGTGGCACAGGGCCAGGCGTCCTGGCCCTCGCACCCGGTGCGCCTGGTCGTGCCCTTTCCGGCCAGCGGCGCCACCGACCTCGTGGCGCGCGTGGTGGCGCAGCGCATGTCCCAGGACCTGGGCCAGCAGCTGGTCATCGACAACCGCCCCGGCGCGGGCGGCACCATCGGCACGGGCGAGGCGGCCAAGGCCTCGCCGGACGGCTACACGCTGCTGTTCACCACCAGCAGCACGCATGCCATCTCGCCACACCTGATGACCCGTCTGGCCTACAAGGCCGACAAGGATTTCACGCCGATTGCCGAGATCGGCGGGGCGGCCAGTATCCTGCTGGTCACGCCTTCTCTGCCCGCGCGCAGCGTCAAGGAACTGGTCGCCTACGCCAAGGCCCATCCGGGCGCCCTCAACTACGCCAGCAGCGGCAACGGGACCATCGTCCACCTGAACGCGGCGGCCTTCGCGGCGCGCGCGGGCCTGCAGCTGACCCATGTGCCCTACAAGGGCACGGCGCAGTCCATCACCGACCTGTCCGCAGGCCAGGTGCACCTGCTGTTCGACTCCATTCCCACCGGCATGCCCCATGTGGCCAGCGGCCGCCTGCGCGCGCTGGCCGTGACCGGCGACAAGCGCAGCGCGCTGGCGCCCGCCCTGCCCACGGTGGCCGAGTCCGGCCTGCCTGGCTATTCTTCGGTCACCTGGTTCGGCGTCTATGGCCCGGCCGGCATGAAGCCCGAACTTGTCGAGCGGATCAATCAGGCCTTCAACAAGGCCATCCAGAATCCCGAGGTGGTGGCCAGCCTGGCCAGGCAGGGCGTGGAAGCCGCATCGCCGCGCACGCCCGAGCAGTTCGCCGCCATGGTGCAGGCCGACAGCGCGCGCTGGGCGCAGGTCATCAAAGACAACAAAATCACATTGGATTGAGTGAAGCACCCCCCTGAGCGGCTTTGCCGCTTCCCCCTCTCCTGCGGGAGGGGGACGACGCCCTTGCTGCGGGGTGGCGCGGCCGGCGTAGGCCCTTGCTTGGCGTCCCTGAGCTGGGCCGTGCCTGCGGTTCCTCAAGCTATCGGTGGCGCGTTGGCGCTATGGAAATTGATATGACAAGCACTGTTACGGACTGGACACTTCCCTACGCCTCGCACCGCTCTTCGGTGCTGGGCCGCAACATGGTCTCCACCTCGCAGCCGCTGGCCGCGCAGGCCGGCCTGTCCATGCTGCTGGCCGGCGGCAATGCGGTGGATGCGGCCATTGCCACGGCCATGGCGCTGACCGTGGTCGAGCCCACGGGCTGCGGCCTGGGCAGCGATGCCTTCTGCATCCTGTGGGACGGCAAGGAATTGCACGGCCTCAATGCCTCGGGCCGCTCGCCCGAAGCCTGGACGCCCGAGTACTTCGCCGCGCTGGGCGGCATCCCCGAGAAGGGCTGGAACGCCGTCACCGTGCCCGGTGCCGTCTCGGCCTGGGTGGAGCTGTCGCGCCGCTTCGGCAAGCTGCCGTTCGAGCAACTGGCCCAGCCCGCCATCCGCTATGCGCGTGACGGCTTTGCGGTCTCGCCCACCATCGCCACGCTGTGGGCGCTGGGCGGCGCCAAGCTCGGCGACCAGCCCGGTTTTGCCGAGTGCTTCCTGCCCGATGGCAAGGCCCCCAAGGCGGGCGAGGTGTTCCGCAGCGAAGCCCATGCGCGCACGCTGGAGGAGATCGCCGCCACCAAGGGCGAGTCCTTCTACCGTGGCGCACTGGCGCGCTCGATGGCCGAGCACGCCAAGGCCTGCGGCGGCGCCATGACCGAGGCCGACCTGGCCGCCCACCAGGCCGACTGGGTCGGCACGGTGTCGCAGACCTTTGGCGATTCGGTGATCCACGAGATCCCGCCCAACGGCCAGGGCATTGCCGCGCTGATGGCGCTGGGCATGCTGGACGCGCTGGGCGTGGGCGCCGAGCCGCTGGACGGCGTGGAGTCCGTGCACCTGCAGGTCGAGGCCATGAAGCTGGCCCTGGCCGACCTGCACGAATACAACGCCGACGGCGACCACATGCGCGTCGAATCCGCCCATCTGCTGGACGCCGGCTACCTGCGCGAACGCGCGGCGCTCATTGACCGCGAGCGCGCCAGCGCGCCCACCTACGGCGCACCGCGCCCGGGCGGCACGGTCTACCTGGCGGCGGCCGATGCCAGCGGCATGATGGTCTCGTTCATCCAGTCCAACTACATGGGCTTCGGCTCGGGCGTGGTCGTGCCGGGCACCGGCATCAGCCTGCAAAACCGCGGCCACGGCTTCACCACGCAAGCCGGCCATGCCAACGAGGTCGCGCCACGCAAGCGCCCCTCGCACACCATCATCCCGGCCTTTGCGATGAACGCCGACGGCACGCCCCAGATGGCCTTCGGCGTCATGGGCGGCCCCATGCAGAGCCAGGGCCACCTGCAGATGGCCCTGCGCGTGCTGCGCTACGGCCAGAACCCCCAGGCCGCCGCCGACGCACCGCGCTGGCGCGTGACGGGCGGCAAGGGCGTGGCTGTGGAGCCCGCCTTCGACGCCGAGGTTGTCGCCGCCCTGCGCGCACGCGGCCACGAAGTCACGATCGAGGAAGGCCATGGCGTCTTCGCCTTCGGCGGCGCGCAGCTGGTGCTGCGCGACGGCGACCACTACATCGGCGGATCGGACCCGCGCAAGGACGGGGGCGTGGTGGCGTTCTGAGCGGGGGCTGTGTTCTGCAGCCTCACCCCCAGCGCAACACCCAATCCGCCCGCCCCCGCGTTGCCGCAATGCGGCGCGCATTGGGCTCGTCCACCTGCGCCACCCAGTCGCGTGCGGCCTGGGGGCTGCGGCCGTGGAGTTCGTGGCGGCGGGTCAGGCGTTCGATGCGAAGGCGGTCGTCCATGTCCACGTACCAGACCTCGTCCAGCAGCGCGCGCACGGCATGCCAGTGTGTGCCTGGCGCATCCTGTTCATCCATCAGCAGGTAATTGCCTTCGGTGATGACAAGGGGCACGCCGGGCGCGATGGCGATGGCGCCTGCAATGGGCTCCTCGATGGCGCGCCGGAATTCGGGGGCGTAGACCGTTTCACCGGCCACGGGCGCGCGCAGGCGGCGCAGCAGGGCCATGTAGCCGGCCGAGTCGAAGGTGTCGGGCGCGCCCTTGCGCTGCGCGCGGCCCAGGCGCTGCAGCGCGGACTGCGCCAGGTGGAAGCCGTCCATGGGCACGGCCGCCGCCTGCGGGCCCAGCGCCTGCAGCAGGGCGGCGCAGACCGTGCTTTTGCCTGCGCCGGGCGGGCCAGCCAGGCCCAGCAGGCGTCGGGGGCCGGAGCGCGCCAGCGCAAGCGCACGCGCCAGGGCTTCGGGCGGCAGGATGGCCGTCATGCGCGTGTCTGCTGCGCGCTGGCCAGCCCGTCTGCCATGAAGCCGCGTGCGTGCAGGGCCAGGTCCATGCCGTCTTCCCACATCGGGCGCCAGATGGCCAGCGCGTTCGACAGCTGCTCGTTGACGATGGCGGACGAGAAACTCTCGAAGGTGACGGTGCCCTGGTAGCCGATCTGCGCGAGGGCACCGAAGAACTGCGCGAAGTCGATGTGGCCCGCGCCCAGGTTGCCGCGGTGGTTCTCGCCGATGTGCACATAGCCCAGCCGCTGTCCGCAGGCCAGCACGGGCGCGGCGAGGTCGGCTTCCTCGATGTTCATGTGGTAGGTGTCCAGGTGCACGCAGACATGGGGCTGGCCGACTTCGTCGATGAACTCCAGCGCTTGCGTGGCCGTGTTCAGCAGATTGCTTTCGTAGCGGTTGACCACCTCCAGGCCCAGCGTGACGCCGCGCTCGCCCGCGAAGTCGGCAATGCGCCGCACGGCCTCGATCGCGTTGCGCCGGCCCCGTGGCGTGCAGGGGTGACCGTATTTCGCCATGGCGCCGTAGAGGATGCCGCCGAAATAGCGCCCGCCCAGGCGCGCCGTGATGTCCACGCCCTCTTGCAGTAGCGCCAGGCCGCGCGCGACCACGGCGGGGTCTTCGCTGGAGACATCGGCCTCGACGGTCAGGCCGCGCGAGCAGCCCACGCCCAGGCCGTGCTCCTGCAGCAGATCACGCGTGAGCGCCAAGTCCATGAGCCGTGGGCCGTGCAGGGACAGCTCGACCAGGTCGTAACCGGCCTGGCGCGTCCGCTCGATCACATGGCGGGTGGAGGCCGGCGACAGGTCGCCGGCCCAGACAAGGGCGTGGATGCCGAGGGGGTTCATAGGGGCTCCGGGTGGACGCTGCGAGAGAGTGAAGGGGAGGGTTCGGCGGGTGCCCGGGCACGGCCCCGCCAGCGCGCCAGCAGGTGGCGCGCGGCCACGGCGGCGATCATGGTGGCGCCCCACAGGGCCTGCGTGAGCTGGGCATTGGCGCCCAGCAGGTTCACTCCGCTGGACAGCACCTGCAGGATGAGCAGGGCGACGAACAGCCCCGACACCCGGCCAAAGCCGCCCATGGGATCGGTGCCGCCCAGGATGGCCGCAAGCACCGTGACCAGCAGGTAGGACTGGGCGTAGCCCGCACTGGCCGAGTTGAAGCGCGCCATCATCAGCACGGCCGCGATCCAGCACAGCAGCGTGGACAGGGTGTAGACGCCGATCAGCACGCGGCGCGTGTCGATGCCCGCATGGCGCGTGGCCTCGGCATTGGAGCCGACCATGCGGATGGCCAGCCCGTGGCGTGTGCTGCCCAGGTACAGGCCCACCAGCAGGCACACGGCCGCGAAGATCCAGAACGGCAGCGGCAGGCCCAGCCACTGGGCCGAGCCCAGGGCCTGGAAGGCCTCGGGAAAGCCTGCAATGGGCTTGCCGCGCGTGAGCCAGACGCACAGGCCGTTGATCAGCGACATGGTGCCCAGCGTGACGAGGATGGGATGGGCGTTGACGCGCGCCACCAGCCAGCCGCTGGCCAGTCCCACCAGCAGGCTGGCGAGGGCGCCCACGGTCAGTGCTGCGGCGATGAGCAGGCCCTCATGGCCCGACAGGTCCAGGCCCAGCGCCGACAGGCCTCCCACCAGCACCCAGGCCATGGCCAGGCCCGCCATGTTGGCGCTGGCGACCACGGCCAGGTTGATGCCGCCACTGACCAGCGGCAGCATCTGCGCCAGTGCCAGCAGGCCCAGCTCGGGGATCTGCAGCAGCACCGATTGCAGCGTGCCCAGGGTGGCGAAGCTGCCGGGCAGCAGCAGCGTGAACACGGCGCACAGCAGCGCCAGCAGCGCGATCAGGCCCAGCGGCGCGCCAGGGCTGCGGTTCATGGCGCGGCCCCCGCCAAAGGCGCTGCAGGAGTGGCGTCAGCGCTGCGCTGCTGGTTGCGTCGCTGCGTGCGCCGCAGTCCCGTTGCGGCCGCGCAGGCCAGCACCACGGCGCCCAGCAGCACCTGGAAGAAATACGGCGACACGCCCATCAGGTTCAGCCCGTTGCGCAGCACGGCCAGCAGCAGCACGCCCATCAGCACGCCGCCCACGCTGCCCGTGCCGCCGAACAGGCTGGCGCCGCCCAACACGGCGGCCGCGAGCACGAACAGCTCCGTGCCGACCAGGGCGTTGGGCACCGACTCGCCCACGCGGTGCGCCTGCACCAGGCCTGCGATGGCCGCCATCATGCCGAGCCAGCCATAGGCCACGCCCTGGATGGCGCCCAGCCCGATGCCCATGCGGTGCGCGGCCTCGGGGTTGCCGCCGAAGGCGTACAGGCGCCGCCCCAGCGCGCTGCGGCCCAGCAGCAGCGCGGTCAGCACGGCGGCTGCGCCGGCCACGACGATGGGCAGGGTCAGGCGCACGGGGTCTGCGCCGTCGGCGCTTGCGAAGCGGGCCAGCACCACGGAATCGCTCCACCACGACGGCAGGTCGTAGATGGACCGGCCGCCCGTGCCATGCATCAGCAGCGCGAAGTACAGGTTCAGCGTGGAGATGGTGATGATGATGGAGGTGGCGCGCAGGCGGTGGATGAGCAGGGCGTTGAATGCGCCCAGCGCCAGTCCCGTGGCCAGGCCCAGCGCGATGCTGGCCGCCGGTGCCCAGCCCAGGCGTGTGGCCGCGAGGGCCGCAAGGTACTGCGCCACCGTGGCCGTGGCGGCAAACGAGATGTCGATGCCGCCCGCGACCAGCACCACCAGCAGGCCCACGGCCATGATGGCGGTGACCGATGCGCCCTCGGCCACGTCCATCCAGTTGCCCAGCGTCCAGAAGCCCGGCGCCAGGGCGCCGAACAGCAGGGCCATGGCGGCAATGGCCAGGCCCAGCCGGGCGACGGGGTGGTGCAGCAGCGCGTGTGCGTGTTCAGGCATGGACGGTCTCCTCGATCTGGCTTTCGGAATGCACCCCCGGCACGAACTCGCCGGCCATGCGCCCGCCGCGCATGTGCAGCACGCGGTCGCAGTGGGCATGGACCTCGGCCACCTCGTCCGAGATGACGATCACCGCCATGCCCTGTGCGGCGAGCCCGTGCACGATCTCGAAGATGCCCTGGCGGTTGCCGATGTCCACGCCCACGGTGGGCGAGTCGAGGATCAGCAGGCGTGGCGCGGTCGCCAGCCAGCGGGCCAGCACCACGCGCTGGGCATTGCCGCCCGACAGCTGGTGCACGGGTGCGTCCAGCGCGGGCAGGCGCATGTGCAGGCGGTCGCGCCACTGGGCCGCAGTGGCGGCGCGGCGGCGGGCGGGCAGCCAGCCCAGCGGGCCGGACAGGCGCGGCAGCATGGCCAGCACCAGGTTGTCCTGCACGGACTGGCGCAGGTTCAGGCCGATGGACTGGCGGTCCTCCGGCACATAGGCAATGCCCGCCGCCATGGCGTCGCGGTTGCTGCGCAGCACCAACGTGCGGCCGCCCAGGCGGATGCTGCCGCGATCGGGCCGGCGCATGCCGAACAGGCCCAGGGCCAGCTCGGTGCGGCCCGCGCCCAGCAGCCCGGTCAGGCCCAGGATCTCGCCCTCGCGCACATCGAAGCTCACGTCCTCGTAGTCGCCGTCGCGGCCCAGGCCGCGCACTTCCAGCAGCACGGGCGCGGCGGACATGTCGCGCGCATGCAGGCGCTCATCCACTTCCTGCCCGGTCATCAGCGCGGCCAGTTGCCGGCCCGACAACTGCTCGGCGGGCCAGGTGCCGAGCTTGCGCCCGTCGCGCAGCACGGTGACGCGGTCGGCGATCTCCATGACCTCGTCCAGCTTGTGGCTCACGAAGACGATGGCCATGCCATCGGCCTGGAGCCGGCGCACCACGGCCAGCAGCGCATCGACCTCGGCACGCGTGAGCGAGGCCGTGGGCTCGTCCATGAACAGCAGCCTGGCCCGGGCCGCCATGCCCCGGCAGATGGCCACGAGCTGGCGGCCCGCAATGGGCAGGTCACCCACCCGCGCATCCAGCGGCAGCGCAATGCCCAGGCGCTGCATCACGGCCCGGGCCGCCTCGCGCTGGCGCCTGCGGCGCACGGGCGCCCACCAGCGGCCCATGGCCTGGTCGAAGGCAATGTTCTCGGCCACGCTCAGGTTGGGAAACAGCGACAGGTCCTGGTAGATCACCTGGATGCCCAGGGACTTGGCCAGCGCCGGGTCCAGCCGCTGCACCGGCTGTCCGCCGATGTCGATGCGCGCGCCCGGCTGCGGCGCGTGCACGCCGCTGAGCACCTTGATCGCCGTGCTCTTGCCGCTGCCGTTGCTGCCCATCAGGCAGTGCACCTCGCCGGGCATCACGTCCCAGTCCAGCGCATGCAGCGCGGTGGCGTCGCCAAAGCGCACGGTGACCGCCTGCATGCGGACCAGCGCCGTTGTGGTGGCATCCATGGCAGCGCGCGGCTCACAGGCCCAGGCCGACCAGCCGGTCTATGGTCTGCCGGTTGATCGGCTCCAGCTTCTGGCCCTGGATGTTGCGGCGCTCGCGGTCCACCTGGACCTTGCCCAGGCCCGGTATCTCCATGCCGTCCGTGGGCTCGCGGCCGTCGATCAGCATCTTGCCCACATGCACGATCACCTCGCCGGCCAGCGCGGGGTTCCAGATGAAGCCCTCGCGGATCACGCCGTCGCGCACCAGCTTGGCGCCCTGGCCCGGCGAGAACGAGCCCACCACGGCAATGCGCTCGGCTTTGCGCGCATCGGCCACCGCGCGGCCCGCGCCAATGGGGCCCTGGCTGCCGAAGGCCAGGAAGCCCTTGAGGTCGGGATGGGCGCGCATCAGGTCCTGGGCGCTGCGGTAGGAGTCGTCCAGGCTCTCGGCCACGCCGAAGCGCTCGGACACCAGCTGCATCTTCGGCCACTGCTTTTTCTGGTGGGCGATGGCCGCATCGGCCCAGGCGTTGTGCAGCGGCACGGTCAGCGAGCCCACGAAGACCACGTACTTGCCTTCGCCACCCATGGCCTTGCCCAGGCTGTCCATGTGGCGCTCGCCAAAGCCCGCGACGCTGCTCAGCTCGATGTTCCAGTCGGCGCCCTTCTGGTCGGGCGACTCGTGCGTGAGCACCTTGATGCCTGCGCTGCGCGCACGCCGGAACACGGGCTCCAGCGCCCTGGCATCGTTGGGCACCACGGCGATGACCTTGCTGCGGCGCGCGATCAGGTCCTCGACCGCGCGCACCTGCTGGGCCGCATCGGCCTCGGTGGGGCCGACCATGCCGCTGGAGATGCCCAGCTCGCGGCCTGCCTTGCGGATGCCGGTCTCCATGGCGTTGAACCACGGAATGCCCCCGACCTTGGCCACCACCGACACATCCTCGGCGCTGGCCGCGCCTGCCAGCACCGCGAGGGTGCAGGCCAACAGTGCCCTCGAGAACCGGCTGAATCCATGGAACATGGCGCTCCTCCCTCTGTTTTGCACAATCGATTGTGCAAACTATAGACAGATGGACTTCCATTGCCGATGCGGGATTTCCCGGGCCGCTGCTGCGTGCCGGCTCCGGTCCGCCCGAATCGCTGCCGCAGCGGCTACGATGGCCGCCGAGCGCTCCCGTCCCAACCCCTGCAGAGCACCGTGAACCGCCCCCGAACCTCCACCATCTACGACCTGGCCGAACTGGCCGGCACCTCGGCCTCGACGGTCAGCGCCATCCTCAACGGCAGCTGGCAGTCGCGGCGCATCAGCGAGGAGACCGCGCGCCGCGTGCAGCAGCTCGCCCAGGAACACAGCTTTGCCGTGAACCGCCAGGCCAGCGGCCTGCGCCGCCAGCGCTCGGGGCTGATCGGCATGGTGATTCCCACGCACGAGGACCGCTTCTTCTGCGCGCTGTCCCAGGCCTTCGAGCGCATGGCCCACGCGCGCGGCCTGTGCCCGCTGGTGGTCAGCACGCTGCGCGACGGCGCGCTGGAGGTGGAGACCGTGCGCTCGCTGATCGCCTTTCGTGTGGAGCACCTCATCGTCACGGGCGCCACCCGGCCCGACGCCATCAGCGCCGAATGCCGCCAGGCCGGCGTGCGCCATGTCAACGTGGATCTGCCCGGGAAAAAGGCGCCCTCCGTCACCAGCGACAACCGCTGGGGTGTGGCCGAACTCACGCGCCTGCTGCTGGCGCGCTCCAGGCCCCCGGCAGGTGCGCCGCAGGACGCCATCTGCTTTCTGGGCGGAGTCCGCAAGGAGTACGCCACCGAGCAGCGCCTGGCCGGCTTTCGCGAAGCCCTGGCGCCCCACACGCCGGTGGCGGACGAGCACATCCTCTGCTGCGGCTACGACCCCGAAGCGGCCCGCCTTGCCATGGCCGCGCTCTACCAGCGCCTGGGCGGCCTGCCGCGCGCCCTGCTGTTCTCATCGGGCATCACGCTGCAAGGCGCCATCCGCTTCCTGCGTGGACTGCCCGATGCGGAACTGGCGCAATGCAGCTTTGGCAGCTACGACTGGGACCCCTATGCCGAATGCCTGCGCTTTCCGGTGCACATGGTGCGCCAGAACGTCGAAGGCCTGATGGCCGAGGCCTTCCGCGCCATCGACGGCGAAGGCCTGCGCGCGGGGCAGGTGGTGCAGGTGCGGCCGCAGTTGGTGGAGTGGGGGGAGGGCTGACCGCTGGACGGCGCTGTGCCCGCAGGGCTGCGCCTAATGCTGCGCGAATTCCTTGATGCTCTGCATGGCGGACTGGCCTTCGCCAGCCACCACGATCACCTTGTGGTGCTCTAGCTCCCGCATGATGTCCTGGCTGACTTCCCTGTGAGCCTGCTTGTCCTGTGGAGGCAGGTTCACATTGACGAGGATGTCTCCGGGCAATTCACGCTGCCGGATCAGTCGCGCGATCTTGCCGGTCCAGACGTCGCCATGCGCAGCAATGTCGTTGGCATCGCTTTGGCCCAGATGCAGGGCCTTGATGATCTTGCGGGGCTTGTCGCCCACCGTCTGCACGAAGTCGAACCGGGCACTGACGTACTCGTTGCCTATGCGCGCCGGCCTGAACGGCGCATCCAATTCGAGGCCGCCCAGCAAAGCCCTCAGGCGTTCGTTCATCGTGCGTTCCACGTACTCGGGCGTGGCAAAAGCATGGTCGACATAGTGGTCGAACTGCTGCCGCAACTCCCGGGCCGGATCCTGGGTGAGCACCACTCTGGCGGGGCTGAAGCGCACAATGGCTTCGCGTGGCTGCTCGAGCGCGGCCATCATCCCCCTCAAAGCATCTGTCTTCGCCTGCGGCGCCAGGCTGTGGGCGAGGGTCTCGAGCCGCGACAACTCTTCCTCCACGGCCTTGACTGCGCTCTTGTAAAAATCCCTGTCAAGCGCATCGAAGAAATCGGTGACGCGCTTGGACTTGCGGCTTTGCAGCAGAAAACCGAAGTACCCGCTTTGCGGGCAGGTCAGCACAATGCCGACGTTGGCGAACTCGCCGGTCTCGGCATACGGGACAAATTGGACTATCGAATAGCGGCAGGCAAGAGGCTTCATGTGAACCTCCAAAAGTCGGGCGATTTGCACTTCGCAAGCGTCGCGGCAATGGCATTGATGTCCACCCTGGCGGGGATGTCGCATTCCGGGTTGTTCCAATGCCATTCCGGTGGAATATTGTCGCAGGCAAAGCGGAAAACGGCATCCATCGCCTCGGAAAGTTGATCCTGTAGCCGGTCGCGCGACACAAGATCTGTCTTCTGCCAGCAGCCTCTGAAAATGTGATTCTCGATAAAGGTTGCGGCGTCCAGATGCGGGTCGAAGGCGAGGTTGTGGTCGATGACCACCAATGCGCTGCGATGCGCATCCCACAGCAGGTTGGAGTTGCCGTCCATGCGGTCCACGTTCTGTACCCACCAGTCGAAGGCGAGGATGTTGGCCTGCAGGTCCTGCGGTACATGCAGGATCTGGGCTTTGTCGAACCAGGTGCATCCGGGATGACGCTGCGAGCCGAACGCTATGCCGCAGCCCAATTCACGCCATGGCCTGGGCGCCTCGTCCAGAAGTTCCTGGCTGACATGCAGCAGCTTGAAGGGCGGCAACGGCAGGTCCAACTGCACGGCCAGATGCGCACAGATCCACTCGTTGCACAGGCTGGACCGATCCGTCTGCCGTCCTTTGACGTAGTAGGTCTGGCCATCGTCGGCCCGGCACAGAAACGGCTTTTGCGCGCCTTGCTCGGAGCGGCCCTGGATTTCAATGACTTCAGCGATGGCAGGCGGCATCTTCGTCTGTGTCGTACAGGTTGCGGGAGGTCTGCTTCCAAGTGCCATCTTGCCCGATTTCGGCTGGATGGCCTTTGCTGCGAGTGTGATGCGGCGAGGCGTGCGGCCCTGCACCCACCAACCCCGGCATCACCGTGAAATCCACCTGCGCCTGCGCCAGTTGCTGCATGGCCGGGATCAGGGCGCGGGCGTCGCCGCGCCGCCATTGGAAGGCGTAGTGGAGGGGAGCGAGGGCAGCCTTGGGATGGGCGCCCCCGACGGCGCGCAGGCCCAGGGCGGCGATCCAGCCGGTGGGCAGGAAGCCCACGCCCAGGCCGGCGCGCAGCATGCCGGCCACGGCGCCCCAGCTGTTGCACAGGATGCGCTCGCGCACGCTGGCGCCCTGGGCGAGCAGCCAGTCGTCCAGCAGGCGCGTGGTGCCGGCCTGCGGGGGCAGGGTGACCAGCGCATGACGCTGCAGCAGGGCCGTGGCGCCCAGGCGGCCCGCGCCTGCCAGGCCGGGGGCCACGGCCCAGGCAAAGCGTGCGGCGCCCACGGGGCGGGACAGCAGGCTGCTGCGCGAGGAGCGGCCCGCGATGACGGCAAAGTCCAGCTCGCCGTCGTCCAGGCGCTGCTCCAGCACGCCGCCCACGTCCACATGGGGCTCCAGCACCAGCTGCGGATGGGCCTGGCGCGCGGCGGCCACGAAGGCCGGCAGCCAGGTCAGCGCCGACAGGTCGCCCACGCCGAAGCGGCAATGCCCGGCCAGCGCCTCGCGCGTGTCCAGGGCCTGGCCCAGCGCGGCCATGGCGTTGAGCACCTCCAGCGCGGCGGGCAGCAGGCGCTGGCCGGCGTCGGTGAGCACGGCGCGGTGGCCGCTGCGGTCGAACAGCGGCTGGCCCAGCGCGGACTCCAGTTCCGTGATGCGCTTGGACAGCGAGGACACGGACAGGTGCACGCGCTGCGCGGCCGTGGCGAAGTTGCTGCAGGTGGCGGCCCACCAGAAGGCTTCGAGCTGCTTGACCGAGGGTGTGGACATGGGCTTGTCATTGGCAAAAAGCGAACAAGTGCATTCTAAATAATCCACTTTCATTCAATGGATGCGCGGCCTACAGTGGCGCCGGTTCCTGAACATTCCGAGGTCCGCACCATGGCCGCCATCGCTTCCTCCTCTGCCTCTGCCTCCACGCCTTCGGCACCCGCCCTGCCAGCGCCGCGCGCCCCGGCCGTGCTGCGCCGCATGCTGTCGCTGCATGATTTCGAGGAGGCCGCGCGCCGCAGGCTGCCCCGGCCCATCTTCGGCTACATCGCCGGGGCGGCAGAGGACAACGCCTCGCTGCGCGACAACCGCGAGGTGTTCGGCGAATGGGGCCTGACCACGCGCGTGCTGGCCGATGTGTCGCAGCGCTCGCAGGCCGTGGAGCTGTTCGGCGAGCGCTATGCCAGCCCCTTCGGCATTGCGCCCATGGGCATCAATGCGCTGTCCACCTACCGGGGCGACCTGGTGCTGGCCCGCGCGGCCCAGCGCGCGGGCATTGTGTCGGTGATGAGCGGCACTTCGCTGATCCCCATGGAGGAGGTGGCGCGCGAGAGCCCGGCCACCTGGTTCCAGGCCTATATCCCCGGTGACCAGGCCCGCATCGACGCGCTGATCGACCGCGTGGAGCGCGCAGGCTTTCGCACCCTGGTGGTGACGGTGGACATACCGATCTCCGCCAACCGCGAGAACAACATCCGCACCGGCTTTTCCACGCCGCTCAAGCCCAGCCTGCGCCTGGCCTGGGACGGCATGGTGCGCCCGGGCTGGGTGGCCGGCACCTTCCTGCGCACGCTGCTGCGCCACGGCATGCCGCATTTCGAGAACTCGTTTGCCACGCGCGGTGCGCCCATCATGTCGTCCAGCGTGATGCGCGATTTTTCGGCACGCGACCACCTGAGCTGGCGCCACATCGAGGCCATCCGCCGCCGCTGGCAGGGGCCGCTGGTCATCAAGGGCGTGCTCAGCGTGGAGGACGCGCTGCAGGCCCGGCGCGTGGGGGCCGACGGCATCGTGCTGTCCAACCATGGCGGGCGCCAGCTCGACGGCGCGGTGTCGGCCATGCGCATTCTTGAGGACGTGGTGGCGGCCCTGGGGCCGGACTATCCGGTGCTGATCGACGGGGGCTTTCGGCGCGGCTCCGATGTGCTCAAGGCCGTGGCGCTGGGCGCGCGCATGGTGCTGGTGGGCCGGCCCTTCAACTATGCCGCCGCCGTGGGCGGCGAGGCCGGCGTGCTGCACGCCATCGGCCTGCTGCGCGACGAGGTGGACCGCAACCTGGCCATGCTGGGCGCCTCCTCCTGCGGCGCGCTGGACCGCTCGCACATCGTGCGCCGCGTATCGGCCTGACAGAAACCTCCACCGTCCGTTCAAAACACAGCCATTCCCAGGAGACATCCCATGAACCACTTCACTTCACGCCGCAGCCTGTGCGCCCTGCTGCTGGCCGCAGGCGCCGCACCGGGCGCCATGGCGGCCGATGCCGGCGCCTATCCCACGCGCCCGGTGCGCCTGATCGTGCCGTTTGCGGCCGGCGGCACCACCGACATCGTGGCGCGCGCGATCGCGCCGCGCATGGCCGAGGCGCTGGGCCAGCCGCTGGTGGTGGACAACAAGGGCGGCGGCGGAGGCGCCATCGGCGCGCACGAGGCCGCGCGTGCCCAGCCCGACGGCTACACGCTGGGCGTGGCCACCGTGTCCACCACGGCCACCAATCCGGCCATCAACCCGCGCCTGCCCTACAACCCGCTCACCGATTTCACGCCCATCACCAACATTGCGGCCACGCCCAATGTGCTGGCCGTGCATCCGGGCTTCAAGGCGCAGAGCTTTGCGGCCTTCGTGGAGGAGGTGAAGAAGAACCCCGGCAAGCATGCCTACGGCACGGCGGGCACGGGCTCCATAGGCCACATGCTGATGGAGCTGATGTCCAGCCGCTCCGGGCTGTCGCTCACGCATGTGCCCTACCGGGGCTCGGGCCCGGCGCTCAACGATGCGGTGGCGGGCCAGGTGCCCATCGTCTTCGACAACCTGCCCTCGGCCCTGCCCTTCATCAAGGCGGGCCGGCTCACCGCGCTGGCGGTGGCCGCGCCCGAGCGCCTGGCCCAGCTGCCCCAGGTGCCCACCTTCAAGGAGCTGGGGCTGGAGCCGGTCAACCGCAGCGCCTTCTATGGCATCTACGGCCCCAAGGGGCTGTCGCCCGAGATCGTGGCGCGCCTGCATGCGGCCGCCCAGCGCGCGCTGGCCAGCCCCGAGGTGCGCCGCCAGATCGAGGACACGGGCTCGCGCGTGATCGGCAACCGTCCCGAGGAGTTCGCGCGCGAGATCGCGGCCGAGAACGCCCTGTACCGCAAGATCGCCACGGAGCGGCGCATCGTGGCGGACTGAGCGCCAGCCAGGGCGGGAATGGGGGAGGGGGCCGGGGCTGCGAAAAAATTTTCGCCAACGCTGTCACAACGCGCACGCCCCGCGCGTCTTGAAGGTATGGGCCAGCCATTCCGGCCGGCTGCTACATCCCTCAAGGAGTGTTTTCCATGTCCGCTTCGTCTTCCGCTGCCACCGGCGCCCGTCCTCTTGCCGCCCCCACGCCGCGCCTGAACTTCCAGGCCGTGGCCCCCGAGCTGTACAAGGCCCAGGCCGGCATCAACGCGCTGCTGCACGAGTCCAGCCTGGGCATCCAGCTGCTGGAGCTGGTGTTCCTGCGCGTCTCGCAGATCAACGGCTGCGCCTTCTGCGTGGACATGCACACGCGCGAACTGCTGTCCCGGGGCGAGGACCTGCAGCGCATCAACAGCATCGTCACCTGGCCCGAGGTGGATTTCTACGACGGGCGCGAGCGCGCCGCCCTGAACTGGGCCGAGCGCTGCACGCGCCTGAGCCAGGCCCATCCCGAGCAGCAGGACTTCGAGGCGCTGCGCGCGCATTTCAGCGAGCGCGAGATGGTGGAGCTGACCTATGCCATCGGCAGCATCAATGTCTGGAACCGCCTGTGCGCGGGCTTTGCAGCCCCCGTGGCACGCAAGCCGATCAAGCTCTGAACGTGCGCAAGCCGCTCACTCCGCCGTGAGCTTTCGCTCCTTGACCAGCCTGCCCCACTGCTCGTACTCCTTCTTCATGAAGGCCGCGAACTCGGCGCGCGTGGTGGGCTGGGGGGTGAGGCCGTGCTTGTTCAGCGCGTCCTTGACGCCGGGGTCATTGAGTACCTTGACGATCTCGGTGTTCCAGCGGTCCAGCATCGGCTTGGGCGTCTTGCCCGGTGCCACGAAGGCATACCAGTTCAGTGCCTCGACGCCGGGATAGCCGGCTTCGGCCACCGTGGGGATGTCAGGCATGTACGCCGGGCGCGTGAGGCCCGTGGTGGCCAGCGGGATCAGCTTGCCGGCCTCGATGTGGGGCAGGGCCGTGGGCGGCGCTGCGAAGTAGCTGGTCACGCGCTCACCCAGCAGGTCCTGCAGCGCGGGCGCGCCGCCCTTGTAGGGCACGTGCACCATGTCGATGCCCGCGCGCTGGTTGAACAGCTCGCCTGCCAGGTGGGAGGCCGAGCCCGCGCCCGTCGAGGCGTAGTCCACCGTGCCCGGGTTCTTCCTGGCCTTGGCCACGAACTCGGCCAGGGTCTTCACGCCCGCGCCCTTGTGCACCACCAGCACGTTGGGAAAGTTCACGCCGCCCGAGATGGGTGCCAGGTCCTTGAAGGGGTCGTAGGGCAGCTTCATCAGGTGCGGCGCAATGGTCAGCGGCCCCACCGAGCCGAACAGCAGCACCGAGCCGTCGGCCGCCGCATTGGCCACCTGCTGGTGGGCGATGTTGCCGCCCGCGCCGCCCTTGTTCTCCACCACCACGCTCTGGCCGATGTTCTCGCCCAGCTTCTTGGCGATCAGGCGCGCGGCCGCATCGGCAGCGCCGCCGGCGGCGAAGCCCACGACCAGGGACACGGGCTTTTTGGGAGGAAAGTCCTGGGCCTGCGCACTGGCGGCCAGTGCGAGCAGGGAGGCGGCCAGGGCGCTGGCGTGCAGGAAGTTGCGCTTGTTCATCATGGGGTTGTCTCCGTCATTGGCTGGGAATCGGGGCGGATGCGGCTAGTCGGCACCCAGCCCGATGGGGCTGGGCTGGCGCTTTTCGGTGTTGTGGCGCAGCAGGGACGCCGTGCGGAACACGCCGTGCGCGAACTTGCCGTAGGGCAGGGTGGCGAACAGGGCGATCACCGCGCCCAGGTGCAGGCACAGCAGCAGGGCCAGGGCCGGCGTGCCGCGGCCCAGCCACAGCGCCATGCCGCTGGCCGCGACCAGGAACAGCAGGGCGATGAAGCCCAGGTCCATGGGTTTCTGGCGCGCGTCGCCATGCAGCGGGTGGCGCCTGCGGTTCAGGTGCCACAGGCCTGCGGTGCCCAGCATGAGGCTGGTGCCGCCCACGGCGCCCAGCAGCTTGGGCAGGCTGGGGAATTCGTAGGGCGCGGCCCAGCCGAACACGTAGTGGTAGACCGTGGCCAGCGCCGTGGCCGCAAAGCACAGCATGAATCCGTAGAAGGTCAGGTGGTGAAAGCGCCTGCGGCTCAGGGTGTAGGCATCGTCCTCGTTGTGGCAGCCCTCGCCGTGGCCGCCGTCCAGGTATTTGAGGCGCAGCACGTCCTGCGCGGCCTCGGCCGCCGCCGGCGTGCCCACGTCCACGCCGCCGGTGGCGGGCTTGACGTCCTTCCAGAAGCGGCGCACGCCCATGGCCAGCGCCAGCACCACGAACAGGAACACGGGCGCGAAGATGCCCACCAGCAGGTTGTGCGGGAACAGGTTGTAGAAGTTGGCGCCCAGGTCGGCGCCCCACAGCCGGCCCGGGCCGCCCTGCAGGGCCACGGCCAGCACCAGGAACAGCGACAGGCCTGCGGCCAGGGCCAGCGACAGCGTGAGCCCGTTCCTCTGGTACAGGCGCCCCAGGGCGGGCGGCCAGGCGTAGTCGGCATAGGTCTGGCCGCGCACCTCGGCCATGGCCTTGGGGATGTTGATGGCGAATTCATGCGGCGGCGCGTACTGGCAGGCATGCAGGCAGGCGCCGCAGTTGTGGCACAGGTTGGCCAGGTAGTGCACATCGGCCTTGCCGAACTCCAGGCGCCGCGTCATTGCCGGGAAGACCGCGCAAAAGCCTTCGCAGTAGCGGCAGGCGTTGCAGATCTGCAGGGCACGCGCCACCTCGCCTTCGGCGGCCGTTTCGGTGGAGACCGGCAGGATGGGGATGACCCGGCCTGCGGCCAGGTCCTGGGCTTCTTGGGCCAGGGCGCTAATTGTGTTTTGCATATGTGTCGTCCATGGGGTTGGCTTGCCGCCCGCAGCGCTTGAAGTAGGCCTGCTCCTGACCAGGGACAGCGAGCAAGGGCCGCCCCGCAGCGAGGCTGTCGTCCCCCTTGGGGGATGGCGCGCAGCGACTCAGGGGGGTCTTCATCTCACTGCGCCGCGCACGGCAGGTTGTCCGGCGGCGGCCAGGGCTGCGTTGCGGCCCGCGATGCGGCCGAAGGCCGTGCCGATGGACATGCCCACGCCGGCCGTATAGCCCTTGCCCAGCACGTTGCCGGCCATCATTTCGCCGGCCACGAACAGGTTGGTGCTGGGCTGGCCGGCAAAGCGCACGGCCGCCGTATCGTCGGTCTCCAGGCCCAGGTAGGTGAAGGTCACGCCGGGGCGCAGCTGGTAGCCGTAGAAGGGCGCCGTGTCGATGGGGCGGGCCCAGTGGGTCTTGGCGGGGGCCAGGCCCTCGGTATGGCAGTCGTCCAGCGCCGTGTGGTCGAAGTGGCCGACGCGGCAGGCGCCGTTGTAGGCATCCAGGGTCTGCATGAAGCGGTCCTCGTCCAGGCCCAGCTTGCGTGCCAGCTCGGGCAGTGAGTCGGCGCGCACGCCCGGGAAGACCGGCGGCATGAAGCGGCCTATGGCCTTGGCGTCGATGACGGACCAGGCGGTCTGGCCCGGCTGCTGGGCCACCAGGCGGCCCCAGATGGCATAGCGCTTGGGCCAGAAGTCCTCGCCCTCGTCATAGAAGCGCTCGGCCTCGCGGTTGACCACCACGCCCAGCGAGACGCAGTCGATGCGCGTGCAGATGCCGCCGTCGTACAGCGGCGCGCGCGCGTCGATGGCCACCATGTGGGCCTGGGTGGGGTCGCCGATGCGGTCGGCGCCATAGTCTTCGAGCAGGTGGCGCAGCAGCACGCCGCGGTTGAAGGCCGTGCCGCGGATCAGGAAGTTGTCGGACGGCCACTCGCCGCGCGCGTTCTGCCCCCATGCCTCGCGCAGCCACTCGCGGTTGGACTCGAAGCCGCCCGCCGCCAGCACGCAGGTCTTTGCGGTGATGCGCTGCTCGCCCACCCAGGCGGCCTTGAACTCGCCGCCCTCGATCTCCAGCCGGTCCACGGGCGACGCGTAGCGCACCTGCACGCCCAGCCGTTCGGCGCTGCGGTAGTAGGCATTGACCAGGGCCTTGCCGCCGCCCATGAAGAAGGCATTGGTGCGCGCCACGTGCAAAGCGCCCGACAGCGGCGGCTGGAAATGCACGCCGTGGCGGCGCATCCAGTCGCGGCAGGTGGAGGAGGCGCGGATCACCATGCGCGCCAGGTGCTCGTTGGTGATGCCGCCCGTGACCTTGAGCAGGTCCTGCCAGAACTCCTCTTCGGGGTAGGCCTCGACCAGCACGTCCTGGGGCGCGTCGTGCATGCAGCGCAGGTTGCGCGTGTGGCCGGAATTGCCGCCGCGCCAGTCGCGCGGCGCCGCCTCCAGCAGCAGCACGCTGCGGCCTGCCTCGCGCGCCATCAGGGCCGCGCACAGGGCGGCATTGCCGCCGCCTATGACCAGGACATCGGGGTCCATGGAGTTCTCCTTGCATTCGCCATCGTGGGGATTGCGAATGTAGGGAGAACGCAGCGCGGCGGGCAGGGGCCCGCCGGCATGGGGGTATCAGTCTTCGTGATGGATGAGGGCCGTGCCGGCCCAGGCGCCGCCGCGCAGCAGCTGGCGCACGCAGTCGATCAGCACCACGCGCGCGGCCAGGGCGGCGGGCGACAGCTCATCCTCGGACAGGCTGCACAGCAGGTTGGTGCGCAGGGCATCTTTGTCCGTGATACGCGACCACTCGAAGCGCTGCGCGGCATCGGCATAGCGGCCCATGGAGGCCCAGGGCTGCACCGTGCTGCCCAGGCCCGCATCCACGGCCGCCATGACCATGGACAGCGAGTCCACCTCCAGCACCAGATGCGGCGTGAAGCGCGCCTGCGAGAAGGCCGTGTCCAGCGTGCTGCGCAGGCCGTGCAGGCCCGTGGGCAGGATCAGCGATTCGCCGGCCAGGTCGGCCAGCGCCATCTGCGGCGGCAGCGGCTCGGGGTGGTGGCCGCGCGCGCGGATCAGGAACAGCTCTTCCTCGATCAGCGGGTGCACCTGCCAGCGCCGCCCGCCTGCGCGGGCCTGACCGCCGTGCAGGCGGGCGTCGAACAGCACGGCCATGTCCAGCGCGCGCGCATTGAGCATGTCGGTCAGGTGGCCTGACATGCCCTCCACCATGTGCAGGCGCACATCGGGGTAGCGCGCGCGCATGGCCTGCATCATGGGCAGGCCCAGCATGGCCGAGGTGGTGGGCGCCAGGCCCACGCTGACCGAGCCCGATAGCCGCGCCTGCTGCGCGCTGCGCACGGCCTGCTCGGCATGGCGCAGCGTGAGCTGGGCCTCGCGGAAGAAGGCCACGCCTGCCTCGGTGGGCACCACGCCGCGCGGCGTGCGCTGCAGCAGCCGGGTGGACAGCTCGCTTTCCAGGCGGCTGACCTGCTGGCTCAGCGCGGACTGGACCATGTCCAGGTCCAGGGCGGCGCGGCTCATGGAGCCCAGTTCGACGATGCGGACGAAGTAGCGGAGTTGTCTCAGTTCCATGGGGGCGGCGCTTGTGGATGGCAGCGGCGATTGTCGGTGCAGATTCTCGGTGCAGACCGGTCGGGCCGCTGCACCGGGGGCTTGGCCTCAGATGCCGCGCGGCAGCAGGGCCGCCAGGGCCTCGCCTATCGAGCGCGCAATCAGCTTCTGGCGCTCGCCGGGCATGCGCTCCAGCGTGGAGGCCACGCTGACGGCGGCCACGGGCTCGCCTTCGGCATTGCGCACCGCCATGCCCACGGCCAGCACGCCGCGCGTGGCATGGTTGCCGATGACGGACCAGCCGCGCTGGCGCGTGGCCTTCACCAGCAGGGCCATGCGCTCGGGCGTCATGCCGCCGTACTGCTCCAGCACGGGCGCGTTGGCCGCCATCGCGGCCTGCACCTCGGCATCGGGCAGGGCGGCCAGCAGGGCCAGGCCCGCCGCTCCCACGCCCAGCGGCTGGCGCGTGCCCACCTGGATCACCAGGATCTGCACCGGATGCGTGCCCACATGGCGGGCGATGCAGTGCGATGCCGCGCCTTCGCGCACGATGGCAAAGGCCGCGTCCGCGCAGCCCGCGCTCACGCGCTCCAGCACGGGCTGCAGCCGCACGGCCATGTTGGGCTGGCCCGCGCTGGCGGCCGTGGCCGCCAGCCGGTGGCCGGCCGCATAGGCGAAGCGCCCCCTGTGCGCCACATAGCCGCTGTCCACCAGGGTGGACAGCAGGCGGTACACCGTGGCGCGCTCCAGCCCCGTGGCGCGGCACAGGTCGGCGACGCGCAGGCCTTCGCGGCCAGCGGCCAGCACGGCGTCCAGCACCTGCAGGCCACGGCGCAGGGTGCGGCTGCCGGCATCGTCGGCGGAGACTGGAATGTCCGCTGGCCGGACGTTTGGATTGGTGCTGCGCGAAGGCATGGAAAAGAATTTCCCGGTGATTGCAGGCAGGGCAGAAAAGGGCCTGCGTGCAGCGCGCAGTGTGCCGCAGGCCGTCGAAAGCCCACACAGGCAGACATGAGCGGACATCAGCAGACATCAGCGGACATCAGAACGATCACCTGGAGACAAGACATGACAACCCCTGCCCGTTTCAATCCGTGGGCGCGCCGGCGCCTGCTGGCCTGTTCCTTCACCTGCGCACTGGCCGGCATGGCCGCCGCGACCGTCGCGACCGTGGCGTTGGCGCCCGCGCCCGTGCTGGCGCAGCCGGCGGCCTGGCCGGCCCGGCCCGTGCGGCTCGTGGTGGGCTATGCGGCCGGTGGCGCCACCGACGTGATCGCACGCCTGGTGGCCGCCAGGATGGGCGAGCAGCTGGGCCAGAGCGTGGTGGTGGACAACCGCACGGGCGCCAACAGCAATGTGGGCGCCGAGGCCGTGGCGCGGGCGCCTGCGGACGGCTACACGCTGTATGTCTACACCATTGCCAACACCATCAATGCCTCGCTCTACCCCCGGCTCGGCTATGACCCGGTCAAGGACTTCGAGCCCATCGGCCTGATCGCCAAGATTCCCAACATCCTCGTGGTCAACCCGCGCCTGCCCATACAGAACGTGGCCGACTATGTGCGCCATGCCCGGCAGAGTGCGCAGGGCATCAGCTTCGCCTCGTCGGGCAGCGGCTCGTCGATCCACCTGTCGGGCGAGATGTTCCGGCAGCTGTCGGGCCTGCGCATGCTGCACGTGCCCTACCGGGGCAGCGCACCGGCCATCACCGACCTGCTCGGCGGGCAGGTGGATTCCATGTTCGACAACGCGCCCTCGGCCCTGCCCCATGTGCAGGCCGGCAAGCTGCGCGCGATCGCCATCACCAGCGCCCGGCGCTCGGCGCTGCTGCCCGATGTGCCCACGCTGGCGGAGTCGGGCTATGCGGGCTTCGACGTGCAGTCGTGGTTCGGCCTGGCCGCCCCTGCGGGCACGCCGCCCGCCGTGATCGAGCGCCTGAACCATGCCCTGAACACCGCCCTGGCCGCACCCGAGCTGCGCCAGCGCCTGGGCGAGATGGCCGCCACGCCCGAGCCCGGCACCCCGGCGCAGATGCGCAGCTTTGCGGCGTCGGAGATCAGGCGCTGGCGCGAGGTGGTCAAGGCCTCGGGCGCCACCGCCCAGTAGTTCGACACACGTTCGGCAAAAGCTCGACACAACCGCACCACAAGGAGACGACCCCCATGCAACCCATTGATTTTTTCTGGCGCGCGGCCGAGCGCTGGCCGCAGCGCATCGCCATCGACGCGCCGGGCGGCTGCATCCGCTATGACGCGCTGGCCCGCAAGGTGGCCGCGCTGGCGGCCGGCCTGCAGGCGCTGGAGCCCGCCGTGCAAAGCCGCGTGGGCATCTGCGCGGGCAACAGCGCAGACCATGTCGCCGCCCTGCTGGCGGTGATGGCCAGCGGCAAGGTCTGGGTGCCGCTCAATCCCAAGAGCACGCAGTCCGAGGTGCGCCGCATCATCGATGCCACCGAGCCTTCCATCGTGCTGTGCGATGCGGGTGGCGCTGCGCTGGTGCAAGGGGCGCCGGGCATCCACCTGGTGCTGGGCGAGGGCACGGCGGCCCTGGAGCAGGCGCAGACCGGCGCTTTGCCGGTGATGCCCGACCTGCCCGCCGATGCCATCCAGGCCATCAAGTTCACGGGCGGCACCACGGGCCTGCCCAAGGGCGTGATGCAGCCCTGCCGCGCCTGGATGGCCGGCATTGCCAACCAGATCCAGGCCTGGGGGTTCGATGAGCATGACCGCTACGTCATGGCCGCGCCCATCACGCATGGCACGTCCACCTACCTGCTGCCCATCCTGGCGCAGGGCGGCTGCCATGTGCTGCTGGACGGTGCGGGTGCCGAGGCCGTGCGCAGCGCCTTTGCCCTGCGCGGCGGCACCGTGTGCTTCATGCCGCCCACCCTTATCTACATGCTGATGGCGCTGCCGGGCGCCAGCCGTGCGGACTTCCCCGCCCTGCGCCGCCTCATCTACGGCGGCGCCGCCATGCCGCCCGAGAAAATCCGCCAGGTGCGCGCCTTCTTCGGCCCCGTGCTGGCCACCACCTATGGCCAGACCGAGGCGCCGCAGATCCTCACGGCCATGCGGCCCGAGGACTTCGAGGACGAAGGCCTGTGGACCTCCGTGGGCCGGGCCACCTGGTTCAGCGACCTGGCCATCATGGCGCCCGACGGCCGCCTGCTGCCCCGGGGCGAGGTGGGCGAGGTCGTGGCGCGCGGCGATCTGCTGATGAGCGGCTACTGGCGCCTGCCCGGCAAGACGGCCGAGACCCTGGTGAACGGCTGGCTGCACACGGGGGACCGGGGCCTGATCGATGCGCAGGGCTACCTGCACCTCAAGGACCGCCTGAAGGACCTGGTCATCACGGGCGGCTTCAACGTCTATCCCGTGGATGTGGAAAACGCCCTGGGCCAGCATCCGGCCGTGCACGAGTGCGTGGTCTTCGGCATCCCCGACGACCACTGGGGCGAGGCCGTGCAGGCCGCCGTGCAATTGCGCGCCGAACTGCGCCCCGACCAGCGCCCGGGCGAGGCCGAGCTGATCGCCTTCGTGCGCCAGCGCCTGGGCCCCGTGCAGACACCCAAGCGCATCCACTTTCACGCCAGCCTGCCGCGCTCGCCCGTGGGCAAGCTGCTCAAGACGGCCGTGCGCGAGCTTGCGCTGGCACCCCGTTGATCCCGCACACCATCACAAGGAGACCCTGGCCATGGCAACCCCCCAACCCCCCGTCACCCGCCTGTGCACCCACACCCTCACCAGCCTGCATTACCGCGATGCCGACCTGGTCGAGGACCTGATGGGCAAGAAGACATTCACCGAGGTGATGCTGATGCAGATCCTGGGCCGCACGCCGCGCCCCGTGGACCTGCGCATCGCCGATGTGGTGCTCATCGTGCTCATGGAGCATGGCCTCACGCCCAGCGCCATCGCCACGCGCCTCATCTACATGAGCGCGCCCGAGAACCTGCAGGGCGCCGTCTCGGCCGGCCTGCTGGCCGTGGGCAGCTCCTTCGTGGGCACCATGGAGAACTGCGCCGCGCTGCTCGACCGCATTGCCGCCGCCGCCGACCCAGAGGCCGAGGCCCGCGCCATCGCCCGGCACCACAAGGCGTTGAAAAGCCCCGTGCCCGGCTTCGGCCACCACCTGCACAAGCCCGTGGACCCGCGCGCCTACAAGCTGCTGGACATGGGCCGTGCCGAACCCGAACTGGCGGGCAGCAGAATCCGCGCGCTCGAAACCCTGTCCGCCGCCGTGGACGCCGCAGCGGGCCGGCCCATCACCATCAATGCCACGGGGGCCGTGGCCGCCCTGCTGGGCGAGATCGGCGTGCCCACGGCCGTGATGCGCGGCTTTGCCGTCATCTCGCGGGCGGCCGGGCTGGTGGCGCATGTGGTGGAGGAGCAGCAAAGCCCGTCGGGCCGGTTCATCTGGGAAACGGTGGAGGAAGCCATCCCCTACGCGGGGCATGCAGTTTCCGCGAACGCTGCGTGAAGCAATGACCGATGGACCACCGCGCGCCATGCCGCGAGCATGGAGTCCATGCAACAAACCCATGGACTGTCCGGCGCCCTCGACGGCCTGCGCGTGGTGGACCTGTCCCGCATCCTGGCGGGACCCTGGTGCACCCAGAACCTTGCCGACCTGGGCGCATCGGTGCTCAAGATCGAGCGTCCCGTCACGGGCGACGACACGCGCGCCTGGGGCCCGCCCTTCGTGCAGGCCCCCGGTGGCGAGGCCGTGTCGGCCTACTTCCTGTCCTGCAACCGTGGCAAGCAGTCGGTGGCGCTGGACTTCACCGAGCCGGCCTCGCATGCCTGGCTGCTGCGCCAGATCCGCGATGCCGACGTGCTGGTGGAAAACTACAAGGCCGGCGCGCTGGCGCGCCACGGGCTGGACTACGCGGCGCTGGCCGCCATCAACCCCGGGCTGATCTACCTGTCGATCACGGGCTTCGGCCAGAGCGGCCCGTTTGCGCACAAGCCCGGCTACGACTATGTGTTCCAGGGGCTGGGCGGCCTCATGGGCTACACGGGCGTGGCCGATGGCGAGGAGGGCGCGGGCCCGCTGCGCACGGGCGTGGCCGTGGTGGACCTGATGACGGGCATGTATGCCACCAGCGCCGTGCTGGCGGCCGTGGTGCAGCGCCAGCGCACGGGGCGCGGCCAGCACATCGACCTGGCCCTGCTGGACGTGGCCGTGGCCATGAATGCCAACCAGGCGGCCAACTACCTGGTCAGCGGCGAGAACCCGCGCCGCACGGGCAACGCCCATCCCAATTGCGCGCCCTACGAGGTGTTTGCCTGCGCAGACGGGCATTTCATCCTGGCCATCGGCAATGACGGGCAGTTCGCCGCCCTGTGCTCCGTGCTGGGCACGGACTGGCACCTGGACGCGCGCTTTGCCACCAATGCCGCGCGCCTGACCGGCAAGGCGCAGCTGCGCCCGCTGCTGCGCGCGGCGCTGGGCCGCTGGCCGCTGCAGGCCCTGACCGATGCGCTGGACACCGCCCAGGTGCCCTGGGGCTGCATCAACACCATGGAGCAGGTCTTCGCCCATCCGCAGGTGCGGCACCGCCAGATGCTGCAGACGGTGGAGCACCCGCAGCTGGGCACGCTGAAGCTGGTGCGCAACCCCATGGTGCCGGCCGGCAGCGGCGCCCAGGTGCCGCCGCCGCCCGTGCTCGGTGCGGCGCCGCAGGACCTCTGAATCCCTAGACATCGACAAGCCAAGAAGGAGACAAGGATGACGAAACGCATGAAAGCACTGAAGGCCGCCGTGGCAGCCGCCGCGCTGGCGGGGATGCCGCTGGCATATGCAGCGGGGGCAGCGGGGGCGGCAGGGGCAGGAAGCTATCCCGAGCGGCCCGTACGCCTGGTCGTGCCCTATGCGGTGGGCGGCGCCACCGATGTAATCGCGCGCGTGGCGGCCCGCTACCTGGGCGAGACGCTGGGCCAGCCCGTGGTGGTGGAAAACCGCCCCGGCGCGGGCGGCAGCACGGGCTCGGCCTATGCGGCCAAGCAGCCGGCCGACGGCTACACCCTGGTGATGATGGTGGAGAGCTCGCATGCCGTGAACCCCAACGTCTACGCCAAGCCCGCGTATGACCCGGTGAAGGACTTCACCCCCATCACCAACATCGCCAACGTGCCGGGCGTGATGGTGGTCAGCGCAGGCTCGGCCTACAAGAGCGCCAGGGACGTCAGCGACGCGGCGCGCGCCGCACCGGGCAAACTCAACTACGGCTCCTCGGGCAATGGCGGGCTCAGCCACCTGAGCGGTGCGCTGTTCGGCAGCACCACGGGCACCACCCTCACCCATGTGCCCTACAAGGGCCTGGGGCCGGCGCTCAACGACCTGATGGCGGGGCAGCTCGATGTGGTGTTCGACAACATGCCGTCTTCCGGTGCGCTGATCGCGGGCGGCCAGCTGCGTGCGCTGGCCGTGTCCAGCCCCGTGCGCCTGCCGGCCCTGCCCGGCGTGCCCACCTATGCCGAGGCCGGGCTCAAGCCCATGAACGACATGTCCTGGTACGGCCTGGGCGCGCCTGCCAGGCTCGATCCCGCCATTCTTGCCAGGCTCAGCGAAGCCATGCGCAAGACCTTGCAAAAGCCCGAGCTGATCAAGACCATAGAGCAGCAGGGCGCCGTCGTGGACTTCCAGGAGCCTGCGCAGTTCAGGCAGACGGTGGAGCGCTCCAACCGGGCCTGGTCCCAGCTGATCCGCGACATCGGATTCGAGAAACTTTGAGGAGATCTGCCGTGCATGCACAAGTGACCTTTCCCACCCCGCAGACCGCCGTGCTCACCATCACCGGCGGCGGGCCGCTGAACATCCTGGGCACGCCCGTGATCCGCGCGCTGACCGCGCAATTGGCCGAGCTGGCCGAGCGCCCCGATCTGCACTGCCTGGTGCTGCGCGGATCGGGCACGCGCGCCTTCGTGGCGGGGGCCGACATCCGCGAGATGGCGTCGCTCAACGCCGCCTCGGCACGCGCCTTCATCAGCGGGCTGCGCGACCTGTGCAACGCGGTGCGGCATTTCCCCGTGCCCGTGATCGCCAGGCTGCAGGGCCATACGCTGGGCGGCGGGCTGGAGCTGGCCATGGCGGCCGACCTGCGCATCGCGGCCGATGATGCCGTGGTGGGCATGCCCGAGGTCAAGGTCGGCATTCCCTCGGTGATCCACGCGGCCATGATGCCCGCGCAGATCGGCGGCACGCGCGCCAGCTGGCTGCTGCTCACGGGCGAGAACATCGGCGCCCTGCAGGCCGAGCGATGGGGCCTGCTCAACGAATGCGTGCCCGGCGACCAGCTCGATGCGCGCATCGCGCAGATTGCCGAGGGGCTGGGCGGGATCGGCATCGAGGCGCTGCGCCAGCAAAAGCGCCTGCTGCGCCGCTGGGAGGGCATGGGCGTGGACTCGGCAATCACCGACAGCGTGGCCGAGTTCGGCGCGGCCTTCAACACGGGCGAGCCGCAGCACCACATGAATGCCTTCCTGGAGCGCAAGCAGGCCAAGGCCCAGGCCCAGCACTGAACCCAGGCCGGGCCGGGCTAGGCCTTGTCGGCCAGCCCTTTCAGAAAGCTGCGCAGCCGCTGCGCGGTGGGCGTCAGCGGCCGTTCGCTGGAGCGCACCAGCTGCAGCGGGCGCCGTGCCCAGGTTTCCTCCAGCGGCAGGCAGGCCACCGCATGCGCGGTGCCGAGCCTGCGGTAGATGCTGTGCGGAATGATGGCCAGGCCCACGCCCTGCGAGACCAGCCGCACGATGGAGGTGAAATCGTCCACGTGGATGCGGCAGCGCAGCGGCCGGCCATGGCGCTTGGCCAGCTCGCGCAGAAAGGCGTAGTTGCTGCTGGTCAGCGCCATGCCCACGAAGGCATGGGACAGGGTGTCGAAGAACCGGCAGGAAGGGCCTTCGCCGTCGTCTTGCCTCTCGCCCGGCTGGGGCACCAGCGGATGGCTGGGCGGGGCGATCACCACCAGGCGGTCCAGCGCAAAGGTCTCGCAGGCCACGGCGCCCGCCATGGGCTCGCCCGCGTAGACGCCCAGGTCGGCCTCGCCCTCGGCCACGCTGGCGGCAATCGTCTCGCTGGTCTGCTCCACCAGGGTGAGGTTCACCTCGGGAAAGGCGGTCAGGAACTCGCCGATGTGCGGGCCGATGAAGCCGTGCAGCGAGGAGCTGTTGGCCGCCAGCGTTGCCTTGCCCTGCAGGCTGCTGCCCAGCAGGGCGGCCTCGGCCTCCATGCCGTCGATGGCGGCGAACACGCCGCGCGCATGCTCGAGCATGGCGTGGCCTTCCTCGGTCAGCCGCATGCCCTTGTGTTCGCGCGTGAACAGCTGGCAGCCCAGGGCCTGCTCCAGATTGCGCAGGCGCTGGCTGGCGGCCGAGGGCGTCAGGTGCCGCGCCTGGCTGGCACGCGAGAGATTGCCGGCCTGGGCGATGGCCATGAACAGCTTCAGATCGGTCAGGTCGTAGCGCATGCGGGCGTTTCCTAGGGAGCAGGAGGGCCATTATTCCTGCTGGCGCAGGGCTGCAAAGCCCGTGGCGCGCAGCCTTTGAAGGGCGCTGGGATAATCGATGCCATGACTAAACACCGCGTCGTGGTGGGCCTGTCGGGCGGTGTGGACTCCGCTGTCACGGCCCATCTCCTCAAGCAACAGGGCCATGAAGTGGTCGGCATCTTCATGAAGAACTGGGAAGATGACGACGACAGCGAATACTGCTCGTCCAATGTCGATTTCGTCGATGCCGCCGCCGTGGCCGACGTGGTCGGCATCGAGATCGAGCATGTGAACTTCGCCTCCGAGTACAAGGACCGCGTCTTCGCCGAGTTCCTGCGCGAGTACCAGGCCGGCCGCACGCCCAACCCCGATGTGCTGTGCAATGCCGAGATCAAGTTCAAGGCCTTCCTGGACCACGCCATGCGCCTGGGCGCCGAGAAGATCGCCACGGGCCACTACGCCCGCGTGCGCCAGAACCCCGGCACGCAGCTGTTCGAGCTGCTCAAGGGGCTGGACCCGGCCAAGGACCAGAGCTACTTCCTGCACCGCCTCAACCAGGCCCAGCTGTCCAAGGCCATGTTCCCCGTGGGCGAGCTGAAGAAGACCGAGGTGCGCCGCATTGCCGAGGAGATCGGCCTGCCCAACGCGAAGAAGAAGGACTCCACGGGCATCTGCTTCATCGGCGAGCGGCCGTTCCGCGACTTCCTGAACCGCTACATCAGCAAGGAGCCCGGCAACATCCTCGACGACCGCAACCGCAAGCTGGGCAAGCATGTGGGCCTGTCGTTCTACACGCTGGGCCAGCGCTCGGGCCTGGGCATCGGCGGCGTCAAGGAAAAGGGCGCGCCGCGCGGCGGCGGCGACCATGAGCCCTGGTTCGTGGCGCGCAAGGAGCTGGACACCAACACGCTGCGCGTGGTGCAGGGCCATGACCACCCCTGGCTGCTGTCGCAGTCGCTGCTGGCCGACCAGGTCAGCTGGGTGGCCGGCCACGCGCCCGCCGAGGGCAAGGCCTACGGCTCCAAGACGCGCTACCGCCAGCCCGACTCGCCGGCCCTGATCTCGGGCGCCACGCCCGAGGGCTTCCGGCTGGATTTTCCCGAGCCGCAATGGGCCGTCACGCCCGGCCAGTCGGCCGTGCTCTACGACGGCGACGTGTGCCTGGGCGGCGGCATCATCGCGGCGGTGGATCCCCACTGATGCAGCACTGACGCGGCACTGATGCGGCATTGATGCCGGGCAGGATTCGGCCCGTCGCGTTTTGCTATCGTCACGGGGGGCGGCACAACCGCCCCTTTTTCTTTTTCCTTTTGTTCTTCACGACAGCACCACAGGAGACCCCATGGCTTCATCGATTCTTGCGCGCCGGCATTTTCTGGGAGCGGCCCTTGGCGCCGTGGCCACGGCCGGATGCAACGGCGAGGTGTCCTGGGGCGATCCCATCGATCCGCCCGTGACGGACCGCGTCAAGCGTGCGCTCGATCAACTCGACGGCCAGGTGCGCGCGCAGATGCGGCGCACGGGCGTGCCCGGCGTGGCCGTGGCGGTGGTGCATGAAGGCCGCCTGGTCTATGCCCAGGGCATGGGCGTGCGCCGTCTGGGCTCGTCGCTGGCCGTGGATGCGGACACGGTGTTCCAGCTCGCCTCCGTCTCCAAATCCGTGGGCGCCACCGTGGTGGCGCAGCAGGTGGGCCAGCGCCGCGTGTCCTGGGACACGCGCGTGCAGCAGGGCCTGTCCTGGTGGACGCTGGAGGACGCAGATGCCGCCCAGCGCATCACCGTGGGCGACATGTATGCCCACCGCTCGGGCCTGCCCGGCCAGGCCGGCGATGCGCTGGAGGAGCTGGGCTACAGCCAGCGCCAGATCCTGGAGCGCCTGCGCTACCTGCCGCTGCGGCCCGTGGGCACCCAGTACGCCTACAGCAACTTCGGCCTGACCACGGGTGCCGAGGCGGTGGCCGCCATCGCGGGCCAGTCCTGGGCGGCGCTGTCGCAGCAGGCCGTCTACGGCCCGCTGGGCATGACGCAGACCAGCTCGCTGTTTGCCGATTTCGAGGCGCGCGCCAACCGCGCGGCCGGCCACCTGCGCGTCAATGGCGTGTGGCAGACGGGGCCGGTGCGCCGGCCCGATGCGCAGTCGGCCGCCGGCGGCGTCAGCTCCACGGTGCGCGACATGGCGCGCTGGATGACCATGCTGCTGGACGAAGGCCGCTTCGAGGGCCGCCAGGTGGTCGATGCGCAGGCGCTGCGCACGGCGCTGTCGCCGCAGATGCTGCAGTCGCCGGCCGGCAACGGCGAGCCTGCGCGCTACTACGGCTTCGGCTTCAACGTGGGCGTGTCCGAGGCGGGGCGCACCACCTACAGCCACTCGGGCGCCTTCGGCACGGGCAGCGCGACCAGCTTCACCGTCATGCCCGAGCTCAAGCTGGGCATCGTGGTGCTGACCAACGGCATGCCCATCGGCGTGCCCGAGATCGTGGTCTCGCAGTTCCTGGACCAGGTCGAATGGGGCCGCCAGCGCCAGGACTGGGAGAGCATCTGGACCAAGCGGCTGGCACCCATCATGCAGCCGCATGGCGAGCTGGCAGGCAAGACCCGGCCTCCTTTCCCCCGACCGCCCCGGCCGCTGGGCGCCTATGTGGGCAGCTACGCCAACCGCTTCTACGGGCCGGCCCAGGTCAGCCTGCAGACGGGCGGCGGGGGGCTGCAGGTCAGCCTGGGTTCGCAGCGCATGCTGCTCAGCCACTGGGATGGCGAGGTCTTCAGCTTCGTGCCCGAGGGCGATTCGCCGGGCAGCCTGTCCAAGGCCACGTTCGACGGCAACCAGCTCACGCTGGAGTATTTCGACGATGTGCTGACCCCGGCCGGCGTCAGTGCGGGGATAGGGCGCTTTTCGCGCTGAGGGTGGCCTGCTCCGTGCCGTCGTGCAGGTGATCGCCGGGCACGGGCAGCCAGGCGGCCAGCACGGTGGCGCCGGGCTCCGAATCCATGTCCAGATGGCCGCCCAGGCGCTGCAGGCGCGCCTGCATGCTGCGCAGGCCCACTCCCATGCCGGCCTGCTGCACGGCGGACACGTCAAAGCCTGCGCCGTCGTCGGTGATGCGCAGCATCAGCCAATGCGGCTCGGGCCACTGCAACTGCACCTGCACGCACTGGGCGCGGCTGTGCTTGATCACATTGGCCAGCGCTTCCTCCAGCACGCGCGTCAGCGCCAGGCACTGCAGCGCACCGGGCGGCTGCGGCCAGGCGGCCGGCACCTGCCAGTCGGACTGCATGTCCAGCGCGTCGAACAGGCTGGCAAAGCGGTGGCGCAGCGGCGCGATCCAGGCCTGGGGCGTGTCCGGCACGGTGACGGAGACGCTGGTGCCGCTGTCGATCATCTGGCGCAGGTCGTCGCGCAGCAGCTTGAGCACGGACAGGAACTGGCGGTTGTGCATGGGGGTGCCCGCCTGCTCCACCATGGCGATGGAGCGCACCAGGGAGCCGCCCAGGCTGTCGTGCAGGTCGTGCGCCAGCTGCATCCGTTCCTGCAGCCGCGAGTGGCTGAGCGCCAGCGCATGCTCGCGCGCCAGCGTGCCGCCGAGCTCGTCGCAGGCACGCGCCACGCTGTCGGTCAGCTCCTGGTTGAACTGTTCGATGCGGCGCATGCTGAGCACGAACTGCCGGCCCAGCACCATGGACAGGGCCAGCATGGTCAGCGGCGCGGTATAGGGCATCCAGGGCGTGGCGGGGCCGATCACCTTCTTGAGCGCCAGCATGTCGTGCAGGCCCGCGCACAGGAAGACCAGCAGGCAGGCTGCATAAACCAGGTGGCCCGGCTCGCGCGTGCGCCAGGCGTGCAGCGGAAAGTGCAGCGACACGGCCACGCAGATGCCGAAGTACACCAGGCCGATGTGCAGCACGCCGTCCACCAGCGGCCAGGGCGCGAAGATGGCGGCGGCCATGCCGGCCAGCGTCAGCGCCCACAGCAGCTTTTCCAGCCGGGGCAGGTGCAGTTTTCCGAAGCGCCAGGTGAACAGGCAAAAGCTCTGGCCGAACAGCAAAAAGACCAGCAGGTTGCCGCGTGCCACGGCCAGGGTGTCGGGGAAGGGCCAGGCCTCGGTGGCCAGGATATTGGCCAGGAACAGCGCCCAGCAGAAGGCATTGAGCGCGTACCAGCCAAAGGCCTTGCTGGCGCGCCGCTGCAGCCAGGCAAAGGCGAACAGCACGCCCAGCACCAGCGAGACCACGATGTTCATGGCAAACAGCGTGCGCTGGTTCCACCAGGTCTGCGCGTGCCACCGGCGCAGCGCCTCGGGCTCGCCCAGGCGCACCTCGCCCAGGCCGGGCGTCTGCTCGGCCAGGCCGTGCACGCGTATCCACACGCTGTTGGTACCCGCATGCAGGGCGGATTCGGGCAGCAGCCAAAAGCGCGGCATGTTCCAGCTGCGCGACAGGGGCTCGACCAGGTGCCGGTCGCGCCACAGCAGGTCGCCGTTCACGAAGACCTCGCCGGCCATGACCATGGAGTGCAGGGCCAGCGCCACGGGATCGGCGGCGGCGGTGGCAGAAGCGGCAGGGGGGTGAGCGCAGCCGCGCTGCCAGTCGATGCGGTACCAGACGGCGCCGCTGTAGCCGGGCCAGCGGTCCAGCCAGTGGTCGGGCAGGGTCACGTTGTGCCAGTCGCGTACCGCGCTGGCGATGGGCGGCGGTCCCTGGCCTGCGGCCTTGGCGGACTGGATGGACAGGATCTGCGGCAGGCAGGCCTGGGCCAAGGCGCAGGGACTGCACAGGAGGACCGCCAGGCCCAGTGCCAGGGCCTGGCCCAGGGCGAGGCGCCGCACCGGGCCGAACCACCGGCGCCACCCGCCCATGGCCGTCAGCCCAGCAATCCGCGCACGCGTGCCGTGTTGACGGCGCGCGTGCGCGAGGACACGGCCAGCTTGCGGTAGATGTGCTTGATGTGGCATTCCACCGTGTAGCGCGACAGGTGCAGCTGCTCGGCAATCTCGCGGTTGGTCAGGCCATCGGCCACCAGGCGCAGGATCTGGCTTTCGCGCGCGCTCAGCGTGGACTCGGTGCCGCTGCTCTCCGGCGTGGCCGGTGCCGCGCCCTGCAGCTCGGCGATCACGCGGCGCGCGATGAAGGGGTCGATGGGCGCGCCGCCGCGCAGCACGCTGCGGATGGACAGCGACACTTCCAGGTCGTCGCGTTCCTTGAGCACATAGCCGGTGGCGCCTGCGCGCAGCGCCGCGAGGATGGCGTCCTCCGTGCTCCAGGCCGAGATCACCAGGATGCCCACGGCCGGGTCTGCGCTGCGCATCTCGGCGATCAGGTCGATGCCGCTGCCGTCGGGCAGGCCCAGGTCCACCAGAGCCAGCGCCACGGGCTCGGCCAGGCAGGCGCGGGCCTGGGCCAGGGAGCCGGCGAACAGCAGGGCATCGGGCGTGTAGCCCAGCTGGCCCAGCACGGACTGCAGCCGCTGGCGGATCAGCGGCTCGTCCTCCACCACCAGCACCGGGGCCGGAAGCGTGGACTCTGGGACAAGCAGGTGGGCGGGCATGGAAAAGGCGTGCGCAGCGGCGGGCGTAAAAAGGGGCAGGATGGCCGCCCGACTGTGGGCGAAGCCCGCATCTTTGCATATCCCTGAAAACTGGTAATCGCGGGGGCGCGTGCCGCTGCGCCGTCCATAATTCCGGCCCGGGCCGCACGGGCGGACCCTGGCAACGACACCTACCGAAAGGACGCCGCCGCATGGCACGCGTACGTGACCCTGCTGGCTACGATGGCCAGCGTGAAATGATCCTCTCCCACGCCGCCCAGCTGTTCGCGCAGCGCGGTTATGCGGGCACCTCCATGAACGAGGTGGCTGCGGCCTGCGGCGTCTCCAAGGCCACGCTCTACCACTATGTGATCGACAAGCACGACCTGGCCGTGCGCATTGCCGAAGAGCATGTGCTGCGTCTCGAAGCCCTGGTCAACGACACCCTGCAGGCCCATGCCGATCCCGAGCAGCGCCTGCATGCGCTGATCCGCGGCTTCGGCCAGGAGTACGCCCAGGCCCAGAATGCCCACCGCGTGCTGACCGAGGACGTGCGCTTCCTGCGCGAGGAAGACCAGCAGCGCATCCTGGACGTGGAGCGCCGCGTGGTCGCCGCCTTTGCGCAGACCATTGCCCAGGTGCGCGGCGAGCCCGCCGACAGCGCCCTGGGCAAGCCCCTGGCCATGCTGCTGTTCGGCATGATCAACTGGACCTTCACCTGGCTCAAGCCGGGCGGCACGCTGGACCATGACGCCATAGGCACCATGGTGTCCCAGCTGTTCTTCGGCGGCGTGCGCGCGGTCAGCGTGCCGGACGGCAAGAAGCCGCGCAAGGCCCGCCAGGCCTAGGCTCGGCCCGGTCCCTTACCACCGGCGCTGCACGACCACGAAGCGGTCGGCCACGAAGGCCAGCGTGGTGTAGCTGGCATTGGCCGCGGGATTGCCGCCCGTGGCGTGGAAGTCCGAGAAGCCTGCCGACTGGTTGACCATCACGCCCTGCGTGAGGTTGATGGACAGGGCCACGCGCGAGCGCAGCGCCGAGGCCGCCACGGCATCGACGAAGGCCGCATCCGTGGAGTACAGGCCCAGCGTCATCGCGCCATGCGCGCGCACGCTGCGCTCGGCCAGCTCGCGCGCAGCCTGGGCCGAGGGCACGGCCACCAGGTAGGAGACGGGGCCGAAGCATTCGCGCTCGTAGATGGCGGCGTCCGCCACGTCCAGCGCACGCAGCGCGGGCGTGCGCACCTCGGCCTGCGGGTACTCGGGATGGGTGAGCTTTTGCGAGGCGCGCACGGTGCGGCCCACGGTGGCCGCCTGTTCCACGCGCTCCACGGTCTGCGCAGAGCCTATGGCGCCCAGCACGGTGAAGGCCACCTTGGGATCGGCCAGCAACTGGTCGATGGCGGCGGCCAGATCGGCGCCGACCTGCTCGAAGCTCTTGTGGCCCTGGTCAGTCTCTATGCCGCCGGCCGGAATCAGCAGGTTCTGCGTGGTGGTGCACATCTGGCCGCTGTACAGCGACAGTGACAGGGCCAGATTGCGCAGCATGCCTGCGTAGGCATCGGTGGACTCGATCACCACCAGGTTCACGCCGGCCATCTCGGCATACAGGCGTGCCTGCGGCGCGTTGGACTGCAGCCACTGGCCGAAGGCATTGCCGCCCGTGAAGTCGATGGAGGCCATGGCCGCATGCGTGGCCAGGGCCTGGGTCAATTCGGGCTTGTCGCTCACGGCCAGGGTCACGAGGTTGGGGTCCAGGCCCTGCTCGGTCAGCACATCGCGCAGCACGCTCACGGTGAGCGCGGCCGGCAGCACGGCGTTGGGGTGGGGCTTGACGATCACGGGGTTGCCCGTGGCCAGCGCGGCGAACAGGCCCGGGTAGGTGTTCCAGGTCGGGAAGGTGGCGCAGCCGATGACCAGGGCCACGCCACGCCCCACGATCTCGAAGCGCTTGTGCAGCACGGCGGGCGCATGCTTGCCCTGGGGCTTTTCCCAGACGGCCTCGGCAGGCACGTCGGCCATGGCCTTCCAGGCCACGGCAATGGCTTCCAGGGCGCGGTCCTGGGCATGGGGGCCGCCGGCCTGGAAGGCCATCATCGCGCCCTGGCCCGTGGTCAGCATCACGGCATGCGCGATCTCGAAGCTGCGCTGGTGGATGCGCGTCAGCGCCTCCAGCAGCACGCCGGTGCGGCCCTGGGGTCCCAGCGCCTGCCATGCGGGCTCGGCCGCCTGGGCGGCATCCACCAGCGCCTGGGCATCGCACTCGGGGTAGCGGATGTCCAGGGCCACGCCATAGGGCGATTGCTCGGTGGCCACGCGGGCGCGTTCACCGGGCTGGCGCAGCGGATAGTCCTTGCCGAACAGCGCCTGCACGGCGGCGTGGCCCTGGGCCTGGGCGGTCTCGCCATACACCTTGGGCGAAGGCGCTTCGGGAAAGGGCGACCAGTGGCCCCGGCGGGACAGGGCCTGCAGCGCGTCGTCGAGCAGGGGGCGGTGGCGTTCGTAGAGGGCGTGGGCGGGCATGGGATGTCTCCTGGGTTGGAATGTGGCGTCGCTATCAGGGTTAGTACCGGACAACAAGCCTTGTTGCTCAAGAAAGCTGCATCTTATAATCCTACCGTCCGGTCGGTCAATTATTCTGAACCCCTTGCCTCACGACGCCAGAACCCCGATGAACAAAGACCTGCGCCCCGCCCCCGGCGACCTCGACGCCATCGAAACCGCCAGCCGCGACGAGATCGCCTCGCTGCAGCTGCAGCGCCTGCGCCGGTCGCTGCAGCATGCCTACGACAACGTGCCGCACTACCGCCGCGCCTTCGATGAGAAGGGCGTGCACCCCTCCGATCTGCGCACGCTGTCCGACCTGGCCCGCTTTCCCTTCACCACCAAGAAGGACCTGCGCGAGAACTATCCGTTCGGCATGTTCGCCGTGCCGCGCCAGAAGGTGGCGCGCGTGCATGCCTCCTCGGGCACCACGGGCAAGCCCACCGTGGTGGGCTACACGTTGAATGACATCGACAACTGGGCCAACCTGGTGGCGCGCTCCATCCGCGCGGCGGGCGGGCGGCCTGGCGACATGGTGCATGTGGCCTACGGCTACGGCCTGTTCACGGGCGGCCTGGGCGCGCACTACGGTGCCGAGCGCGCGGGCTGCACCGTGGTGCCCATGTCGGGCGGGCAGACCGAAAAGCAGGTGCAGCTGATCCAGGATTTCCGGCCCGACATCATCATGGTCACGCCCAGCTACATGCAGGTGATCGTGGAGGAGATGCAGCGCCAGGGGATGGACCCGCGCGAGAGCTCGCTCAAGATCGGCATCTTCGGCGCCGAGCCCTGGACCGAAGCCATGCGCCGCGAGATCGAGGGCAAGGCGGGGCTGGATGCCGTGGACATCTACGGCCTGTCCGAAGTCATGGGCCCGGGCGTGGCCAGCGAATGCGCGGAGAGCAAGGACGGGCCGGTGATCTGGGAAGACCATTTCTATCCCGAGATCATCGACCCCGACACGGGCGAGGTGCTGCCCGATGGCAGCGAGGGCGAGCTGGTCTTCACGTCGCTGTCCAAGGAAGCCATGCCCATCGTGCGATATCGCACGCGGGACCTGACGCGGCTGCTGGCGCCGACCTCGCGCAGCTTCCGGCGCATGGGCAAGATCGTGGGGCGCAGCGACGACATGATGATCATCCGCGGCGTCAACGTCTTTCCGACCCAGATCGAGGAAATCGTGCTGGCCAATGCCAGCCTCACGGGCCTGTACCAGATGCACATCAGCCGTGAAGGCCTGCTGGACACCGTCGAGGTGCACTGCGAGCTGCAGCCGCAGCGGCGCGGCCTGGGCGATGCCGAACGCAGCGAGATCGCGCAGTGGGTGCAGCAGCGCATCAAGACCCTGGTGGGCATTTCCACGGCGGTGCGCGTCTTCGATCCCGACACCATCGAGCGCACGCAGACCGGCAAGGCCCGGCGCGTGTACGACAAGCGGCCGCGTTGAGGCACCGCCGGCCGTCGTCAACCATTTCATTGAAGGAGATCGCACATGTATACCCAGGCCATGGACACCATGGGCAAGGAAGCGGGCGATGGCGGCAAGGCCGTGCGCTCGGCCGACGAAATGCGCCTGCAGCAGCGCTTCGACGAGCGCATCGATGCCGGCGAATTCATCGAGGCCAAGGACTGGATGCCCGACAACTACCGCAAGACGCTGCTGCGCCAGATCAGCCAGCACGCGCACAGCGAGATCGTCGGCATGCTGCCCGAGGGCAACTGGATCAGCCGCGCGCCCACCCTCAAGCGCAAGGCCATCCTGCTGGCCAAGGTGCAGGACGAGGGCGGCCATGGCTTGTACCTCTACGCGGCCGCCGAGACGCTGGGCAGCAGCCGCGACCAGATGCTGCACGCGCTGCACACGGGCAAGGCCAAATACAGCTCCATCTTCAACTACCCCACGCTGACCTGGGCCGACATGGGCACCATCGGCTGGCTGGTGGACGGCGCGGCCATCATGAACCAGGTGCCCATCTGCCGCTGCTCCTATGCGCCCTACGCGCGCGCCATGGTGCGCATCTGCCGCGAGGAGAGCTTTCACCAACGCCAGGGCTACGAGGCGCTGCTGACCATGATGCAGCAGGGCACCGAGGCGCAGAAGGCCATGGTGCAGGACGCCGTCAACCGCTGGTGGTGGCCGTCCATCATGATGTTCGGCCCGCCCGACGACCAGTCGCCCAACAGCGCGCAGTCCATGCGCTGGGGCATCAAGCGCATCTCCAACGACGCGCTGCGCCAGAAGTTCATCGACGCCACGGTGGACCAGGCCAAGGTGCTGGGCGTGACCCTGCCCGACCCCGACCTGAAATGGAACGAGGCCCGCCAGGCCCATGACCATGGCCCCATCGACTGGGACGAGTTCTGGCGCGTGATCGCCGGAGACGGTCCCTGCAACCGCGAGCGCCTGGGCGCCCGCGTCAAGGCCTGGGATGAGGGCGCCTGGGTGCGCGAGGCTGCCCTGGCCCATGCCCGCAAGCAGACACAGAGAAACCAGACCCGCAAGGAGGCCGCATGACCACCGTCGAACAGAACATCACCAACGAATGGCCGCTGTGGGAAGTCTTCGTCCGCAGCAAGGCCGGCCTGGACCACAAGCACTGCGGCAGCCTGCATGCGGCCGACCCGCAGATGGCGCTGCAGATGGCGCGCGATGTCTACACGCGGCGCCAGGAGGGCGTGAGCGTCTGGGTGGTGCGCTCGGACCAGATCGTGGCCAGCGACCCCGGCGACAAGGACATGTTCTTCGATCCGGCCCAGGACAAGGTCTACCGCCATCCGACCTTCTACCAGCTGCCGCCCTCGGTGGACCACATGTGAGCGGGGTGCTGCCATGAATGCCTCCGCCTCCTCCATCGCCATCGACGCCCGGCCCGAGGTGCAGTACCTGCTGCGCCTGGGCGATACCTGCCTGATCCTGGCCCAGCGCCTGGGCCAGTGGTGCGGCCACGCGCCCATCCTCGAAGAGGACATCGCCATGACCAACATGGCGCTGGACCTGGTCGGCCAGGCGCGTGCGCTGCTCACCCGCGCCGGCCAGCTCGAAGGCCGCGCGCACGACGAGGACCAGCTCGCCTTTCTGCGCGACGAGCGCGACTACTTCAACGCCACGCTGGCCGAGCTGCCGCGCGGCGACTTCGCCTTCACCGTGCTGCGCAACGCCATGGCCGCCACCTGGCTGCGCCTGATGTGGGAGCGCCTGGTGCAATCCAGCGACGCCGAGCTGGCCGCCATCGCCGCCAAGGCGCTCAAGGAAGCGCGCTACCACGAGCAGCACGCGGGCGACTGGGTGGTGCGCCTGGGCGACGGCACCGAGGAATCGCGCCAGCGCATGGAGGCAGCGCTGGCCCAGCTGTGGCGCTATGCGGCCGAGCTGTTCACCGACGACGCCACGGACGCCGCCGCGCGCGCCAGCGGCCTTGGCCCGGCCTGGTCCGAGCTGCGCGAGCCCTGGCAGGCCGAAATGGCCGCCCTGCTGCAGGAGGCCACGCTGGACATGCCGGCCGAATCCGCCTTCCGCAGCACGGGCCGCAACGGCGTGCACAGCGAGCACATGGGCTTCATCCTGGCCGAGATGCAGCACCTGCAGCGCGCCTATCCGGGCGGGGTGTGGTGATGGCTGCCGCACGGCTTGTGGCCGTCACATCTGCCTCGGCCGAGCGCGAGCGCCTGGCCTGGGCCGCGCTGCAGGACGTGCCCGATCCCGAGGTGCCCGTGATCTCGGTCTGCGAGCTGGGCATCGTGCGCGAGGTCCATGCCCTGCCCGAAGGCCAGGGCATGGAGATCGTGCTCACGCCCACCTACTCGGGCTGCCCGGCCACCGAGGTCATCGAGCGCAGCGTGCTCGAGGCCATCGAGGCCGCGGGCCTGGGCCCCGCGCGCGCCGTGCTGCGCCGCGCCCCCGCCTGGACCACGGACTGGATCAGCGACGACGGCCGGCGCAAGCTGCGCGAGTACGGCATCGCGCCGCCCGGGCGCTGTGGCGACTCCGGCCTGCCGGAAGGCACCTCGCCCATCCGCCTGGTGCGCCGCCGCCAGGGCATTGCCGTGCCCGAGCCCGTTGCCTGCCCGCACTGCGGCAGCGTGCACACCGAGCGGCTTTCGGCCTTCGGCGCCACGGCCTGCAAGGCCCTGCACCGCTGCCTGGACTGCCGCGAACCCTTCGAACACTTCAAGCCGATATGACCACGACCACGATGTTCCACCCGCTGCGCGTGCGCAGCATTGCGCCCGACACGGCCGAGGCCGTGGTCGTCTCCTTCGACGTGCCGCCCGCGCTGCGCGAGGTCTTCGGCTTCACCCAGGGCCAGTACCTCACCCTGCGCCACCAGATCGACGGCCAGGACCTGCGCCGCAGCTACTCCATCTGCGCAGGCGTGGATGACGGCGAGCTGCGCGTGGGCGTGCGCAAGGTGCGCGGCGGCCAGTTCTCCAACTGGATCAACGAGCATCTGCGCCCCGGCGACACGCTGCAGGTCATGGCGCCCCAGGGCCGCTTCTTCGTGCCCATCGAGCCCGGGGCCGCGCGCCACCATGTGGGCATCGCCGGCGGCAGCGGCATCACGCCCATCCTGTCCATCATGAAGACCGTGCTGGCGCGCGAGCCCGCCAGCCGCTTCACGCTGATCTACGGCAACCGCCAGCTGCAGTCCACCATGTTCAAGGAGGAGATCGAGGACCTCAAGAACCGCTACATGTCGCGGCTGTCGCTGCAGCATGTGTTCTCGGACGAGCACACCGACCTGCCGCTGAACATGGGTGTGATGGACCGAGCCAAGATCGCCGAATTCCTGCAGGGCGTGGTGCCGGCCGCGCACATCGACCATGTCTACATCTGCGGACCCTTCCAGATGAACGACGAGGCCGAGGCCGCCCTGCTGGCCGCCGGCGTGGCCGAGGAGCGCATCCACATCGAGCGCTTCGGCGTGGCCCTGCCGGCCGCAGGCCAGGGCACGGTGGGCGCCGTGGTGCACGAGGCCCAGCCCGGCGACGCCGCCACCGCCCGCATCACCCTGGTGCGCGACGGCCTCTCGCGCGAGATCCCCTTCACGCGCGGCCAGGCCAGCATCCTGGACGCGGCCTCCTCGGCCGGGCTGGAAGTGCCCTATTCCTGCACCTCGGGCGTCTGCGGCACCTGCCGCGCCAAGGTGGTCGAGGGCGAGGTGCGCATGGAGCGCAACTTCGCCCTCGACAAGAACGAGGTCGCCTGCGGCTTTGTCCTGACCTGCCAGGCGCATCCGCTGACCGAGCGCGTGGTGCTGTCGTTCGATGAGCGGTGAGGGCGCCTGCGTTCTGGCGCAGGGCAGGAAGACTCAGGGAAACAGTGTCGAAAGCATGTGCTTTGGCACTGGCAGCCCATCAGATGCTTCGATGAAATGCAGACCCTTGGATGCGGGCTGTATGGACTGAAACGCGGAAGGAAAGCGCGGCAGCTGCACATGGTGCTTGCTCTTGCATTCCTCGCAGGCGTGGAACTGCGGCTGGAAGACTTTGTTTTTATGGCTTCCCACGGGACCGTTGGCATCCCAGACGGCCAGCGATGCCTCGGTGGAAACCGGCTTGCACAGATTCTTCCAGTCCAGTGCCCCGTGCACGACCATGTAGAAGCCAATCAGGTTGGAAACCAGGTCTTCCTGGCTGAATCCACTGTCTGTGAGGAGCGACATGGATGCCTGCAGGCTCTCGAAGCCCATGGAAACCTCCATGAATATGGCCAGGGCCACGGAGCGCTTCGCTGAAAGAGACAGGCCTTTCTTGACGAGATAGAACTTGGCAAATTCCTGGGTCAGGCCAAAGCGCCCCATGGATTGCTTGTATTGAATCAGATGGCTGTCGGAGTGACCGGGAATCCCGATGCCACGCTCATGCAGTATGTCTTTCCAGAGATAGGCCGCACTGGCGTAGCGATTGCGATGGCTCTCGACCGATTGGAGGTGGCCCAGGTCAATCCATCCGCAGTTGCAGGTATAGATGAGTCTTCGGGGTATGTGGGATCTGCTGGACATGTTCAGTCGTAATGGGTGAGCGTGACCTTGCACAGGCCTGTTGCGATTGCCTGGGTGACCGCCAGTACGGCAACTTCGCCGGCCGATGACGCGTATTGCGCGTATTGGACAAGGCGCTCTCCCTCGGGGACAAACGATGCGGCGGCATTTCCGGCATCGATGGATCTCTGGTGGAAATCCTTCTGGCGCAGGTAGCTGGTGAGGGCCGCAGTGGCCTCGGTGATGTCCTTGGCGCTGGTCTCGAAAGTCATCTCGGACTGCGGTGGCTTGTTGCCATCACCGACGGAGCCGAAGTAGGTGGGCTGCGCCATCGTCCCTGTCGCTGGCGCATTGCGTATCAGGGAAGAGATGCCTACGTAATATCTGAGCGATCCCCGCTCAGGCGAGTAGTCCTCCTGGGAGATGAGAAACCCATACACGGCCAACCAGGATGCGGATGCGGCAAAGACCAGGAGGACAAGGCCCAAGATAACGGATCTGAGTCGCATGGAAGAGATGGAACGGGTTCGGGGAGGTGGCAGCGGTCCAGATCCTAAATGAGCGGGCTGAAATCTTTATTTCAAAAGAGTAACTCTTTGAAATAGAGAATTTTCTGAATGACCCATTCGATATTTGACGGATTTCTCTTTGCGAAAGAGCAGACCGCGTCTGCCCCAGGAAAGCAAGCGGTCTGCCAGCGCAGGGAAACCATGCCCGGGGCAGGTTTCCTACTCGATGCCGATATCCAGCCGCGACACCAGTGCCCGGCCGTGTTCGTTCAGGCCCGTCACCTCGACCGTGCTGCCGTGCTTGCGCAGGCGCTGGCAGACCTTGTCCAGCGCATTGACGGCCGTGATGTCCCAGAAATGGGCGTTGGTCAGTTCGATGCGCACGGGCCGGCCTTCGATGTCCCGCACGTCGAAGGCATCGACCAGCTGATCGGCCGAGGCAAAGAAGACCTGGCCCGAGACGCGGTAGGTCAGGCCTGCATCGTCCTGCGTCTTCTCGACGGACAGCAGCCTTGAGACCTTGAAGGTGAAGAACACCCCGCTGAGCAGCACGCCGACGCCCACGCCGGCGGCCAGGTTGTCCGTGGCCACGGTGACCACCCCGGTGGCCAGCATCACGGCGCTGGACAGCTTGGGGTGCCTGAGCAGGGCGCGGGCCGATCCCCAGTCCAGCGTGGAGGCCGACACCATCACCATGATGGCCACCAGCGCCGCCACCGGCACCTGCGACACCCAGGGCTTGAGCAGCACCATCAGGATGAGCAGGAAGGCGCCCGCGAACAGCGTGGACAGCCGGCCGCGGCCGCCGTAGCGCACATTGCCCACGGTCTGGCCGATCATGGCGCAGCCGGCAATGCCGCCGAACAGGCTGGCCGCGATGTTGGCCACGCCGATGCCGCTGCACTCGCGGTTCTTGGAGCTGGGCGTGTCCGTGAGTTCATCGACCACGCTGGCCGTCATCAGGGACTCCAGCAATCCCACCATGGCGATCGCCAGCGCGGGCAGGGCGATCAGGCGCAGCGTCTCCAGCGACCACGGCACCTGCGGCAGCCCGAAGCTGGGCAGGCCGTCCGGCAGCAGGCCCAGGTCGGCGACCGTCTTCAGGGGCAGGTCCAGCCAATTCGCCGCCACCGTCAGCACCACGATGCAGACCAGGGGTGAGGGCACGGCCGTGGTCAGCCGGGGCAGGCCGTAGATGATCAGCAGGCCGGCGCCCACCATGGCCCAGGTGGCGGCATTGGCGCCGATCAGGTGCGGCATCTGGGCCGAGAAGATCAGGATGGCCAGCGCATTGACGAAGCCCGTGCGCACCGAGCCCGACACATAGCGCATCAGCACGCCCAGGCGCAGCAGGCCGAACAGGATCTGCACGGCCCCCGCAAGAATGCCGGCCGCAAAAAGATACTGCACGCCATGGGCATGCACCAGCGGAGCGGCCACCAGGGCGACCGAGCCCGCAGCCGCCGACACCATGGCCGGGCGCGCGCCCGTGAAGGCGATGACGATGCTGATGATGAAGGAGGCGAACAGCCCGACGGCAGGATCGACGCCAGCCACGAAGGAAAAGGCGATGACCTCGGGGATCAGCGCAAAGGTGGCCACGGCGCCGGCCATGAGCTCGCGCGGAATGCTGGGCGCCCACTCGGCGCGAAAGGGATGGGGGTGTTTCGACATGGAAATGGCCAGCCCCGCCGCGCTGGATGTGACAGGGCGGGGCAGGATTTTGTAGACGGGAATGAACATGCCGGGCGTCGGGCGATGCCCGAAACAACCTGGCGGCTTGTACGGTTCGACCGTGCTACGGCGGCGCCAGGCGGGTGCAGCCCGAGCGCCGGCTCTGCGAGCCGCGCGCGATGCGGGCCAGCGTGAAGCTGTGAAGGCGTGCGGCATCGCGGCTGCGCGCTTGGCGAGCCTCGGGTTGACGGTGCCGGTGGACTGAAATCACGGGCGCGATTGTACGAGGGTGGGTGTTCGGGGGGGCGGGAAGCGCCGCGCCGATCATGAAGGCGCCATGGATGCGGCGCCTATGATGTGGCCGCTTTGATATTCGCTTGAAGAATTCTCGAGATATTCTGTTCTGTTTGCCTGCGGATGGCGCCATCGTATTCCTGCACTCGTGCAGAGAATAAAGATGCCTCCTGCGCAACTCTCGAAATGACTTCCATTGTTTCTTTTTTGCTGACTCCAGCTTCCTTGCCGAGCTGGTGCAGATGCGCCAATCTAATAATGGATGCCTCGCCTGCCACGTCCATTTGATGGTAGCCGCCCGGCCCTCGATTGAAGGTTATGTCATAAACCGGGGCAAGCTTCCAATGGCCATCCTTTCCCATCCTGAAGGAGAAATTCTTTCCGTGGTCATCCCGATTGTTGAAAATCACGTTGAACACAGCGCGTTCAAAGGCTTTTTTCACTTCCCTTGAATCTCTGGTCAGGAATCGTGTTGCCTGAATCAAGGTGATATAGCCGATGGACCCGGCCACCCGGAAATCAGCGCCAACAAATGCAGCCAAGGTGTGGACAGGAACGCGGTACTTGCCTTCTCTGTCGAAGCGTTTGATGCCAAAGGCAGACAGACCCTGTCCCAAATCCAAGCTGACGGTAGGCGGCGCCTCAAGCCCGCATGCACTGGCAGACTTGACGTAGAGGTCCTCAATGGCACAAACCTCGGAGTGTTCATTCATTGCGGGAAATTTCACCAGCCAAGGTTCAGCGCCCTCCATGGGTACGGTGCTCGCGCGATGTGTCTCGCTATTCAGATAGACCAGCGCCTTGGGCCGAGCCCCATGAGGCGAACCACCCACCAGGGCAAGTTGCGCGAGCAGAGCTGTGTCCTTGTCCTCAAGCACTTGTTGCACTTCTTGTGCAAGCATTGCCATAGGAATATCTGCTTGAGGCTGTTTCATGAAACTATCAGCAGGTGCAAATGTCATTGCACCTAATGCGCTGTCACCGACATATGCCAATCGATCCAGCGCAGATAACCGAGCAGGATCCAAACCACGCTTTTGGAATAGTTTGTCCATCAGGAGCAAACCCCATCCATCCGGCAAAGAATCGTAGACAGGGCCTGGTAGACCTAATTGGTGTCTTGGTAGAGATCTGGAGAAATCTCGTCCCTTTACAAGCGGAAAAAGGTAGGGCGATAGCTCCAGTCCCTTGGCAAAAGCCTCGTCGGTATATTCAAAAATAATGCTGCTTCTGGCGTCGGCTGCACCCAGGGTAGCCCAATGGAATTTGTCGCCCCAGCCTTCGTAGTAGACATTAATCTTCTGAACCATGTGAAGCTTTCGGGGAACGCACTCGCTGAGGAAGAGTTGAAATCCTTTCAAGCTCTTCAATCGTGCGTGGTTGATAAAGAAACAGCTCTTCAAGCTGAATGGCAAGGCCCAGCACCTGTACAACGGCAATCACGGTCTCGAATGAGACGTTCTTGCCTGCCTCCATGTTGACGATGGTGGCCTTGGATACGCCTACACGGCTAGCCAGTTCCGCCTGAGTGAACTTTTGGGCGATGCGATGCTTGCGCAGCCGTAACGATAGCTCTGCCGCGATTTGTGAGGAAGAGTAAAGCCCAAGATTCATTATTTTTGTCTTTAAATATTAAATGCTCATACAAAGATAAATATTTTATTCTTTATACGGGAGATGATCAAGGTCTGGCTGGCTTGCACAGCTGCGGCACATCCGCTGCGGCCTGGGTCTCGGTTCGCTTCAGCGGGGTCGGCATGCGACAGGCAAAGAAAAAGCCCGCCTCTCCGAAGAGCAGGCGGGCCCGAATCAACAAAAACAATCCTTGTCGGATTTAGAACGGAATGTCGTCATCCATGTCGTCAAAGCCCGAGGCTGCGCGCTGCGGCGGGGGAGCCATGGGTGCGGGAGCGGGGCGCTGGGCAGGGGCCTGGCGCGGGGGGG
>NZ_WUMG01000043.1:0-51403 GCF_009827015.1 Delftia sp. CH05 | reverse complement strand
GCCCCACCCGCCATCACCCCAGCCAGTGCCGCAGCGCACCCGCCGACGCAATGCCGATCAGCACCGTCGGCAGAATCGGCAGCCGGCTGGCCGCCACCAGCGTCACCACCAGGGCCAGCAGATCGGCCGGACGCTCGGACACAAACGCCGGGGCAATCACCGAGATCAGCACGCAGCCCGGCAGGCTTTCCATCACGTACTGCATGCGCGGGCTCAGCGTGCGCCCGCGCAGCAGCAGGTAGCCGGTCACCCGCGTGAAATACGTGCTGCACGCCATGAGCACCAGCGTCAGCAAGGTTGTGGCTTCCATCGCTTAGCTCCTGGGCGCCAGCAAGGCCGCGCAGATCAGGCCCGAGACGGCGCCTGCCGCCACATACCAGGCGCCAGGCACCAGCTTGTAGACCAGGGCCGCCGTCAGCAGGCTCACCAGCCAGGGCCGGCAAGGCCTGACGCCCTTCCACATGCCGCGCAGCAGCACCAGAAACACGGCGGTGAACGCCATGTCGAAGCCGTACTGCTCCAGGTCGCCAATGCGCGGCCCCAGAAAGGCACCGGCCGCCGTGCACGACACCCAGGCCATGTACAGGCCTGCCGACACGCCCATGTAGTAAGGCAGGCTCACGCGCCGGGCGGCACTGCGCTGCGCGTCTGCCAGGGCCAGCGCCCAGCTTTCGTCGCACATGAAGAACAGGGCAGGCAAGGCACGGCGCCTGGGCAGATGGCGCAGATAGGGCGCCAGTGCCGCACCCATCAGGATGTGCCGGCAATTGACCAGGAAGGACATGGCGACGATCAGCAGCACATGCGGCGGCGACGTCCACAGCCGTATGGCCGTGAACTCCGAGCCGCCGCCGAAGTTCATCCCGGTCATGAGAGGAACCTCCAGCGGTGCCAGCCCCTTTTGCACGGCCTGGGCGCCCAGCACCAGGGCAAAGGGCACGAAGCCCAGCATCACGGGAATCGCATCCCTGAAGCCACGAAAGGCCTCGGAACTGCGGGAAACGGAATCTGCCGAAACGGCAGCGGAGGAAAGTGGAATGGATGAAGACATGGAGAGCGGCGATTGTCGGCCTGTGCCGCTGGAATTTGCTGCCGATTCATGCTTCCACCAGCCATTTCACAGATGTTTATGCCGATTTATTGGAGCAACTGGAAATAATCTGCCGCACACAGGCTGATCAAAGCATTTCCATGGCTGGCGGCGCTCCTCGGATGGCCGCGCCTGCCCTCCAGGCATTTCACGAAACCCAACGGCCATTGGCTCCCGCCATGCTGCAGTGCGTCGCAAACGGCTGTGCCGGCCAGGGCGGCAGCGGGACCATGAAGCCCTCATCACTTCGCTTCACCTGAAAGGTTCCCCATGCGCACTTCCGACTTCACCCGCTTCATCGCCCTGGCCGCCCTCAGCCTGGGCCTGGCCGGCACCGCCCTCGCCCAGGACGCCACGCCCTCCTCCACTGCTGCCCCCACCGACCTCAGCCGAGCCCAGGTGCTGGCCGACCTGGAAATGTGGCACCGCGCCGGACTCACCTATGTCTCGGACCGCGAGATCGATGTCCGCTCCACCGAATACCAGCGCGGCCTGGAGCGTTACCAGCAGCTGCGCGCCAGCCCCGCCTACCGCGAGGCCGTGGCCAGACTGGAGAAAGGGCATGCGGTGGCTCAAGACAAGTGAGCGTTGTCGGTGTGGCCGGTGGTCGAACAGGGGTCAGGAAGCCACCGGCCTGATGGAAAACCCTTGCCTCGTCCCCGGCACCCGCGAGCCATGCGGCCATTCGGTGTTTCTGCAATAATTGCCGCAACAATCATTGCGCAGTCAATCATTTCACTTGCAAGACACCATGACCCAGCCACCCCTGCCCAACGGCCTGCAGCCCTCGGACTTCTACAGCCCTGGCAGCTACACGCCCTTCGAGAGCGTGGGGTTCCTCATGCGCAAGGTGCTCAGCTCCATCCTCCAGCAGGCGGATGCGCAGTTGGCCGAGCATGAGCTGACCTATGTGCAGTGGCTGCCGCTGTACAAGCTGCTGCTGTGCAGCGACGCCACGAATGCCGGCATGGCGCGTGACCTGGGGCTGGATCCGGCCTCCATCACGCGGGCGCTGGACCGGCTCGAATCCAAGGGCATGCTGCGGCGCGAGCGCTCCACGGTGGACCGGCGCGTGGTCAAGCTGGTGCTGACCGATGAAGGCCGCGCCATGGCGGCCAAGGTGCCGCAGGTGCTGTCCAGCGTGATGAATGCCCATATGGCCGGCTTCAGCCATGACGAGTCCCGCCAGCTGCTGGACATGCTGCGCCGCCTGCTGGCCAATGGCGATGCGATGCGCGCGCCGGAAGCTGCGCCGCCGTCCCCTGCTCCTGCCACGCCCGTCGGCTGACAGCGCCAGCCCCCTTTTTCCGCCCCGGTTTCCGATTTCCTGATTCTTGACCCCCAACAGGCAGACCACCATGCCCAATTCCTTTGTTTCCGTGTCCGCTGCGCCCCGCCGCGTGGCCGCCGCAGCGGCCACCCTGTGCGCCGCGCTGGCCCTGGCCGGTTGTGCTTCCCAGGGCCCGGCCCATGAGCCGCTGGCCCGGCTGGGCGCCTCCGACCTGGGTCTGACGGCCCAGTCCGAGACAACCGCCAATACCAGCCTGCCCGCCGCCGATTGGTGGAAGTCCCTGGGCGATGCCCAGCTGGATTCGCTGATCGCCCAGGCGCTGCAGGGCAGCCCCAGCCTGGCCATGAGCCGCGCCCGCTTCGACAAGGCCGCCGCCCTGGCCACGGCCACCAGCACGGCCACCGATGTGCGCGGCACGCTCGGCATTGACGCCACGCGCCAGCACTACAGCGCCAACGGCCTGGTGCCTGCTCCCATTGCCGGCCATACCTACAACACCGGCAACCTGCAGGCCGGCCTGAGCTGGACACCGGATTTCTTTGGCCGCCATGCGGCCGACCTGCAGGCCGCCCTGGGCCAGGCCCGTGCCGCCCAGGCCGACAGCGCCGCCGCTGCCAACCAGTTGGCCGCCCAGGTGGCGCGCAGCTATGTGGCGCTGGCCCGGCTGATTGCCCAGAAGGAGGTGGCCGGCCGCACGCTGACCCAGCGCCAGTCGCTGCTGGAGCTGAGCCAGCAGCGCACGCGCGCCGGGCTGGACAGCCAGGTGGAGTTGACCCAGGCTCAGGCTGGCCTGCCCGATGCCGGCACCCAGATCGAGATGCTGGACGAGCAGATCACGCTGGCGCGCCGCACCATCGCCGTGCTCTGCGGCCAGGCGCCCGAGGCGCAGCTGCAGCTGGCGCCCCGTCTGGCCGCGCTGCAGATCCAGGCCATGCCCGGCCAGTTGGGCGCAGACCTGCTGGGCCGCCGCCCCGACGTGGTGGCCGCACGCTGGCGGGTGGAGTCGGCAACGCAGGGCATAGAGAGCGCGCGGGCGGATTTCTATCCCGATATCAACCTGACGGCCTTCATCGGCCTCAATGCCATCGGCCTGGACAACCTGTTCAAGGGCAGCTCGCGCCAGATGGGCGTGACGCCCGCGCTGCGCCTGCCCCTGTTCGACGGCAAGCGCCTGCGCGCCCAGTTGCGCGGCACGCAGGCCGATCTGGACACCGCCATTGCCCAGTACAACGGCGTGGTGCTCGATGCGGTCAAGGAAGCGGGCGATGCCATCACTTCCGTGCAATCGCTGGTGCGCCAACAGCAGCTGCAGGCCGAGTCGCTGGAGAAGGCCGAACGCGCCTACGACTTTGCCGTGCAGCGCTACAAGGCCGGCCTGGCCAGCCAGGTGACGGTGCTCAACACCGAGACCCAGGTGATCACCCAGCGCCGCCTGGACGTGGACCTGCGTGCCCGCGCGCTGGACACGCGCGTGTCGCTGATGAAGGCCCTGGGCGGCGGCTGGACCGATGGCACGGCTGCCGTGCAGGTCAGCCAGCACTGAGATCGCAACCCGCACAGGAATCCAACGCACTCTTGACCCTCCACCGGGCAGACCGCCAGCCAGCGTGACAGACTGCCAGCCCCCTGCCCCGGCCGCACAACCACATTCACAGATAACAAAGCGCCGAACACCATGACCGATACCAACAAGCAAGCATCCAATGCACCCGCTGCCGCAGCCTCGCCCGTGGCCAACCCGCAGGGCCGCCGCAAGGGCCTGACCATCGTGGCCGCCGCCGTCGCGGTGGCCGCCGTCGCCTGGGGCGGCTGGCACTGGATGGTGGCCCGCAACTACCAGACCACGGACAACGCCTATGTGGCGGGCAACGTGGTGCAGATCACGCCGCAGGTCGGCGGCACGGTGATCAGCATCGGCGCCGACGACACCGACTACGTCAAGCCCGGCCAGCTGCTGGTGCAGCTGGACTCGGCCGATGCCCTGGTCGCCCAGGTGGCCCAGCGCGAGGCCGATCTGGCCCGCCTGCAGGCCGATGCCGCTCGCGCCCGCGAGGATGTGGAGCGCCGCCGCCCGCTGCTGGCCACGGGCGCCGTGGGCAAGGAAGAGTTCGACCACGCCCAGTCCCTGGCCCGCACGGCCGGCAATGCCGCCTCGGCAGCCGAAGCCGCCGTGCGCGCCGCCAAGGCGCAGCTGACGGCTGCCGAAGCCCAGACCAAGGGCAGCAGCGCCGAAGAGCACCCCAGTGTGATCGCCGCCTCCGCCAAGGTGCGCGAGGCCTATCTGGCGCTGCAGCGCACGCGCCTGGTCTCGCCCGTGGAAGGCTATGTGGCCAAGCGCGGCGTGCAGCTGGGCCAGCGCGTGGCCTCGGGCGCGCCGCTGATGACGGTGGTGGGCCTGCACAACCTCTGGGTGGATGCCAACTTCAAGGAAAGCCAGCTGGCCCAGCTGCGCATAGGCCAGAAGACCGAGCTGACGGCCGATGTCTACGGCGACAAGATCAGCTACCACGGCACCGTGGTGGGCATGGGCGCAGGAACCGGCGCGGCCTTCTCGCTGCTGCCCGCGCAGAACGCCACCGGCAACTGGATCAAGGTGGTGCAGCGCGTGCCCGTGCGCATTGCGCTGGCGCCGGAAGACCTGGCACAGCACCCGCTGCGCGTGGGCCTGTCCATGGAAGTCAAGGTGGACGTGCGAGACCAGCAGGGCGAGGTGCTGGCAACGACCACGCGCAACGCCCCCGTGGCCCAGACCTCCGTCTACGACATGGCGCTGCCGCAGGCCGAGGAGCGCATTGCCCACATCGTGGCGGGCCAGAACGTGGCACCGCTCAAGCAGTTGCCCGAGCTGCCGCCCGTGGCCATGGCCGAGGTGCAGGACAGGGCCCAGGGCAAGGCGCCAGCCGCCGTGGCCTCCGCGCCGGTTGACGCGCAGGCCATGCAGTCCAGGTAAGCAGGCATCGCTTCCCCGCCTTCCCAGAACCTACGCGGACTGCCTATGACTTCCTCTACCACCGCCGTGCCGGAGCCGGCGCCGCCGGTCGCCCCCTCGGCGCCGCCGGCCATGCCTGCACGGCCGGTCCCGCTCAAGGGCGCCCAGCTGGCCCTGGGTACGCTGGCCCTGTCGCTGGCCACCTTCATGAACGTGCTGGACTCGTCCATCGCCAACGTCGCCATTCCGGCGATTTCCGGCGACGTGGGCGTCAGCCCCAGCCAGGGCACCTGGGTGATCACCAGCTTTGGCGTGGCCAACGCCATCTCGGTGCCGCTCACGGGCTGGCTCACCCAGCGCTTCGGCGCCGTGCGCCTGTTCACCATGAGCGTGCTGCTGTTCGTGCTGACGTCCTGGCTGTGCGGCTTTGCCTCGTCGCTGGAGACGCTGGTGCTGTTCCGCGTGCTCCAGGGCCTGGTTGCCGGCCCCATGATCCCGCTGTCGCAGACGCTGCTGCTGTCCAGCTATCCCCCGGCCAAGGCCGGGGTGGCCCTGGCGCTGTGGGGGATGACCACCCTGGTGGCCCCCGTGGTCGGCCCGCTGCTGGGCGGCTGGATCACGGACAACATCTCCTGGCCCTGGATCTTCTATATCAACGTGCCGGTGGGCCTGCTGTCGGCCCTGATGACCTGGAGCATCTACCGCAGCCGCGAGACCCCCACGCGCAAGCTGCCCATCGACTCCGTGGGCCTGGCCCTGCTGGTGCTGTGGGTGGGCGCGCTGCAGCTGATGCTGGACAAGGGCAAGGAGCTGGACTGGTTCGCCTCGGGCGAGATCATCACGCTGTGCGTGCTGGCCATCGTGAGCTTCGTGGTCTTCCTGGTCTGGGAGCTGACCGATGCCCACCCCGTGGTGGACCTGCGCCTGTTCATGCGCCGCAATTTCGCGGCCGGCACGGTGGCGCTGTCGATTGCCTACGGCCTGTTCTTCGGCAACGTGGTGCTGCTGCCCCTGTGGCTGCAGCAGTGGATGGGCTACACCTCCACCACGGCCGGCATGGCACTGGCGCCGGTGGGCATCTTCGCCATCATCCTGACACCGCTGGTGGGCCGCAAGGTCACGCAGTGGGACCCACGCAGGATGGCCACGGGCGCCTTCATCGTGTTCGCCCTGGTGCTGTGGATGCGCTCGCGCTTCACGGTGGAGACCGACTTCATGCACATCCTGGTGCCCACGCTGATCCAGGGCGCGGCCATGGCCTTCTTCTTCATTCCGCTGACCACGATCACGCTGTCGGGCATCTCGCCGGACCGTATCCCGGCCGCCGCCGGCCTGAGCAACTTCGTGCGGATCACGGCGGGCGCCATGGGCACCTCCATCGCCACCACGCTATGGGAAAACCGCGCCGCGCTGCACCACGCCCATCTGACAGAAGGGCTGGTCCAGGGCCAGGGCGTGTTCGGCGTCACCCTGCAGGGGCTGCAGGCCGCAGGCCTGAGCCAGGCGCAGGCGCTGGCCCAGATCAACCGGCTGGTGGACCAGCAGGCCTACACGCGCGCCGCCGACGACATCTTCCTGGCGTCGTCCGTGCTGTTCCTGGTGCTGATCGTGCTGATCTGGATGACCAGGCGCCCTGCGGGCCATGCCGGCGGTGCCGAGGCGGCCGGCGCCCATTGATGACCAGCCTCCGGGCCATCACCACAAGGAGCTGCCTGCAGGGGCAGCTCCTTTTTTGTTTACATGACGACACGCAAGGCGCCTTGAACGGGGCTGCCAAGACCACCATCTCGACAGGGCTGCGCCATTGGTTCCATGATGGCGGCGGCCTGAACACCGACGAAGCACCGTGAAAACAACCCGCATCTTCCGCGCCCCGATTGCCGACTACTCCCAATCGCCCCAATCGTCGGCCGGGCGCTTTCGCAACATCCATCCCCGCCCGGCCAATGCCCCCCAGCCCGACGCCAAGGTGATGTGGGACTTCTTCTTCAACAAGCCCAAGGACACCGAGCCTGCGGCGCCCCTGCCCGTGCAGCGGCTCACCCCGGCCGACCTGGCCGCCGCGCCCGAGCGCAGCCTGTACCGCCTGGGCCACTCCACGCTGCTGATGAAGCTGCGCGGCGGCTGGTGGATCACCGACCCGGTGTTTGCCGAGCGCGCCTCGCCCTTCTCCTTCATCGGCCCCAAGCGCTTTCATGCGCCGCCCATCGCCCTGCATGAACTGCCCGCGCTGCGCGGCGTGGTGCTCTCGCACGACCACTACGACCATCTGGACCGTGCCACCATCCGCGCCCTGGCGCCCCGGGTCGACTTCTTCCTGTGCACGCTGGGCGTGGGCGACCGGCTCATGGCCTGGGGCGTGGCCCCCGAGAAGGTGCGCCAGTTCGACTGGTGGCAGGACGTGCAGGTGGACGGCCTGCGCTTCACGGCCACGCCGGCCCAGCATTTCTCGGGCCGGGGCCTGCGCGACGGCAACCGCACGCTGTGGGCGTCCTGGGTCATCGAGGACCTGGCAAGCGCCGACACGCTGCGTGTCTTCTTCAGTGGTGACGGCGGCTATTTCGACGGCTTTGCGGAAATCGGCCGGCGCTTCGGCCCCTTCGACCTCACGCTGATGGAGACCGGCGCCTACGACCCGCACTGGCCCTATGTCCACATGCACCCGGCCCAGACCGTGCAGGCCCACCGCGACCTGGGCGGACGCTGGCTGCTGCCCATTCACAACGGCACCTTCAGCCTGGCCATGCATGCCTGGTGGGACCCCTTCGAGCGCGTGCTGGCCCTGGGCGCCGAGCACGGCATTGCCGTGGCCACGCCCATGATGGGCGAGCGCGTGGACCTGGCCGCCCCCCATGCAGGCGAGCGCTGGTGGCGCGCCCTGGTATCTGAGGTCACGCAGGACGGAGCCGCGCCGGCACCCCGGCCCCAGCCGCGATAAACGCGTTTTTGCTGCATTGCGTCATCGGCCTACGCGGACCGGCATGCATCTGGCTAAAGTGGAACCGGCAAGTGGATCTGGCAAGTGGATCTGGCAGGAAGATCCGGCAAATGGATCCAGAGCTTCAGGAGCGCACATGGCAAACCGCAAATCTTCCAAGGCCGCTTCGGTGGCCCGTCAGGCCACCGATCTGGCCATTGCCGCGCCGCAGGTGGTGGCGCACAGGCTCACCCGCATGGCGCTGGCCGGGGCCAATCCCTCCGCACGGGACCGGCGCGAATTCACGCGCATGGTGTCCGAGAAACAGACAGCCTTCCACCAATCCTGGGCCGCCATGGGCCTGCAGTCCATGGTCGCCAGCCAGGCCCTGATGCAGGCCTGGATGCGCATGTGGTGGATGCCCTGGAGCGCCTCCACCTGGAATGGGGGCGCACTGGCATCGCAGGCCTCGCAATGGAACAACGCCATGTGGGGCGTGGTGGGCAAGGGCATGGCCCCCGTGCACCGCACCGCAGTGGCCAACGCCCGGCGCCTGGCGCGCGGCTGATCCACCCATATCAAACCCGCTTCATTGACTGGAGCGGCACGGCGCGGCAGGGCTGATGCGGGGCGAGGTTCAGGTATCCTCGCGGCCTTCGTTCCGTTTTGCTGCGCTGCCGCATTTCCAGGCATGGACTCCATGCAGAGACTGAAAACACGGCCGCGGCAGGCGGATTTCCCCCTTTCTGCCATCGCTTTGCCAGTCTTCCCCGGAGTTCTCTGATGACACACAAGGCCCCGCCTGCCGGCCAGGGCCTGCACGGTCAAGACGACCTGCAGCGCAATCTCACCAACCGCCACATCCAGCTCATCGCCATCGGCGGTGCCATCGGCACGGGCCTGTTCATGGGCTCGGGCAAGACCATCAGCCTGGCGGGTCCGTCCATCGTCTTCGTCTACGCCATCATCGGCGTGATGCTGTTCTTCGTGATGCGGGCCATGGGCGAGCTGCTGCTGTCCAACCTGCAGTACCGATCCTTCATCGATTTCTCGGCCGATCTGCTGGGGCCCTGGGCGGGCTTCTTCACGGGCTGGACGTACTGGTTCTGCTGGATCGTCACGGGCATTGCCGACGTGATCGCCATCTCGGCCTACTCGCAGTTCTGGTTCCCCGACCTGCCCCAGTGGGCCCCGGCCATCGCCTGCGTGGGCCTGCTGCTGGGCCTGAACCTGCTGACGGTGAAGCTGTTCGGCGAGATCGAGTTCTGGTTCGCCATGATCAAGATCGTGGCCATCGTGGCCCTGGTGGCAACGGGGCTGTACATGGTGGGTGCCGCCTTCGTCTCGCCTGCGGGGCGTGTGGCCAGCCTGTCCAACCTCTGGAATGACGGCGGCATGTTCCCCAACGGGATGATGGGCTTTTTCGCGGGCTTCCAGATCGCCGTGTTCGCCTTCGTGGGCATCGAGCTGGTGGGCACCACGGCCGCCGAGGCCAAGGACCCCGAGCGCACGCTGCCGCGCGCCATCAATTCGATTCCCGTGCGCATCATCGTGTTCTACGTGCTGGCCCTGATCGCCATCATGGCCGTCACCCCCTGGCGCGACGTGGTGCCGGGCAAGAGCCCGTTCGTGGAGCTGTTCGTGCTCGCAGGCCTGCCGGCCGCTGCGGGCGTGATCAATTTCGTGGTGCTGACCTCGGCCGCCTCGTCGGCCAACAGCGGCGTGTTCTCCACCAGCCGCATGCTCTACGGCCTGGCGCTCAAGGGCGATGCGCCCAAGTCCTTCCACCGGCTGTCGCGCAGCAGCGTGCCCTCGCGCGGGCTGCTGTTTTCCTGCACCTGCCTGCTGGCCGGCGCCTTCCTGATGTGGGTGGTGCCCGACCTGGTGGAGGCCTTCACGCTGGTGACCACGGTATCGGCCATCCTGTTCATGTTCGTGTGGTCGCTGATCCTGCTGTCCTATATCGCCTACCGGCGCCAGCGCGCAGCCCTTCATGAGGCTTCGCACTACAAGATGCCGGGCGGCGTGGCCATGTGCGGGGCCTGCCTGGTGTTCTTTGCGGCCATCCTGGGCCTGCTCACCCTGCAGGCCGACACGCGCCAGGCGCTGGTGGTGACGCCGGCCTGGTTTGCCCTGCTGGCCATTGCCTACCAGTTCGTGCGCCGCCGGGCATCGAGCCAACCCTCGGGCAGCTGCGCTGAGCCTTCCAGCGCCCTGCCGGGCGCCGTGGCCAAGCCGCGCTGACCTGGTTTCTGGCCGCCCCCTGCGCTCCGGGGCGGCCTTTGCACGGAGGCGCCGCACCCCGTGCTCCCTCTCAGCGCCCTGCCGACCCCCTTCATTTTTGTGCACCAGACTTGTGCACAACGCCTCAGGCGTGTCCAGCGATTAGATAACGCGTGAACAAAAAACAACTGTCTTTACGTGAAGAGAAAGATGTAGATACAAATCGTTATCATTCGCACCTTGATTTTTAACCAATACGGAACTTTACAAAGATGGTCAGAATCTCGGTGCTCCGCCCTCTTCCTCTTTGCGCCGCCCTGGCATGCACAGCCATGGCCCATGCCCAGTCAGCCGACAGCAAGGCCGACACGTCCCTGTCCACCGTGGTGGTGACCGCCTCGGGCACGGCCGTGGACATCAAGGAGGCGCCGGCCAGCATCAGCGTGATCACGCGGGAAGACATCGAGCGCAAGCCCGTCACCAGCATCGGCGAGCTGCTGTCCACCATTCCCGGCGTGACCGGCGGTCTGTCGGGCACGGGCGCCCAGTCCAAGATCAAGCTGCGCGGCCTGCCCGAGAAGTACACGCTGATCCTGGTGGACGGCAAGCGCCAGGGGAACTCGGCCGGCATCAACTACCGTGACGACCTGGGCTCGCAGGACCTGGACTGGATCTCGCCCGAGATGATCGAGCGCATCGAGGTGGTGCGCGGCCCCATGTCCTCGCTCTACGGCTCCGACGCCATGGGCGGCGTGATCAACATCATTACGCGCAAGATCGGCAAACGCTGGAGCGGCTCGACCACGCTGAACTACAGCAAGCCCTCCGACGGCGACCGCGGCGACACGCGCCAGCTGGGCTTCAACATCAGCGGCCCGCTGTCCGACAAGTTCGGCCTGCGCCTGGGCGGCAACTACACGGACCGCGCTGCCGACGAGGGCACGGGCGGCTTCCCGGGCACCTACCAGTCCACGGCCGGCTCGCGCAAGCAAAACCTCAACGCCCTGCTCAACTGGCAGCTCACGCCCGACCAGGTGATCGGCATCGAGGCCGCGCAAGGCATCCAGCGCGCCACGGGCTCCGATCGGTTGGTGAATGGACGCCCCGTGGTATCGCAGTGGGGCCTGAGCAAGCTGGAGCAGACCAAGTTCGGCCTCAGCCACGATGGCCGCTGGGGCGACATGACCTCCAAGCTCAACCTCGTACACAACAAGTACGAGGACAAGGGCGACACCATCGGCAACAACTCCAAGGAAACCACGCTGGACGGCCGCATCGACAAGCCCCTGAAGCTGTGGGGCCTGGACCAGGCCATGACGCTGGGCATGCAGTGGCGCCGCGAGTCGCTGGACAACCGCGACACCATCGGCCTGGCGCCCATCGACTACGCGGGACGCCCGGTCTCGGGCTCGGGCCTGAGCGCCACCACCTGGGCGCTGTTCGGCGAGGACCAGATCTTCCTGCGCGACAACCTGGCGCTGACGCTGGGCCTGCGCATGGACCACCACCAGAAATACGGCAACAACTGGAGCCCGCGCGCCTACCTGGTCTACCACCCGGCCTCGGAGTGGACGGTTCGCGGCGGCGTCTCGCGCGGCTTCCGTGCGCCCAACCTGAAGGAAAACTCGGCCAGCGCCGCCACGCAATCCGGGGGCAACGGCTGCCGCAGCCTGGCCGGCATGGGCTGGACCAGCACCAGCGTGAATGCCGACGGCACGCGCGGCTGCTACATGGCCGGCAACCCCGACCTGCAGCCCGAGACCAGCACCAACTTCGAGCTGGGCACCAGCTGGGACCGCAATGGCTGGGCCCTGGGCGCCACGTACTTCCACACCAACTTCAAGAACAAGATCGACTACCAGCCGCTGGGCTTCTACAACGGCTTCTGGTGGACCCGCATGGCCAACGCCCAGCGTGCCCGCACGCGCGGCCTGGAAGGCTTCGTGAACGTTCCCCTGGCCAAGGGCCTGACCTGGAACACCAACATCACCAAGATGTTCGAGTCCAAGAACCTGAGCACCGGCGCCTCGCTGCTGGCCGTGCCCGAGCTGTCCATCTACTCGTCGCTGCAGTGGCAGATCCGCCAGGGCTGGTCCGCCATGTTCAGCGCCCGCCACGTGGGCAAGGAAGTCGTGACCACGGGCACGGCCACCACCTTCGCCAAGGCCTACACGACGTTCGACGTGTCCATGAACTACAACGTCACCGACTCGATGACCCTGCGCGCCGGCATCATCAACCTGACCGACAAGGAAACCCGGACCATCGGCGCCAACTACGACAACGGCGGCCGTACCTACTTCGTGGGGATGACGGCCAGGTTCTGATGGCGCGGTTCTGATAGCGCGTTATCGGCCCTTGCGCTGACCCAGACAAAGCGCCCGTTGTGACGGGCGCTTTTTTCATGGCGAAGAGCAAAGCCTCACTCCCAGACACCGCCCTGCGCAGGGGGCTTGCGCGTCAGCAATTCCTCGTCTGTCAAGGGCCGGCCTGTCCAGACATTCACCTTCGAGGCCCCGGCCGCGCTGCCCAGCTCGCGCAAGGCCCTCAGTTCCACCTGGGTGAATCCGCCCTCGGGGTCACCCAGCGGATGGATGACGATGTGCGGGGAGGCCGCCAGCCAGCCCCCGGCTTGCATGCGCCTGAGCTGGTACTTGAGCAGGTGCTCGGCCAGCACGAAGTCCGATATCAGCGAGCGCGGATGCGCGAACGGATTGACGACTTCCGCAGGCTCCGATGCAGCCGCGAGCCTGGCCTGCGGGCCGGCCGCCAGAATCCGGCGCCGGGGCGGCGGACTCAGGGCCAGCTCGGGAACCTCCGACAGGGTCTGGCCCGTTTTCGGATTTGTCAGCGTCAGGCGCTCGGGAGAAATCTGTACGTAGATGAGTGGCAGGAAGGCAGAGAGCATGGACATCCATCAATCGATTTTCTGAACCACGGTCTGGCCCGGCAGCAAGGCCCGGCCATCCCCGTCGCGCGGCAGCATGGGCTCGACAGGCAGGCCGCTGTGGCGGTCCAGCAGCAGCGAATGTGCCTCGCCGGGCGCAAACAAATGGCCTTCGCCCCATTGCCGCAAGGCCACGATGACGGGGAACAGGTCCAGCCCCCGTGCCGTCAGCACATATTCCATGTAGGCCGAGCCTTCTGCGGCCGGGCGGGTTTCGAGGATGCCGGCCTCCACCAGCCGGCGCAGCCGGTCGGCCAGGATATTGCGGGCCGCGCCCAGGCTGCGCTGGAAATCGCCAAAGCGGCTGATGCCATCGAAGGCATCGCGCACGATGAGCAGCGACCAGCGGTCGCCGATCACATCCAGGGAGCGGGCCACCGGACAGGGCTGTGGTGTGTCAGGACGGATGTCTTCTTTCATGGCGCTATTTTGGTTGCATTTCAAAACTGGTTCAACTAACATCCAACCAGTTTTGTTTTGCAACTGGATTCAACCCATGAACGCCTTCCCTGCCCCGGACACGGTCCGCATGCCGCGCAGCCTGGTGCTGCTGTTCGCCGCTGCCAGCGGCCTGAGCGTGGCCAATGTCTACTACGCCCAGCCGCTGCTGGAGGCGCTGGCGGCCGACTTCGGCATCAGCCATGCGGCCGTGGGCGGCGTGGTCACCGCCACGCAGGCCGGCTGCGCGCTGGCACTGCTGCTGCTGGTGCCGCTGGGCGACCGGCTGGAGCGGCGGCGGCTCATGCTTTTGCAGTTGCTGGGCCTGGTGCTGGCCCTGGCGGCAGTCAGCACCGCGCGTTCGGCCGTTCTGCTGCTGGCGGGCATGCTGGCCGTGGGCCTGCTGGGCACGGCCATGACGCAGGGGCTGATCGCCTATGCGGCCAGCGCCAGCCAGGCGCATGAGCGCGGGCGCGTGGTGGGCGCGGCCCAGGGCGGGGTTTTCATCGGCCTGCTTTTGGCGCGCGTGTTTGCCGGAGCCGTGGGTGACCTGGCTGGCTGGCGTGGCGTCTACGCCTGCTCGGCCCTGCTGATGCTGGCCCTGGCCTGGCCCCTGTGGCGGCAACTGCCCCGGCTGGCGGTGCCCTCCCCCGTTCCCGGGTACACGCAATTGCTGTCATCCATGCTCCAGCTGCTGCGCCAGGACCGCATGCTGCGCACGCGGGGCATGCTGGCCCTGCTGATGTTTGCCACCTTCAACATCTTCTGGAGCGCCCTGGTCCTGCCTCTGAGCGCGCCGCCCTACAGCCTGTCGCTCACGGCCATCGGCGCCTTTGGCCTGGCCGGCGTGGTGGGCGCACTGGCAGCAGCCCGTGCCGGGCACTGGGCAGACCAGGGTTTCGCGCAGCGCACCAGCCTGGGCGCGCTGGTGATCCTGCTGCTGGCCTGGGTGCCGATTGCGCTGCTGGAGCAGTCGCTGTGCGCGTTGGTCGCCGGTATCGTGCTGCTGGACCTGGGCGGCCAGGCCCTGCATGTGACCAACCAGAGCCTGATCTTTCGCAGCAACCCGCAGGCGCACAGCCGGCTGGTGGGCCTGTACATGCTGTTCTATGCCGTGGGCAGCGGGCTGGGGGCGCTGATTGCCACCAACGCCTACGCGCGGTTTGGCTGGCACGGCGTCTGCGTTGCGGGGGCGGCGTTCAGCCTGGCGGCCCTGGTGTTCTGGGCCATGACACGGGAAACGGCTGCCCAGGCCAGCGTTCCCGCCTAGACCCGGCTCACCAGCTCCGAAGGCACCCGCCCCAGCGCCTTGCGGAACATGGTGGAAAACGCGCTGGGGCTGTCATAGCCCAGGTCCAGCGCCACCTGCGTGACCGATGAGCCCGCAGACAGCCGCGACACCGCTGCCAGCAGGCMKGCCTGCTGGCGCCAGGCGCCAAAGGCCATGCCTGTGTGCTGCTGGAAAAACCGGCTGAAGGTGCGCAGGCTCTTGTTCAGCGCCTGTGCCCAATCCTGGGGCGTGGCGCGGATGCTGGGCTGGGCCAGGAACTGCTTGCACAGGGCGGCCAGCTTTTCGTCGCGGGGAATGGGCGCGAACAGCGGCAGGCTGCGGGCCGAGGCCAGCTCGTGCAGCACCAGCGTGACCAGGGCGCCGTCGCGGCCCGCTTCGTCGTACAGCGCCGGCAGGTCGGCGCAGGACAGCAGCAACTGGTGCAGCAGCGGGGTGACGACCAGGGCCTCGCAATGCACACCCGGGCGGGGCGCAGCAGCCGGTTCGATGTACAGGCTGCGCGTGCTCACGCCCTGCATGCGCACGCTGTGCGGCTTGCTGGCCGGAATCCACACGCCGCTGTAGGGCGGGATGGTCCAGGCACCGTCATCGGTTTCCACCTCCATCAGCCCGCTCATCCCGTAGAGAAACTGCGCACGCCGGTGGCTGTGCGTGGGCAGCAGCGTGCCAGGCGTGTAGTCGGTGCCGATGGCCAGCACATCGCGCGCCACGGCGTCCACGGAATGCAGCGGGATGTTGAGCATGGGAATGTCCGGAAAACAGCCAACAGGCTTTGGCAGGAATTCAAGGATTATTGACCTATCCGCGAAAGCAGGCCAAACCGCAGCATCCTAAGGTTCAGTCCTTGCTCGTTTTTTCCAAAGGACTGTCTGTGTTCCCTCTCCTGCTGCTGGCTTTCGGTGTGCTTGCCGGCGTGACCACCGTGCTCTTCGGCTTTGGCGGCGGCTTCGTGGCCGTTCCGCTGCTTTATGCGCTGCTGACCTCCATCCACGGCGCGGACTCCGCCGTTGGCCAGGCTGCCATGCACATTGCCGTGGCCACCTCCACCTGCGTGATGATTTTCGGCGCCTCCATGGCCACGCTGCGCCAGCACCGCGCGGGCGCCCTGCCGTGGGAGCAGGTGCGGCCGCTGGCCTGCTTCATCGCGGCCGGCGCCGTGGCGGGCGCGGCGGCCGCCACCTGGATCAGCGGGGAATGGGTGCGCTGGGCCTTCATCGCCTACCTGGCCCTGACCATCGCCGACGCACTGCTGCGCCCGGGCTTCGTGCACGGCACCGCCGCCCAATTGCAGCCCATGGGCCGCAGGCCCGCCGCCATCGCAGGCTTGGCGATTGGCGCGATTGCAGCCTTCCTGGGCGTGGGCGGCAGCGTGATGACCGTGCCGCTGATGCGCCGGCGCGGCGCCAGCATGGCGGCCGCCACGGCCATGGCCAGCCCGCTGTCCCTGCCCATGGCCGTGGCGGGCACCGCTGCCTACATGCTGGCATCGCAGGGCGCGGGGCTGAGCCCCTGGCATGTGGGCTATGTGGACCTGCAGGCCTTTGCGTTGCTGACGGCCGGATCGTGGACGGGCATCAGGCTGGCAGCCCCGCTGATCGGCCGCATTCCCGATGCCCTGCATGCCAAGGCCTACCTGGCCCTGCTGGGCCTGGTGCTGCTGGTCATGATCGTGGCCTGAGCGCTGCGCTCAACCCTCCTGGAAGATCGCCTCGATCCGGGTCTCGAACACCCGGGCAATGGCGAATGCCAGCGGCAGGCTGGGGTCGTAGCGGCCCGTCTCGATCGCGTTCACGGTCTGGCGCGACACGCCCAGCAGGTCCGCCAGCGCAGCCTGGCTCCAGCCGCGCTCGGCGCGCAGTTCACGGATGGTGTTTTTCATCGCCGGGCCGCCTCTGCAGCGCGGCTCATCGGCTGCGCAGCCAGTGGGCCACCGAGGCAGCCACCCAGAGCGCACCCATCAAGGGCCACACCATGAACATGCTGAGCTTGGGAAACCCTGCCATTTCCAGGAATCCGTAGGTGAAGGTGAGGCCCGCCGTGCCCGCCGCCGCAATCGCCAGTTGCTCCAGCATGGACTTGCGCAGGAACTCGTCGGTATCGCGCACCAAGCGTACGATGGCCCGCACGGCCAGCGCAAACGCCAGCATGGGGCTGAGCAGCAGGGCCGTGCGCAGGGCCCCGGCCTGCATGTCGGCGCTGAGCAAAAGCGCCCCGACAAGCAGCGCCATGTAGAGCAGCAGCGCAAATCCCAGCTCCTTCTGGTAGCGGCGGTTGGTGACCGTTGTTTGATTCATGGAAGTCTCTCGCAATGTGTAAAGGATGCTTGACATTGTGCGATGCCACCCGCGGGCATGTCAAGCAAGCTTTACATCGGCACTGAACGCCCCGCCGTACAATCGCCGCCGTTGGTGCCAGCAGCCCCAGGGGCTGCGGTTAAACGGGAAACATGGGGCGGCCAGATAAAGCCGCCCGCATGTACTGCCCCCGCAACAGTGAGTGAAACGCCGCGTGCATGGCACCGGCCCCCGCCAAACCCGTGCCACTGGGCGTACAGCCCGGGAAGGCCTTGGCGAGTGCGTCACCAGTCTGGATACCGGCCAACAGGCGGCCGGCCGCGCATGCAGCGCAGCCGGTCTTTGTGGTTTCCGTGCCGGCGGGGTCGCTGGCGCGCAACTGGCTCGCATCCATGCACACCCTCGCCCTCGCGCGCGCCCCTGGCGCCGCTCTTCGCTCGCCCTCGGCGTTCCCCGTACTGCGCACGTTGTCCGCCCTGGCTGCGGCCTCGCTGCTGGCCTGCCAGGCCCAAGCACAGGTACAACAGGCACAACAGGCGCAGCGCGCACAGGCCTCCCAGCTCGATACCGTGGTCGTCACCGCCTCGCGCAGCGAGCAGTCCTTGCGCACCGTCACGGCCGACATGACCGTGATCGACGCCGAGACCATTGCCCGCAGCGGCGCCACCGGCGTGGCCGACCTGCTGGTGCAGGTGCCGGGCGTGCAGATCAACCGCAATGGCGGGCCGGGCCAGGTCACCTCGGTCTACCTGCGCGGCACCAGCAACCAGCACACTGCCGTGTTCATCGACGGCGTGCGCTACAGCTCGCAGGAGCTGCAGGGCGGCGCGGTCTGGTCCACCCTGCCGCTGGCGCAGATCGAGCGCATCGAAGTGCTGCGCGGCCCGGCCGCCGCCATCTATGGCTCAGACGCCATGGGCGGCGTGATCCAGATCTTCACCAAGCGGGCGGACGGCCAGACCCGCGCCTATGCCGAGGCGGGCATAGGCAACCAGGGCACCAGCAAGCTGGCCACAGGATTCCAGGGCGGAGCCAACGGCTTCACCTATGGCCTGAACCTGGCGGACGAGCGCAGCGACGGCTTCGACGTCTACCCCGGCAACACCTTCTCGCCCAACCCGGACAAGGATGGCTACAGCAACACCTCGCTGGGCCTGAACGCGGGCTACAAAACGGGCATCCACCAGATCGACGCCAGCCTGCTGCACAGCCGCCTGCGCACCCACTACGACCAGAGCCCGCCGCCGTTCGACGACTACGACGTGGTCAAGAACACCACCGGCAGCTTGCGCTGGCAGGCCGGCTGGAACGCCATGTACAAAAGCGTGGTCCAGATCTCCCATACCGACAGCCAAAGCGACCGCCACACCCAGTCGCCCGAAAGCGCCAAGGGCCGCTCCACCAACTACCTGCTACAGAACCTGTTCACGCTGGGCCAGCACCGTTTCAACATCGACCTGGAGCGCCGCGAGGACAAGCTGGACACCCAATACGCCTGGACGCAGAACACCGACAGCCGGCGCGTGCAGAACTCCCTGTCGGCCGGCTGGCGCCTGACCGAGGGCCGCCACCAGTTCGACGCCAACCTGCGCCACGACCAGGTGCGCGACCAGCAGAACAAGACCACGGGCGGCCTGGGCTACGGCCTGCAGATCGACGAGCGCTGGCGCTGGGTGGCATCGGCCGGCACGGCCTTCAGAACGCCCACGCTGTACGAGCGCTTCACGGGCCAGGCGGCGGCCGACCTCAAGCCCGAAAGCAGCACCAACGTGGAAACGGGCCTGCACTATGCGGCCGGTGCCAACCGCCTCTCGGCCGTGGTCTACCGCAACAAGTTCAAGAACCTCATCACCTACGACTGGAACAGCGCCGTTCCCTGCAACTGCTACCGCAACTGGCAAAGCGTGGAGATCACCGGCCTGACGCTGGCGGGCAGCACGCGCCTGGGCAGCGCCAACCTGGGCGCCTCGCTGGACTTCATGAACCCCGAGAACCTGGAGACCGGCAAGCTGCTGCCCTACCGCTCCAAGCGCATGCTCAAGCTCAACGCCGACACCCAGGCGGCCGGCTGGACGCTGGGCGGCGAAGCGCAGCTGTACAGCGGCCGCTATGCCGACGAGGCCAACACCTTCAAGCTGGGCGGCTACGGCGTGGTCAACCTCTACGCCCAGCGCCAGCTGACCAGGCAATGGACGCTGCTGGCCCGTGTCAACAACATCGCCGACCGCGACTACGCCCCCACGCGCGGCTATGCGAACGCAGGCCGCACCGTGTTCGTCAGCGTGCGCTGGACTCCCCTGCCCTGACCGCCATGCACCTGCTTGTGCGCCTGCCCCGCCTTCTGCTGCTGATCGCCGCCCTGGCCTGCGCGGGCGGCGCCGTCGCGCAAAAGGCGGTGGATGCGAACCAAGGCAGCACAGGCGCGAGCACAGGCACGCCGTACACCGTCACCGACATGCGCGGGCGCCAGGTGCGCCTGGCGCGCGTGCCGCAGCGCATCGTCTCGCTGCTGCCCTCGCTGACCGAATCGCTGTGCGCGCTGGACGCCTGCGAGCGCATCGTGGGCGTGGACGAGTTCTCCAACCACCCGGCGCGCGTGGCCGCCCTGCCCAAGCTGGGCCACACTTTTGCCCCGCTGGTCGAGGCCACCGTGCGGCTCAGGCCCGACGTGGTGCTGATGGCGTATTCCGCACCCGTCATCGCACAGCTGGAGCGCTTCGGCATTCCCGTGCTGGCACTGGACGCCAACGACATGGCGCAGTTGGAGCAGGTACTGCACAAGCTCGACCAGCTGCTGCAGGTGCAGCGCGCCAACGCCCTGCTGGCGCGCATGCAGGCCGAGGTGGACCAGCAGGCTAAGGCGCTGGCGGCGCTCACGCCCGCCGGGCAGAAGGTGTATTTCGAGGTGGACGCCACGCCTTATGCGGCAGGGCCGGACTCCTTCATAGGCCAGCTGCTGCAGCGCCTGGGCGCGCGCAATGTGCTGCCGCCCAACCTGGGTCCCTTCCCCCGCATCACGCCCGAATACGTGCTGCGCCAGCAGCCGGAACTCATCATCCACACGCCGCAGACGCCATCGGCCAGCTTTGCCACCCGCCCCGGCTGGAGCCGCATGCCCGCCGTGCGCTCCGGCCGCATCTGCGCGCTGGACCTGGTCGAGACGGACGTGGTCTCCCGCCCCGGCCCGCGCCTGGGCGAGGCGGCGCGGGCGCTGGCCCGCTGCCTGCAGTTGCCGAACACGGCGCCGCGTTGACTTCGCTGGTCTGCTTGGCCCGCTTGGCCCGCTTGGCCGATGGCCCTGCCTACTCCAGCACCACGGCCGTGCCGCTGGCAGACACCATCAACATGCCGCTGCCCTGGCCCAGCACTTCGTAATCCAGGTCCACCCCCACCACGGCATTCGCGCCCAGTTCCTGGGCGCGTTCCTCCAGCTCCTTGAGCGCAATCTCGCGCGCCCGCTGCAGCTCGCGCTCATAGGTGGCTGACCGCCCGCCCACGATGTCGCGCAGCCCGGCAAACAAGTCCTTGAACACATTGGCGCCCAAAATCGCCTCGCCCGCGACCACGCCGCAGTAGCGGGTGATGCGGCGGCCTTCGATCTGGGGGGTGGTGGTGATGATCATTGAAGCTCCTGGGTGTTGGTGATGGGAGTGCCGAGCTTTCGCCACTCGGCCGGACTAGCTGTGAACCGTCAAGCGATTGTTTGGAGATTTGATCCTAGACACGGAGCGACTTGGCCGCTGCTGCGGTGCAGTCTGTGCCAGTTGTAATGATGCTGTCAGCTCGCCAGGGCATTGGTCCGCTCAGCCGAGTTCTGGCACGTCCATCCATCGGACTTGCCTACTATCGCTGCCCGCGTCTGTTCAAGCCCCATCACCACCCGCCCTCTTGCCTTTCCGGATTTGATCGCCACCGGCAGCCGGCTCAACCAATGCCCGTTTGGCCCCAGCGACGTGACGCGCAGGTTGGACAACTGGCGCGATGTGGGCAAGGGTTTCATGGAAAGTACACGAATGCACTCATCGAGCTGAGCCGCAGAGGAAAAACGCAGTACATGCGTCCCGAACTCCACACAGAGAACGGCAAAGCCCTTGTGGGGAATGTGAGCAGGTGCCGAGGGCAGGTAACGGCTGGCGCGGCACCAGAGCCCAACCTCTTGCTCGACATGCACCCAGTAGGCCATGGGTTCGGCACGCCAGTCCTCAACGAATTCGATCCAATGGCGGGGCGCTGGCACAGGCCGTCTCCTTCAGAGGTATTCAAGAGGCGGATTGTGTCGCAAAGTACGGCGCGATTTGCCTTGGTGCCCGCCATCACGCCGGGCCGTAGATGGCCCAAGTACTTACATTCACGGTTCCGGCACACAGTCGCCAGTATTCATGGCAGGACCATCCCATGCGCACCAATGAGTCAAAAATCCTGGCGAAAGCCATATACGAGATCCGTCTTCTCCTGAGCGGATATCTGGGGAGCAACGTGGATGCTGATCCGAGCGTACGGATCGCAGCGCACCTGGCCTATGCCCTGCACAACGATGCATTGGCCGTGCTGGAGGGAAATGGCTTCAGCGCCGACGAAGCGCTGAAGCGGGTGGCGGCCGTGGACTCGCTTCTAGGAGTCGAAGCGGGGAGTGAATTCGTCCGCAGCTTGGAAGCTTAGGGCTGCCTTGCCAGGCCGGTACAACGCGGGATATTCCATCTGGCGTGATCGCTGCGGCCGTGCCGTGCCGGGTGGTGCGGGCGCGAGCCACCGAGGATAGGGCCGTCCTTTTCATGCCTGGCGCAGCTTCCACATGACGGCAGCAGTGCCCCATGCCTTCCTCGCCTGCCTTTTGTCGCCCGGCATGACCCTGCAGACAGGCATGTCTCGCCCGAACAGCCCCATAATCTGGCTTCAAAAATTTCGCACCCCCTATGACACAGTCCCTCAAAGAACTCCTTGCGGCCAAGGCCGCGCTGGATATGGAAATTGCCAAGGCCCGCACCTCGGCGGCCGACGCAGCCCTGTCCAAGGTCCAGAAGCTGGTGACCGATTTCGGGTTCACCCAGCAGCAAGTGTTCCCCTACATCCCAGCAAAAACCAGCGCACCGGCGAAGTATCGCGATCCGTCTACAGGAGCAACGTGGACAGGTCGCGGCAAGCCTCCGAACTGGATCAAGGACCAGGATCGCGACGACTTCCTCATCGAACGCAAACCCGAGGCGGCCCAAGGCCCGTTCCTCGCAGAAATGGCGGCAGCGGCAGCTCGCAACTGAAGGCGCTGCACACGGCGGCACGCAGGATGCCGTGCGGTGCGGTGGAGTTCCGATGCGAAGGAATCTGTGCCGTCCGAAAAAAAGCCCTCTGAGCATTCAGCGGGCTTTTTTTCCGGCCTGGCGCCGGCAGCGTAGTCACTGCCGGCATCTTTCGATGGCGTGCATCGCGCTCCGGCATGGGGGACCAGCCGGGCCTTTGCGGCACCGCCAGCCCTCAGGCGTGGCTGACGGGGCAGCTGCCTGCCTTGCCCATGATGCTGTCCGCGGGCGCCTGCGCGCGGTCATTCAGGCCGTAGTCGCGCAGCACCTGGGTGACGCGCACGCGGTAGTCCTTGAAGATCTTGTCGCGGCCGGCGCGCTGGGCGCTGAGGTGGGCTTCCACGTTACGCCACTGGACGACGGCTTCCTCGTCGCGCCAGGTGGTGACGGACATGACTTTCTCGGGGTTGAGCGTGCTCTGGAAGCATTCCACGGAGATGAACCCCTCCATGGGCTTGAGCATGGGGGTGAGCTTGTTGACCAGGTCCACATAGGTCTGGTTCTGGCCGGGCAAGGCCTGCAGTTCGAACAGTACGACAACCATCTTCAACTCTCCTTTTTTCGGGAACAGAGATTCCGGCGCCGCGCAGCGGCGGCTCCGGCGTGGGGGAAATGGGTGAATGGGCGGCGCCGCAGATTCAGCGGCTGCGCTCCAGGTTGGTCAGCCAGGCGGCCAGCACATCGCGCGCGGCCAGGGTCAGCAGGCCGCCGTATTTCTGGGCATCGGCACGCAGCGTGCGCGGGTCCACCTGGGCGACGCCCAGTTCGCAGGCATGGCCGACCAGCCAGCGCTCCAGCCGGGCCGCGTCGGCCTCCAGATGGAATTGCAGGCCCAGCAACTGCGGGCCGACTGCGAAGGCCTGGTTGGCGCCGATGGCGGTGCCGGCCAGGTGCACGGCGCCTTCGGGAATGTCGAACTGGTCGCCATGCCAATGGAGCACGGGCACGCCGTCCAGCCTGGACAGGGGCGAGGCCAGGCCGGCGTCGGTGAGCGTGAGCGGCGAGAAGCCGATTTCCTTGACGCCCAGCGGGTAGACCCTGGCGCCCAGCGCGCGCGCAATGAGCTGCGCGCCCAGGCAGATGCCCAGCAGCGGCTTGCCGCTGTCCAGCCAGCGGCGCACGGCCGCCAGCTCCTGGGCGACGAAGGGATAAAGCGCCTCGTCATAGGCACCTATGGGGCCGCCCAGCACGACGAGCAGGTCGGCACGGCCCAGGTCCAGGGTGTCAAGCTCGCCGATGCTGGGATCGACGTACTGCACTTCGTAGCCGCGGCTGGCGAACTCGGCATGCAGGGTGCCCAGGTCTTCGAAGTGGATGTGGCGCAGCGCGATGGCTTTTTTCATGGGAGGAACTCAGGTGGATACAGGAGGGTGGCTTGGAACGTGCGGAGCCCGTCAGGCGCCGGGTTTGAGATCGACGTGGATATGGCCCGCCGAGGGGAAGGTGCAGCAGGCCAAGGCATAGCCGGCTTCCTTTTCCCTGTCGCTGAGGCAAAAGTCCGCCTCCAGCCGTGAACTGCCTCCCGTGATGCGGATGCGGCAGCTGCCGCAGATGCCGGCCCGGCACTGGCTGCGGATGGCAATGCCCACGCCTTCCAGGATCTCCAGCAGGCTTTTGCCGGACGCGGCTTCGACGATCTGCCCGCTGTGCGCGATCTGCAGCTGGCATGCCTGCGCGGTCTCGCCTGGCTGGGCGGTGGATGCGGCAGGCGGCGTGAAGGCCTCGATATGCTGTATGGCACCGGGAAAGCAGGCCCGCGCATGCTCGCGAAAGGTCTGCGCAAAGGCATGGCCGCCACAGATGACGACGGCCTGGGGCTGGCCCAGCGCCAGCAGGGACTGCTGCGAGGGGCGGCCCGGCGCGAAGGGTCCGTGGGCGGCAGTGTCTTCACGCGTGATGTGGATACGCAGGTCGAACCAGGGGGCCGTTTCGCACAGCTGCTGCAGCTCCTGCAGGAACGGAATGTCGGCCATGCGCGCAAAGCACAGCAGCAGCGTGGTGCGGGGCACGCGCCGGCCCTGCTGGCGCAGCCGGTCCAGTTCGCGCAGCAGCGCCAGCGGCAGGGTCAGGCCGATGCCGCCGGCCAGCATGACCAGGCAGTCCAGGCCCAGCACCAGGTCGGCCGTGATGTCGCCGGCCACGCCGCCCAGCGGCAGCGTGGAGCCTGCGCGCAGCACCGCATGCATGTGGTCGGAGACGCTGCCCCGGCCCGAGCTTTTGACGGCAATGTCGAACTGGCCGGCGCCGTCGTGCTCGCTGCAGGGCTCGTAGCGGGTGATGGAGTACAGCCGCTGCTGCATGGTGCCACTGGCGTCGGCATGCTCGATGGCCACATGCCGGCCGGGCCGCAGGCCGCCGAGGAATTGCGCCGAAGCGCCCTGCACGCGCAGGGTGTAGACCATGACGCCGCCCGCCTCTGCCCGTGCAGCGGCGCAGCGCGCGAGCATGCTGCCTGCCTGGAGGGCGGCGCTCATGCCTGCATCTCCTCGAGGACCGACGACACCAGCGCCACGCTGCCGCCCAGGTTGCGGCCCGCCAGGCCGATGCGGTCGATCAGGCTTTGCACCGAGTCGGTGTAGACGCCGATCTCGTTGCTGTCGCCCACGTCGTGCAGGATGTCGCGCGCATGCGGCATGCCGACCATGGTGAAGACGGTGGACCAGGCGCCCAGTTCGTTGTTGGCGAACATCTGCACGGTCTTGAGGATGATGGAGCGCAGGTAGCTGCGCTCACGGTTGCTCAGGCCCTGGACGATGTCGGTGGCCACCGAGCTGAAGACGCTGGAGTGGCTCCATTCGTCCACGGCGTGGGTGCGCGTGACCTCGTGGCAGATGGGCTGGATGCTGCGGTCCTCGGCCATGGTCTTGAGGTAGTCGGTGATCAGGGTCTCGCTGGCGCAGGCAATGGCGAAGCGGGCCAGGCGGCGCTCCCATTCCGCGCCGCACTGCGCCAGCACGCCGTTGCGCCAGCCGACGAGGTTGAAGTCCGCGTAGTCCAGCGGCGCCAGGCCGCGCATCTCGTAGATGTAGTTGCAGGCCATGATGGACATGCGGGTGTGCAGGGCCTCGTCCAGCAGGGCCTGGGACATGACGTCCTGCAGCAGCGCCCGGTTGGCGCTGGGCGGCGGGGTCTTGATGATGTCCTCGCAGGCCGGCGTGACCACGTTGCACTCGATGTAGATGGTCTTGAGGTTGTAGATGCCCCAGGCGTAGGACAGGCATTGGTCGCGCAGGTGCTGTGGCGCCTCCACCCATGCCTGGTGATCGCGAAACGGCAGCAGCGAGGCGGTGAAGTCCTGCCGCGCGGGGTCGAACGCCAAGCCGCAGTAATCAGGCAGGTCCTGATTCACGGCCGCTCTTGACTTCCAGAGCAGGGACAGCTTTTTGAGCGCATCGCGCACGGCGTCATCTGTCCGAGAGATATCGAGATTCATTTTTCAACTCCGTGTGATTGAACTTGATTGATCTGAGTCAAATCGCCTATTCCCTCCCCCCGCTTTCTCCATCTGCCGCAATCACCAATGGCGCCGCAAATGGCACTGCAATTGACGCTGCAGATGGCAGATACGTTGTCATGGATTTCTTCGCTCTGTCATATTCCACCTTGAATCAATCTCCCCGACTGCAGATTGCGGATGATTCCTGGCGGTATTGGATCTCATGACTTTCAACGTCTGGCGGCGAATTCTATGGAGAGAGCGTGGATTCAAACAGACCTATTTTCGCCAATGAACCAGACCGCTTTTTTCAACGGTTTACATTGGCATGCCACCTTAATTGGTCTGCTCACCCGCTCAAACATGGTCGGAATCAAGGCAGCTGCACTTTGTAGACTGCCCATTACCGATGCGCCCTGGTTTCCAAATCCTTCCATAACCCGGGCGCTGCCGATTCCCGTGCTTCAGCGCCTCCAAGACAGCCAATGCGACATGGACGATTTATCGCTCCCCAGAATCAATTCCCTGGAACTCCAACACGCGGACAGCGAGGCCTGGGACGCCATAGCGGCCGAGCGGACACGGCAGGCGCGTTCGATTGAATTGATTGCCTCTGAAAACTTCGTGAGCCGCGCGGTGATGGAGGCGCAGGGCTCGGTGCTGACCAACAAATACGCCGAGGGCTATCCGGGCGTGCGCTACTACGGCGGCTGCGCCAATGCCGATGCCGTGGAGAACCTGGCCATTGCGCGTGCCAAGGCGCTGTTCGGCTGCGCGCACGCCAACGTGCAGCCGCACTCGGGCAGCCAGGCCAACCAGGGCGTGTACCTGGCGTTCCTGGAGCCCGGCGACAAGATCATGGGGCTGGACCTGCGCTCGGGCGGGCACCTGACGCACGGCTCCAGCGTGAGCGTGTCGGGCAAGTGGTTCCAGTCCATCAGCTACGAGGTGGACGCCCGCTCCCAACTCATCGACATGGACCAGGTGCGGCGCATTGCGCTGAAGGAGCGGCCCAGGCTCATCATTGCCGGAGGCTCGGCCTATTCACGGCAGATGGACTGGGCCGAGTTCCGGCGCATTGCCGACCGGGTGGGCGCCATCTTCATGGCCGACATCGCGCACGTGGCGGGGCTGGTGGCCGCGGGCGTGTTCCCCTCGCCCGTGGAGCACGCCCATGTGACCACGACCACCACGCACAAGACGCTGCGCGGGCCGCGCGGCGGCATGATCCTCTCGGCCGACGCCGAGATCGCCAGGCGCGTAGACGCCGCCGTGTTTCCGGGCCTGCAGTCCGGGCCGCTGATGCATGTGGTGGCGGCCAAGGCGGTGGCGCTGGGCGAGGCGCTCAAGCCCGCCTTCCGTACCTATGCGCGGGCCGTGGTGGACAACGCCCGCGTGCTGTGCGACCGGCTGTCGCAGGGCGGGCTGTCCGTGGTGTCCGCAGGCACGGACTGCCATCTGGGCGTGATCGACCTGCGCCCCTGGGAGCTGACGGGCAAGGCCGCCGAAACGGCGCTGGAGCAGATCGGCATCACGGTCAACAAGAACGCCGTGCCCGGCGATGGCGCGCGGCCACTGGTGACCTCGGGCATCCGCGTGGGCAGCGCGGCCTGCACCACGCGCGGCATGGGCGCCGACGAGTTCCGCGAGATCGGCGACATGATTCTTGCCACGCTGGGCGGCATACGCAGCGGCACCATGAACGCGCGCACGCTCAAGTCCATCCACGAAGGCGTGTCCGACCTGACCGCGCGCTTTCCCCTGCCCTACTGAGGCATGCAGCGTCCGGCGTCTCCCAACCTGTCAGGGTTTTCGCAGCGCGTTGGCCAGGCGCAGCACGGCGGCCTCGATCTCGTAGGCCGTGAGCGAGGCATAGCCCAGCAGCCAGCCCGCCTGCCGCTGCTCGCCCGCGTACAGGCGGCTGAGCCCCTGCAGCAGCACGCCGGCCGCGGCGGCGCGGCGGATGGTGTCTTCCTCGGACCAGCCGGGCTCCAGCAGACAAGGCACCTGCATGCCGCCCTGGGGCCGTGGCGCGGTGACGATGCCGGCCAGGTGCCTGCCTATGGATTCGAGGATGACCTCGCGCCGCCCCGCATACAGCTTGCGCATGGCCCGCACGTGGGAGTTGTAGTGGCCGTCCTCCATGAAGCGCGCCAGCGTCAGCTGCTGGATCTGGGGCGTGTGCCCGTCCATGATGCTGCGCGCCTGGACAAAGGCGCGCACCAGCTCCTGCGGCAAGGCCATGTAGCCCATGCGCAGGCCCGGGTACAGGGTCTTGCCGAAGGTGCCGATGTAGATGGTGCGCGCGTGCTTGTCCAGGCCTTGCACGCAGGCGGTGGGCATGCCGTCGTAGTGGAATTCGCTGTCGTAGTCGTCCTCGATGATCCAGCGCTCGCGCTCGAATGCCCAGCGGATCAGGTCCAGCCGCCGCTCCAGCTGCATGGTGACGCCCGTGGGGTACTGGTGCGATGGCGTGACATAGACGCAGGTGGCGCCGCTGCGGTCGGCATGCAGCAGGTCGGTGCGAATGCCTTGCGCGTCCACGTCGATGGGCAGGACCTTGGCCTCGGCCGACTCGAAGGCCTTGCGGGCGCCGAAGTAGCCCGGATTCTCCAGCAGGATGGGCCGGCCCGCATCCACCAGCAGCTGCGCGCACAGGAACAGCGCCTGCCGCGTGCTGCTGAGCACCACGATCTGCCCGGCGTCCACCTTGGCGCCGCGCTCCAGATTGAGGTAGGTGGCAATGGCTTTGCGCAGCGGCTCGGCGCCCTGCGGGTCGCCGTGCAGCAGGACGCTGGCCCGGTAGTCCTTGAGCGCCTGCCGCTGCAGCCGCTCCCAGACATCGGTGGGAAAAGTGCGCGTCTCGGGCAGGCCGGTGGCAAAGGCCCGAATGGTCTGCTGGTCGGCGATGCCGCCGCCATCGACGATGGCCTGGCCGCGCCGGCTCAGGCCGGCACCGGCCCTTATGGCACCGACAGCACCGGCCGCACCGGCCGCATGGGCGCTGCGCTCGTGCTCGGGCAAGCGGCCGCGGCGCGCCGCCCGGCCCCGCAGCTCGGTGCCGATGGTCTCGGAGACATAGCTGCCCGATCCCTGGCGCCGCACGATGAAGCCGTCTCGGTGCAGCTGGGTGTAGGCGTTCTCCACCGTGTCGCGGGCAATGCCCAGCGAGTCGGCCAGCGAGCGCGTGGCCGGCAGCTTCAGGCCCGGCAGCAGCGCCCCATCCAGGATCAGCGCACGCATGGCGCGCTGCACCCGCTGGTGCAGGTCCAGCTGGCGCAGGTCGGCATCTCCCATGCGGATCTTCAGGGTCTCAAGCTCGAAGGTCTTGCTCATACGGTCTGCCGCCTTTCATCTCATTGCACCTCTTGGGCAGGCCATTGTACTGATGCAAATGCTGCGCGCCCATTGCAAAGTGGTCTGCAACAAGAAAGCGAAGTGTATGGATCATTCAGTCCACTTCGGCGCTCAAATACCCCTTTCCCCAGACAGCCAGGAATCCAACCCCCAAGGAAAACGAGAAGACCATGCCTTCATCAGACACACACTCACCCCTTCGCTTCAGCGACCTCATCCACCCCGTGGTGGCCGGGCTGATCTCGGTCATCGTCAACTACGGCGGCACCTTCATCCTGGTGTTCCAGGCCGCCAAGGTGGCCGGCCTGAGCCCGGAACTCACGGCTTCGTGGGTGTGGTCTATTTCGATTGGCGTGGGCGTCACCGGGCTGGTGCTCAGCTGGCTCTCGCGCGAGCCCATCATCACGGCCTGGTCCACGCCGGCCGCCGCCTTCCTGGTGACGGCCCTGGCCACCACGCCGTATGCCGAGGCCGTGGGCGCCTATGTGGTGTCGGCCGCGGCCTTCGTGGTGCTGGGACTGTCGGGCTGGTTCGAGCGCGTGATCCGGCTGATTCCGCCCGGCGTGGCCTCGGGCCTGCTGGCGGGCATCCTGCTGCAGTTCGGCATCAAGGCCTTTGGCGGCATGAGCGTGGACCCGGTGCTGGCCGGCCTGCTGATCGTGGCCTACGTTCTGCTCAAGCGGCTCACGGCGCGCTATGCGGTGGTCGGCATCCTGGCGCTGGGCCTGGCGTTCCTGCTGGCGCAGGACCGTGTGGACCTGTCCGGGCTGCAGCTGCAATTCGCGGCGCCCGTGTTCACGCGGCCCGAGTTCACGCTCAACGCCCTGCTCAGCGTGGCCCTGCCGCTGTTCCTGATCACGCTGACCGGCCAGTACATGCCCGGCATGCTGGTGCTGCGCAACGACGGCTTCAGGACCAGCGCCAACCCCATCGTCACGCTGACGGGCCTGGGCTCGCTGCTGATGGCGCCGTTCGGCTCGCACGCCTTCAACATCGCCGCCATCACGGCCGCCATCTGCACGGGCAAGGAGGCGCATGAAGAGCCGTCCAGGCGCTGGATCGCGGGCATCGCAGCGGGCGTGTTCTACATCCTGGTGGGTGTGTTCGGCGTCACGCTGGCGGCCGTGTTCATGGCGTTCCCGGCCACCTTCATCACCACGCTGGCGGGCCTGGCGCTGCTGGGCACCATCGGCGGTAGCCTGGCCAATGCGCTGGCCGACGCCAAAACCCGCGAGGCCTCGCTGATCACCTTCCTGGCCGCCGCCGCCAACATTTCCATGCTGGGCATAGGCGGCGCCTTCTGGGGCCTGGTCATCGGCCTGGTGGCCCATGCCGTGCTCAACGGCCAGTGGCCGCGCCGGACCGCACGCAGCGAGGCGGGCACCGGCAACGTGCCCGCCGCCGATGCCGCCATCAAAAGGAGCTGAAACCATGCTTGCGACACAAGACACCACCGGCGGCACCGCCCAAGCCGCCGACACCCTGACCCGCCACGACCAGCACGGCCGCTACCCCCAGGCCGAGACGGTGGACGATTTCCGGCACAACCTGGCTACCGTGCAGGCGCGCATGGCCGCTGCGTGCCGCCGCGCAGGGCGCGACCCGGCCAGCGTGCGCCTGCTGCCCGTGAGCAAGACCAAGCCCGAATCCAGCCTGCGCCTGGCCCACGCGGCGGGCTGCCGCATGCTGGGCGAGAACAAGGTGCAGGAAGCCTTCGGCAAATGGGAGGCCATGCAGGACCTGGCCGATCTGCAGTGGTCCGTCATCGGCCACCTGCAGACCAACAAGGCAAAGCTCGTGGCACGCTTTGCCAGCGAGTTCCAGGCGCTGGACAACCTGCGCGTGGCCGAGGCGCTGGACCGCCGCCTGCAGGCCGAAGGCCGGGCGCTGGACGTGTTCGTGCAGGTCAACACCTCGGGCGAGGCCAGCAAGTACGGCCTGCCGCCCGACGAGGTGCAGGGATTCCTCCAGGCCCTGCCCGCCTTCAGTGCGCTGCGCGTGCGCGGCCTGATGACGCTGGCCCTGTTCTCCAGCGAGGCCGAGCGCGTGCGCCAGTGCTTCGTGCTGCTGCGCAGCCTGCGCGACCAGCTGCGCCAGGGCGCGCCGGCGGGCATCTCGCTGGAGGAGCTGTCCATGGGCATGTCCGGCGACTTCGAGATCGCCATCGAGGAAGGCGCCACCGTGGTGCGCGTGGGCCAGGCCATCTTCGGCGCCCGCGCCCAGCCGGACAGCTTCTACTGGCCCGCCGGCGGCCCTGATCCCGCCGCCCTGGCGCTGCCCTGAACGCGCCCCCTCGCCACCCTTTTCGATTCAACCCTGACCCCGCTTGAGGACCTTGACATGCAAAAAGCCATGCAACCCCTTGATTCCCGCCTGATGAAGGCCTATGCCCGCCAGCCCGTCTCCTTCGTCCGTGGCCGTGGGGCCCGGCTCTGGGACGAGCACGGCACCGAATACCTGGACGCCATTGCGGGCGTGGCCGTGACCGCCCTGGGCCACGCGCACCCGGAGATCGCCGCCGTGATCGCCGAGCAGGCCGGCCTGCTGCTGCACACCTCAAACGTGTTCCGCATCGACTGGCAGGAACGCCTGGGCCAGCGCCTGTGCGCCCTGGCCGGCATGGAGACGGCCTTTTTCTGCAACTCTGGCGCCGAGGCCAACGAGGCCGCGCTCAAGCTGGCGCGCCTGCACGGCCACCGCAGGCAGGTGGCGCGGCCGCAGATCCTGGTGATGGACAACGGCTTTCACGGCCGCACGCTGGCCACGCTGTCGGCCACGGGCAACCCGGCCAAGCAGCGCGGCTTCGAGCCGCTGATGCCGGGCTTCGTGCGCGTGCCCTATGACGACATCGCGGCCGTGCACCACGCCGCCGCCCAGCATGGCGACATCGTGGCCGTGCTGATCGAGCCCGTGCAGGGCGAAGGCGGCATCCGCCTGGCCAGCCCCGACTACCTGCGCCAGCTGCGCAGCCTGTGCGACCGGCACGGCTGGCTGCTGATGCTGGACGAGATCCAGACCGGCCTGGGACGCACCGGCGCCTGGTTCGGCCACCAGCACGCGGGCATCGCCCCCGATGTGATGACCCTGGCCAAGGCCCTGGGCAACGGCATTCCGATCGGCGCCTGCCTGGCGCGCGGGCCTGCGGCCGACCTGATCTCGCCCGGCCAGCATGGCTCCACCTTTGGCGGCAACCCGCTGGCCTGCCGCGTGGGTTGCACGGTGCTGGACATCATGGAGACCGAGGACATCCCCGGCCGCGCCAGGCAACTGGGCCGGCGCCTGCTCAACGGCCTGCAGCAGGCGCTGCACGGCCACCCCGACGTGCTGGCCGTGCGCGGCCAGGGCCTGATGGTGGGCATCGAGCTGAACCGCAACTGCCAGGACCTGGTGGGCCGCGCGCTGGCCCAGCAGCGCCTGCTGATCACGGTGACGCGCGAATCCACCATCCGCCTGCTGCCGCCGCTGATCTGCGACGAGCGCCAGATCGACGACATCGTCGCCCGCCTGGCCTGCCTGCTGGAGTCGGCCAGCGCCGCGCAGGCAGGCGCACCCGCCGCAGGCCAGCTGGCGGCTGCATGACCATCGCTCCCTACAGCCCTTGCCCCCATACAGGAACCATTCACCCATGTACGACGCATCCCTGACCCTGGCCGACTTCGACCTGCAGCTGGCCAAGGCCATCCAGAGCGAGAAACGCCGCCAGGAAGACCATGTGGAACTCATCGCCTCCGAAAACTACGCCAGCCCGCTGGTGATGGCGGTGCAGAACTCGGTCTTCACCAACAAGTACGCCGAGGGCTACCCCGGCAAGCGCTACTACAGCGGCTGCGAGAACGTGGACGTGGCCGAGCGCCTGGCCGTGGAACGCGCCATGGCGCTGTTCGACTGCGACTACGCCAACGTGCAGCCCCATGCCGGCGCCCAGGCCAATGCCGCCGTGTTCCTGGCGCTGGCCCAGCCCGGCGACACCGTCATGGGCATGAACCTGGCCCAGGGCGGCCACCTGACGCATGGCAACCCGTCCAACTTCTCGGGCCGCCACTACCGCATCGTCCCCTACGGCCTGGACCCCGCCACGGGCCTGATCGACTACGACGAGATGGAGCGCATCGCCCTGGAGCACCGGCCCCGCATGCTCATCGGCGGCTTCTCTGCCTACTCGCGCCACAAGGACTGGGCCCGCATGCGCGCCATTGCCGACAAGGTGGGCGCCGTGTTCTGGGTGGACATGGCCCATGTCGCAGGCCTGGTGGCTGCGGGCGAATACCCCAGCCCCCTGCCCCACGCGCATGTGGTCACCAGCACCACGCACAAGACGCTGCGCGGCCCGCGCGGCGGCCTGATCCTGTCCAAGGGACAGGACGAAACCTTCAACCGCCGCCTGAGCTCGGCCGTGTTCCCCGGCGCGCAGGGCGGGCCGCTGATGCATGTGATCGCCGCCAAGGCCGTCGCCTTCAAGGAGGCGCTGCAGCCCGGCTTCAAGGCCTACCAGCGCCAGGTGCTGGCCAACGCCCGCGCCATGGCCGCCGTGATCCAGCAGCGCGGCTACCGCATCGTCTCGGGCGGCACGGACAACCACCTGATGCTGATCGACCTGTCCGACCGCAGCTACACCGGCAAGGACGCCGACGCCGCGCTCAGCGAGGCGCACATCACCACCAACAAGAACACCGTGCCCAACGACCCGCGCTCGCCCTTCGTGACCTCGGGCCTGCGCATAGGCACGCCCGCCGTCACCACGCGCGGCTTCGGCCAGGCGCAGTGCGAACAGCTGGCCGGCTGGCTGTGCGATGTGCTCGATGCGTTGGAGGGCGACCGCTTTGCCAAGGTAGCGGCGCAGGTGCGCGATCAGGTGACGGAGCTGTGCCGTCGGTATCCGGTGTATGGGTAAAAGATGATCATGCGAGCGCACCGCCCGGCCATGTACCCGGGGGGTGCGCGACAGCCATAGCGAGAAAGCTGTACTTTGAAGTGGCAGTTATTTGCTGCAGGTGCCGCTTGTGGCCAGTTCCAGCTTGGTTACCGCAGCCTTGCCCTCGGTCTCGGGAATCAGCTCCAGATTGGCGCCTCCGACAAAAACACCGATCTTCATGTACTGCCGCACGAAATAGTGTTTGCCGGTTTCCGTCGCCAACGGCAGCGTATTGGGCGAGAACTCGGACTCGGTGGAGACGGTATGGTTCTGGTTGCCCGCCACTTCCGTGTAGAAAAAGACGTCGGGAGCGGTCTCGCCAACGCACTTTTCGTTGACCCAGACATCCTTCTTGAGAGCCCGGCCCACCACGCTGTCCCGGTAAATGTAGAGGCCTGAATTGCCAGCGGTCGGCGGGTTGAACTCCTTGGCTTTTTGCGAAGCTTCCTTGCTTTCCATCTTCACGGATGCACAGCCCACCAACAGAAAGCTGGCAAGCGCGACTACGGCGATCTTTGTCATTTCTTCTCCCTCCGATGCTCAAATTATTGAGATTGACTGACTGAACAAAGCCCATGGCAAACACGCCCGGATTTCAATCAGCGGAGGATTGTATACATTTATTTACAAACGAAGCGACAAAGCATTGCACCTTTGTGCAGCGCTCCATTCATCGCAATGCCCCGGCCCTCAGGGCTTGTTGCATGCCTCTTCCATACCCGCCATCTCCGCCAGCTTCTGCATGCGCGAGCGCTGGTCCAGGCAGGCCTGGTGCTGGGCTTCGGCCGCCTTTTGCTGCGCCAGCTTCGCGGCCTTGGCACGCTCGGCCTGCAGCTGAGCGATGCGCTCGCGGATCTGGGGCATGGCGGCCACGGCGGCCTTTTCGCCCTCAAGAATGGCGCTGGCGCGCTGGGTGAAGTCGGCCGGGCCGATGTCCAGCACCTTGGGGCGGATGGTGATGTCAGCGCGGGCCAGCTCGGCCTGGCCCAGCTTCTGGCCCATGATGGCAATGGACTGGCCCAGTGCGCCCAGCATGTTCTCGGGCGCCTTGCCACGGGCCTTGTTGGAGATGTCCACGGCAATCACCAGGTCGGCGCCCAGCTGGCGCGCGGCGTCCACGGGCACGGGGCTGGTGATGCCGCCATCGACGAAGTGGAACTTGCCTATGGCCACGGGCTGGAACACACCCGGAATGCTGCTGGAGGCACGCACCGCCTGCCCCGTATTGCCGCGCGCGAACACGGTGCGCTCGCCGTCTTCCAGCCGCGTGGACACGGCCACGAAGGGCTTGGCCAGTTGCTCGAGCGGCTTGCGGCCCACCTGTTCGTTCACATAGTCTTCCAGCTTCTGGCCCACCAGCAGGCCGCCCGAGGACAGCTGCAGGTCGCGGATCCTGGTCTCATCCAGCGCCACGGCCTTTTCCTGCAGCTCGAAGGCGTTCATGCCGCTCGCATACAGCGCCCCCACCACGCTGCCCGCGCTGGTGCCGGACACCACCGCAGGCGCAAGGCCATTGGCTTCCAGCATCTTGATGACGCCGATATGGGCAAAGCCCTTCACGGCCCCACCGCCCAGAGCCAGGCCGATCCTGATGGGTGCCACGGGTGTGCCCGGCGCGGTGGGCGTGGACTCGGGCGTGGCCGCCGAGGGGCTGGGCGGGTTGCTGCCGCAAGCGGCCAGCCCCGCCAGGCTCAGGTACACCAGTGGACGCAAAAGGGCTTGGAGGCGCATGCCGGAAGATCCTGCTGTCGGATGACGAGATTCGGGGCGGGCAGTATAGCGGCAGGGGCAAACCACCGCCGGAGACGCATCATGCTGCGGACGGCAGAGGGCGTCCTGAGGTCGCTCAGGGATGCGTGGGCTCAAACCGCTGGATTCGCGCCAGCACGTCCGCCATGGCATCGCGGGCTTCGGCAAGGTCGTAGTCGGACTGCAGGTTGAGCCAGCTTTGCGCGTCCGTGCCAAAGAAGACCGCAAGGCGCAGCGCCGTATCCGCCGTGATGCCGCGCATGCCCTTCACGATCTCGTTGATGCGCCGGGGCGGCACATCGATGGCCTTTGCCAACGCGTACTGGCTCAGGCCCATGGGTTCGAGCCACTCCTGCATCAGGATTTCTCCTGGGTGCGGTAGCCTGATTTCACGCGACATGTGCACTCCTTTCAGTTTCGGGCCACTTCAACTCCGGGGACTGAGCAGTTCCCGCATCCCCTGCACAGCCTCCCTCAGAAACCCCCAGACCGCTTCGATGCGCTGAACCTGCCGGGCATCCGAGGGCATGCTCATCCAGAAGGTGCGGGTGAAGCAGGCCTCGGCGGGCAGCACGCGGCTGAGCACGGGGTCGCGGTCGGCGATGAAGGCGGGCAGCACGGCCAGGCCGGCGCCGGCGCGCACGGCCTCGTACTGGGCGGTGATGCTGGTGCTGCGAAAGGCAAAGCGCTCGGGCTGGAACAGGGTGGACAGCAGCTGCAGCTCGCGCGTGAACAGCAGGTCGTCCACATAGTGGATGAAGCTGTGGTGGCGCAGGTCCTCGGTGCGCGCCACCAGCGGACGGCGCGCAAGGTATTCGCGCTGGCCGTAGAGGAACAGCCGGTAGTCCGTGAGCTTGGTGACCACGGCCGAGCCGCGCGTGGGGCGCTCCAGAGAGATGACGATGTCGGCCTCGCGCCGCGACAGGTGCAGCAGGCGCGGCAGGGCCAGCAGGTCGATGCTCAGCAGCGGATGGCGCTGCGTCAGCGCGGCCAGCTGCGGGGCCAGCAGCTGGGTGCCGAAGCCCTCCGTGGCGCCCACGCGCACCAGGCCGGACGGGCCCTGGCTGGCGGATTCGGCCGCCAGCGGCATGCGGTCCAGCCCGGCTGCGGCGCGCTGCATGGCGTCTGCCACACCCAGCAGTTGTCGGCCGGCCTCCGTGGGCCGCCATTGGCCCGCCTCGCGCTCGAAGAGCACGGCCCCCAGCTGCTTTTCCAGAGCCTGGATGCGGCGCGACACCGTGGTGTGCTCCACGCCCAGTTGCCGCGCGGCGGCGGCCATGCTGCCGCTGCGCGCCAGCTCGCCAAAGAATCTCAGGTGGTCCCAGTCCATGGGTCGAGGCCGCCTCAGTCGGCTGCGGCGCGGCGCGCGGCCAGCGTGCTGGGCGCACGCGCCAGCTCGTCGTTTTGCCGCACCAGGACGGCCATCATGTCCATGAACAGGCCCCGCTGCTCCTGCGGCAGCGGCTCCAGCATGCGCTGCTGGGCCCGCAGCACCGAGGGCTCGGCAGCGGCCAGCAGCGCGGCGCCTTCTGCGGTGACCGACAGCAGGCGCACGCGCCGGTCGGCCGGGCTGGTGTTGCGCACCATGAGGCCGCGCGCCTCCAGCCGGTCGATGACGCTGCCAATGGTGGAGGTGTCGAAACCGATCATCCGCGCCAGCGTGCGCTGGTCCACGCCGGGCTGGCGCAGCACGGCAGACAGCGCCGCGTACTGCACGGGGGTCACGCCGAATTCCTGGGTCTCTTCCATGAAGACGGCTACCGCGATCTGCTGCAGGCGGCGGATGTGGTAGCCGGGGTAGTTTTCTAGTTCTGCGGGTTGGTAGTCCATGGCCATTGCGCTCTTTTCCGGGTCCCTGCGGGCAAGCGCAGATGTTCGCATGAACCGCGCCCTCCGTTGGCGTTGGCTCGCGGACAGGTGATTCACCCGGACACGCTGTCCACCGCCGTTTTGCCTGCATCCAGGGAAACCCCAGGCTGGCCTGATGCAAATCAACACTACACTCATCGTCAGCATACTGTTTAATTAGTCGCGACGCAGCTGACCCGCAGGCTGGCGACACGCACCACGAAGCACAGGACATCCATGAGCACCAGCATTTCTTCCCGGGCGCTGCCCGTTCTTGTGGCAGGCGGCGGCATTGGCGGCGTGGCGGCCGCGCTGGCCCTGGCGCGCCAGGGATTCGCCGTCAAGGTGCTGGAGCAGGCGCCGCAGCTGGGCGAGATCGGCGCCGGCATACAGCTGGGGCCCAACGCATTCGCGGCCTTCGACGCGCTGGGCATTGGCGAGCTGGCCCGTGGCCGCGCCGTCTATACCGACGAGATGGTGATGCACGACGCGCTCGATGAGCGGCTGGTCGGCCGCATTCCCACGGGCGAGGCGTTTCGCGCCCGCTTCGGCAACCCGTATGCGGTGATCCACCGCGCCGACATCCACACCTCGCTGCTTGAAGGCGCGCGCACCCACGGCCAAATCGAGACGCTGACGGGCACGCGCATCGAAGCCGTGCAGCAGGAGGGTGACACCGTCACCGTGCGCGACCAGCACGGCCAGGTCCATGTGGGCCAGGCCCTGATCGGCGCCGATGGCGTGAAGTCCGTGGTGCGCCAGCAGTACGTGGGCGATGCGGCGCGTGTCTCCGGCCACGTGGTGTACCGCGCCGTGGTGGAGAAGAACGACTTCCCCGAGGACCTGCGCTGGAACGCGGCCAGCATCTGGGTCGGCCCCAACTACCACCTGGTGCACTACCCGCTGCGCGGCGGCGAGCAGTACAACGTGGTCGTCACCTTCCACAGCCGCGAGCAGGAGGAATGGGGCGTGCGCGAAGGCAGCCGCCAAGAGGTGCAAAGCTACTACCGGGATTGCTGCCCGCGCGCACGCCAGCTCATAGACCTGCCCAAAAGCTGGAAGCGCTGGGCCACGGCCGACCGCGAGCCCATTGGCCAGTGGAGCTTCGGCCGCGCCACGCTGCTGGGCGATGCGGCCCACCCTACCCTGCAGTACATCGCCCAGGGCGCCTGCATGGCGCTGGAAGACGCCGTGACGCTGGGCCAGGCGCTCAAGCGCTGCGGCAACGACTGGCCGCAGGCGCTGCGGCTGTACGAGCGCTCGCGCATCGCCCGCACGGCGCGCGTGGTGCTGTCCGCGCGCGAGATGGGCCGCATCTTCCACGCCAGCGGCGTGGAGCGCCTGGTGCGCAACGACCTCTGGAAGGGCCGCACGCCCCAGCGTTTCTACGACGCCATGGAATGGCTGTACGGCTGGAAGGCCGAAACCTGCCTCGCCGAAGACTGAACACAAGGAGACCGCCATGCAAGAACTTGGCCGCCTGGAAGACCTGCCCCAGGACTACCGCGACGAACTCGCGCGCAACAACCTGGTGCCGCTGTGGCCCAGCCTGCGCAACGTGATGCCGCCGCACACGCCGCGCCCGCGCACCCAGCCGATTGCCTGGCCCTACCAGGCCATCCGTCCGCTGCTGATGCAGGCCGGCGAGCTGACGCCCATCGAAAAGGCCGAGCGCCGCGTGCTGGTGCTGGCCAACCCCGGCCATGGGCTGGAGAAGATGCAGGCCAGCTCCTCCATCTACCTGGGCATGCAGCTGCTGCTGCCCGGCGAGTGGGCGCCCTCGCACCGCCACACGCCCAATGCCGTGCGCATGGTGGTGGAAGGCCAGGGCGCCTGGAGCCTGGTCGACGGCGAGAAATGCCCTATGGAGCGCGGCGACCTGATCCTCACGCCCACGGGCCTGTGGCACGAGCATGGCCATGACGGCGACGAGCCCGTGGTCTGGCTCGATGTGCTGGACCTGCCCCTGGCCTACTACCTGGAAGTCACCTACCACGTGGACGGCCCGCGCCAGCCCGCCCTGCCCGGCCGTGGCGACCGGGCATATGCGCGCGGCGGCCTGGCACCCACGCAGGTGTTCGCCCGCAGCGCCAAGGCCTACCCCATGCTGCGCTACCCGTGGAAGGATGCCCGCGCCGCGCTGCTGGAGCTGGCCGCCGACCGCCCCGACCTGGACTGCGTGCAGCTGGCCTACACCAACCCCGAGACCGGGGCCGACTGCGAAAACATCCTGGGCTTCTACGCGCTGATGCTGCGCCCGGGCCAGACGCTGCAGCTGCCCGCGCGCTCGCCGGCCTGCGTGTTCCATGTCATCGAGGGCGGCGCCAGCGTGGCCGCCGTGGACCGCCATTTCGACCTGGCCCCGGCCGACACCTGCTGCGTGCCCGGCTGGGCGCCCGCCACGCTGACCAATGCCAGCGCCAGCGAGCCCGCCTTCCTCTTCCTGGCCGACGAGGCGCCTTTGCACCGAAAGCTGGGCCTCTACGAGGTCCGGCCTTGAATCCTCCGATGTCTCTTTACGCCCCCATCGCCAATACCATGACCGCCCCCCAATACCTCTGGACCCCGCCCCCCGTCCAATCCCTGCCCGTGCGCGGCAGCACGCAGCGCCTGCCCGTGAACCGCCTGTTCTTCGTGGGCCGCAACTACCACGCCCATGCCGTCGAGATGGGCCGCCCCGTGGACAAAAGCGTGGAGCGGCCCTTCTACTTCACCAAGGCGCCGTCCACGCTGACCGAATCGGGTGCCACCGTGGCCTACCCGCCCGAGACGAACAACTACCACTTCGAGATGGAGCTGGTGGTGGCCATCGGCAAGGCGGGCTTTCGCATTGCGGCGGACCAGGCGCATGAACACATCTACGGCTACGCCTGCGGGCTGGACATGACGCGCCGCGACCTGCAGCTGGTGGCGCGCGACAAGGGCCGGCCCTGGGACCTGGGCAAGGATGTGGAGCAGTCCTCGGTAGCCAGCGAGATCGTGCCCATGCCGGGCCAGGTGATCGAATCCGGCGCCATTGCACTGGCCGTCAATGGCGAGACCAGGCAGCAGTCCGACGTGGACAAGCTGATCTGGAACATCCGCGAAATCATTGCCGACCTCTCGCTGTTCTATCACCTGCAACCCGGCGACCTCATCTACACGGGCACGCCCGAAGGCGTGGGCGCCGTGCTGCCGGGCGACCGCATCACCGGCCATGTGCAGGGCGTGGGCGAGATCGCGCTCACCGTGGGCCAGCCTGAATAAGACCGGGGAGACCACCACCATGAAGCTCTACAGCTTTTTCCGCAGCGGCACCTCGCACCGCCTGCGCATCGCGCTCCACCTCAAGGGCCTGCGCCCTGACTACTTCCCCGTGGACCTGCGCGTGGACGAGCAGGCCCAGGCGCCGTTCAAGCAGGTCAACCCGCAGGGCCTGGTGCCGGCGCTGACGCTGGACGATGGCCGCACGCTGATCCAGTCGCCGGCCATCATCGAATGGCTGGAAGAGCGCCACCCCGAGCCGCCGCTGCTGCCCGCCGACCCCGAGGACCGCGCCCAGGTGCGCGCGCTGGCCGCCATCGTGGGCTGCGACGTGCATCCCATCAACAACCGCCGCATCCTGCAGACCCTGCGCCGCCAGTTCGGTGCGGACGAAGCCGCCATCAATGCCTGGTGCGCCACCTGGATTGCCGACGGCTTCGACGCCATCGAGGCCCTGCTGGCGCAAGACACGCGGCGCGGCGACTTCTGCTTCGGCCACGCACCCACGCTGGCCGATGTCTACCTGGTTCCCCAGATCGAAAGCGCACGCCGCTTTGGCGTGGACCTGGACCGCTGGCCGCTGATCAGCGCAGTGGACAGGGCCTGCGCGGCCCTGCCCGCCTTTGCGCAGGCCGCGCCCCTGGCCCAGCCTGACGCCGGCTGAACCTCGCCTGAACCCCGCCGCACCTTTGCCGGCAGCCCTAACCCGCCCCGAGTCCTCGCCAGAAGGACCGGGGCATTGCAAGCAGTGAAAAAAGCAGATCYAACAGGAGACAGACTGTGAAAGCATCCCCATCCAGCCGCCTCGGCACCGCCCCCTCCCGCCGCAAGGCCCTCGCAGGCGCCGCCCTGCTGCTGGCCTCCATCGCCCCGCTGCATTGCGCCTGGGCGCAGGCAGGCTCCAGCAGCGCCGCCAGCTTTCCCACGCGCCCCGTCACCGTGATCACGGCCTTTGCCGTGGGCAGCGGCCCGGACGCCGTGCTGCGCATCGTGGGAGAAAAGCTTTCCGCCCGCTGGAAGCAGGGCGTGACCGTGGACAACCGCCCAGGCGGCGGCGGCTTTGTCGCCATCGAAGCCGCACGCCGCGCCAAGCCCGACGGCTACACGCTGCTGCAGCTCGACAGCGAACATGTCTCCGCCCTGCCCTACCTCTACAAGCAGCGCAACTTCCATCCGCTGCAGCACTTCGACCCGGTGGCGCCGCTGTTCCTCACGCCCTTTTTCGTGGCCGTGCCCACGAACTCGCCCTGGAAGAGCATGGGCGACCTGATCAAGGCGGCCAAGTCCGAGCCCGGCAAGGTCAGCTACGGCTCCTGGGGCGTGGGCAGCCCCGGCCACCTGGGCGGCGAATGGCTGGACTTCCTGACCGGCAGCAAGATGACCCATGTGCCCTACCGCGAGGTCAGCCAGCTCTACACCTCGGTGGCCAATGGCGATCCGGCCTGGAGCTTTGCCAGCCTCCCCTCCAGCCAGGGCATCTACAAATCCGGCAAGATCCGCTACCTGGCCGTGGCCGCGCCCCAGCGCATCGCCCAGATGCCCGACGTACCCACCGTGGCCGAATCGGGCGGCCCCGCCGAACTGATCGTGAACTCCTTCGTCTCCCTGCTGGCGCCCAAGGGCGTGGACGCCACCCTGCGCGACAAGATCCACGCCGACGTGGTCGCTGTGCTGCAGGACCCGCAGGTGCGCGAGAAATTCGCCACCTTCGCCTTCCAGCCCATCACCTGGGACGTGCCGGAGATGGAGAAATTCGCCAGGACGAAGGCGGACCAGTACAAGCTGCTGATCCAGAAGGCGAATATCAGCCTGGATTGAGACCGCCGCCTGCCTCAGCCCTGCGACTGCGGATTCGCAAACCCCGCCACCTGCTCGTAATGGCGGGCAATGGCGCGCAGCTCGTCCTGGCTGATCAGCTCGTCGATATGGCCGAAGGGCTGGCCGCCGCTGAGTTCGTCCGCCTTCATGATGATGAAGTCGGGCGGCGTGGAGCGGTTGGTCAGCACCACCTGGCTGGTGGCGGGCAGGCGGCTGGCCTCATAGGCGGCCAGCAGCGCCAGCGGGTCGCCTTGCGGGTCGGCGGCCAGCAGGTCGGCCAGCACGCGCGCATCGCGCATGGCCTGGGCCGAGCCGTTGGAGCCACGCGGATACATGGGGTGGGCCGCATCGCCCAGCAGGGTCACGCGGCCGAAGCTCCACTGGTCCACGGGGTCCTTGTCCACCATGGGGTACTCGAAGATGGTCTCGGCCGAGCGGATCAGGGCCGGCACATCCAGCCAGTCGAAGGTCCAGCCGCCGAAAATCTCCAGCACATCCTCCATGCGGCCTGCGCGGTTCCAGTCGTTCATGCGCATCTGCGGGTCGCGGATCTCGGCCACCCAGTTGATGCGCTGCATGCCCTGGCCGTCGACGTTGTCCTCGATGGGATAGATCACCATCTTGCCGGTATCGACCGAGCCGATGCGCAGATAGCTCTTGCCCGTGAGGATGGGCTTGAAGCGCGAGACGCCGCGCCAGGTGTTGATGCCGCCGAAGGCCAGCTCCTCCTGCGGATAGAACTGGCGCCGCACGGCGGAGTTGACGCCATCGCAGGCCACGACGATGTCGGCCGTGGCCGACGGCGGCACATGGCCCTGGGCATCCGGCGCGAAATGCACGGTGGCGCCATGGGCCGACTGGTCCACACGCACGCAGCGGTGGCCCGTGTGCACTGCGCCCGTGCCCAGGCGCTGCACGGCGGCCTCGAAGAGAACGCGGTGCAGGCGGCCACGGTGGATGCCCAGCTCGGGCAGCTCATAGCCGGCATGGCGGCCGCGCGGCTCGCGGTAGACGAACTGGCCGTAGCGGTTGAAGAACACGCTCTCCAGGTTCTCGATCGCCAGCGCCTCCAGCTGCGGCTGCAGGCCCAGGTCGCTGAGTTCGCGCATGGCATGCGGCAGCAGGGTAATGCCCGCGCCGATCTCGCGGACCTCGGGCACGGCCTCGAAGACTTCGCAGGCAATGCCTCTTTGATGCAGGGCCAATGCCAGGCACAGGCCTCCGATGCCGCCCCCCACGATCGCTACTTTCATCCGCTGACTCTCCATGCTTTCTCCAGGGGCGCTGTTGGCGCCCGCCCCGCCTACTCGGCGGTAATCCCCCGCGCCTTGACCAGATCGGCCCAGCGCCGGGCGTCCTTTTGCACCAGGGCCTTGAACTCGGCCGGCGTGCTGCCGGCCGGATCCATGCCCTGGGGCGCAAAGGCATGCCGGACTTCCTCCGACGCCAAAATCGCGCGGATCTCGCGATTGAGGGCATCGACCTGGTCCGCCGGCATGCCGGCCGGCGCAAACACGCCGTACCACATATCCACGTTCACATCGCCCGCCTTGGCCTCCTTGAGCGTGGGCACATCGGGCAGCAGCGGGTGGCGCCGCTGGCTGCCAATGCCCAGCGCGCGCAGCTTGCCGGCCTTCACATGCGTCAATGCCACATGAATGGGCAGGAACATGCATTCCACCTGGCCGCCCAGCAGGTCCGTCAGCGCCGGGCCTGTTCCGCGATAAGGGATGTGCGTGATCGATACGCCCGCCGTGCTCTTGAAAAGCTCCATCGCCATATGGTGCGGAGTGCCCACTCCCGGCGATGCGTAATTGATGCGGCCCGGCGAGGCCTTGGCGGCCTTCACCAGATCGGCCGCCGTCTGATAGGCGGAGGCCGTGGGCGTCACCAAAATCAGCTGCCCCCAGCTGGTCAGCGTTACAGGCTCGAGGTCCGTCAGCGGATTGAATGGCAATTTGGGATACAGCGATGCGTTCATCACCAGGGTATTCACTGTCACCAAAAGCGTCTGGCCATTGGCAGGCGAGCGCACAACGGCCTCGGTTCCGATATTTCCAGAGGCGCCCGGCTTGTTCTCCACCACCACGGGCCGGCCCTGGCGCTTGGCCAGCAAAGGCCCGATCGTTCGCGCAATCGTGTCGATTCCAGTCCCCGGAGTGAAAGGCACAATCAATTTCAGAGGCACACTCTCGGTGCTGGCGATGGCGCCTGCTACGGGTAAACCCAATACTCCCAATCCGCTTGTCTTCAAAAATTGCCGTCTGCCAACAAAATTTCGCATGTAGACCTCTTTTGTAGTTAGCATGCAAACGCATGGTAATCATGCACCAGAATGGGCACAATTGGTGGAAATCGAATGAATACTGGACATCTCTGCAAGAATACTAGACGCATATGGACACGATGACGCCTGCACCACTGCCGCTATATCAGCGCCCTGGCTTTTTGCTGCGGCGCGCCCACCAGATTTCGGTCGGCATTTTTGAAGAGCAATGCCGCCCCCTGGGACTGACGCCGCCCCAGTACGGCGCCCTGGTGCTAATCGACGCCTCCCCCGGCTCCGACCAAAGCTCCCTGGCGCGCGCCATGGGCTTCGACAAGGTGACCACGCTGCGCCTGGTGCGCGGGCTGGAAGAGCGCGAGTACGTGCACCGCGCGCTGAGCACGCGTGACCGCCGCCAGCACCAGCTCACGCTCACCGAAAAGGGCCGGGCCCTGCTGGCCGCCAGCGTGCCGCTGGTGGACCAGGCCTACCACCGCCTGGTCTCTCCGCTGGAAGACGAGGAACTGCAGGAGCTTTTGCGCCTGCTGACCAAGCTGGAGTCCGGCCTGGGTGCCAGCGCCCGCGTGAAGCTGGAGCCGCTGCTCAAGCCCGCCGCCCGCGCCGTACACCACTCCAGTCCCGCTGCAGACGACCGCCTGCCGGCCACCGGTACGGACTGAGCCTTCAAGCCCTGAACCCGCATGGCCTGCGAACACCGCAGGCCATGTTTTTTGGCGTGGCCGACTTGGCATGCCGATGTGCAAAAACGCACATGCATACTGCAAACATCTCCATTGCTTGCGAAAAACCGCACAGCTACCATGCAATGAACGCCCGGCGCACGGCATGCCGGGCCGACACCACCGCAACAGGAGACAAGCCATGAATGCATCCACGTCCGCCAAGGTTTTGGCGCCCACGGTCAAGCTGCTGATCAACGGCAAGCTGGTCGAATCCCAAAGCACCCAATGGCGCGATGTGGTCAACCCGGCCACGCAGGAAGTGCTGGCCCGCGTGCCCTTTGCCACGCCCGACGAGGTCAACGCCGCCGTCGCCAACGCCAAGGAAGCCTTCAAGACCTGGCGCAAGACCCCCATTGGCCAGCGCGCCCGCATCTTCCTGAAGCTGCAGCAGCTGATCCGCGAGAACATGAAGGAGCTGGCCGCCCTGCTGACCGCCGAACAGGGCAAGACCCTGCCTGACGCGGAAGGCGATGTCTTCCGCGGCCTGGAAGTGGTGGAGCATGCGGCCAACATCGGCTCGCTGCAGCTGGGCGAGCTGGCCAACAACGTGGCCAACGGCGTGGACACCTATTCCGTGCTGCAGCCCCTGGGCGTGTGCGCGGGCATCACCCCCTTCAACTTCCCGGCCATGATTCCGCTGTGGATGTTCCCCATGGCCATTGCCACGGGCAACACCTTCGTGCTCAAGCCCTCCGAGCAGGACCCCATGGTCACCATGCGCCTGTGCGAGCTGGCGCTGGAAGCCGGCATTCCGCCCGGCGTGCTCAACGTGGTGCACGGCGGCGAGGACGTGGTCAACGCCATCTGCGACCACCCCGACATCAAGGCCATCAGCTTCGTGGGCTCCACCAAGGTCGGCACCCATGTCTACAACCGCGCCAGCCTGGCCGGCAAGCGCGTGCAATGCATGATGGGCGCCAAGAACCACGCCATCGTCATGCCTGACGCCAACAAGGAGCAAACGCTCAACGCCCTGCTGGGCGCAGCCTTCGGCGCGGCAGGCCAGCGCTGCATGGCGCTGTCGGTGGCCGTGCTGGTGGGCGATGCGCAGAAGTGGATTCCCGAGCTGGTGGAAAAGTCCAAGACCCTCAAGGTCAGCGGCGGCACCGAGCCCGGTACCGACGTGGGCCCGCTGGTGTCCTGCGCGGCGCTGTCGCGTGTGGAAAGCCTGATCGAACGCGGCCTGGCCGACGGCGCCAAGCTGGAGCTGGACGGCCGCAAGCCCCAGGTGGCCGGCTACGACAAGGGCAACTTCGTCGGACCCACCGTGTTCAGCGGCGTCAAGCCCGGCATGAGCGTGTATGACCAGGAAATCTTCGGCCCCGTGCTCTGCCTGGCGGCTGCCGACAGCCTGGACGAGGCCATCGAGTTCATCAACGCCAACCCCAACGGCAACGGCACGGCCATCTTCACGCAGTCGGGCGCCGCGGCGCGCAAGTTCCAGGAAGACATCGACGTGGGCCAGGTCGGCATCAACGTGCCGATTCCCGTGCCGGTTCCCCTGTTCTCCTTCACGGGCAGCCGCGCCTCCAAGCTGGGCGACCTGGGTCCCTACGGCAAGCAGGTCGTGCTGTTCTACACGCAGACCAAGACCGTCACGGCGCGCTGGTTCGACGACAGCACCACCAGCCAGGGCGTGAACACCACCATCAGCCTGCGCTGATGCACGGATGGGCGGGCCTGGATTGATCCGAGGCAGGCCCCGGCTCTGGGATGATGGCGGCATGCGTTTTCCAATGACCGCCTCCCTCTCCCGGGGCCTGGGTGCCGCCTTGCTGACCGCCCTGGCCGCCCTGCCCCTGACCCTTCACGCGCAGGCCGGTGCAGCCTGCGACCCGGCCTCCACCGCCGCCGCCAGCCGCAATGCCTGCGCGGTCCAGGCCTTCCAGGAGGCCGACACCGCGCTCAACATCCGCTACCTGGACGTCATGCAGCAACTGCCCCAGGGCAAGCGCACGGGCCTGCGCCACGACCAGAACGGCTGGATCAAGGGCCGCACGGCGCGCTGCAAGGCCGCCACGCGCGACAGCGAAACCCAGCCTGAAGGCCCGCGCCTGTACCACGAATGCCTCACGGCCGCGACACAGGAGCGCATGCAGGCGCTGGAGCGTTGGCTGCAGCACTGACCGCCGCACGCCCCCCACAGCCACCGACAGCCCCCCCCAGAACAACAAGGGCCCCAGAGCCCAACGCAGGAGACAAGCCAGCCATGGACTTCGAACTCAACGACGACCAGCGCGCCTTTGCCGAATCGGCCCGCGCCTTTGCCCAGGCCGAACTCGCGCCCCATGCCGCGCACTGGGACCGTGAATCCATCTTCCCGCGCGAGGCCATCGCCAAGGCGGGCGAACTGGGTTTCTGCGGCCTGTACGCGCCCGAGAACGCCGGCGGCCTGCAGCTGCCGCGCCTGGATGCCACCATGGTCTTCGAGGAACTGGCCGCCGTCGATCCCTCCACCACCGCCTTCATCACCATCCACAACATGGCCACCTGGATGCTGGGCACCTGGGCCACCGACGCCGTGCGCGCCGAATGGGGCGAGGCCCTGACCAGCGGCCGCAAGCTGGCCAGCTACTGCCTGACCGAGCCCGGCGCGGGCTCGGACGCCGGCTCGCTCAAGACCCGGGCCGAACTGGCGGGCCATGAATACATCATCAACGGCGCCAAGGCCTTCATCAGCGGCGCGGGCAGCACCGACATGCTGGTGCTGATGGCCAGAACGGGCGACGCAGGCTCGGGCGCCAGCGGCATCTCCGCCTTTGCCGTGCCCGCCGACCTGCCCGGCATCAGCTACGGCAAGAAAGAAGAGAAGATGGGCTGGAACAGCCAGCCCACGCGCGTCATCAGCTTCGACAACGTGCGCATTCCCGCCCAGAACCTGCTGGGCCGCGAAGGCGAAGGCTTCAAGATCGCCATGAAGGGCCTGGACGGCGGGCGCATCAACATCGCCACCTGCTCCGTGGGCGCCGCCCAGGGCGCGCTCACCCAGGCCCAGCAGTACATGCACGAGCGCAAGCAGTTCGGCAAGCCCATTGCCAGCTTCCAGGCCCTGCAGTTCAAGCTGGCCGACATGGCCACCGAACTCGTGGCCGCGCGCCAGATGGTGCGCCTGGCCGCCTCCAAGCTCGATGCCGGCGCGCGCGACGCCTCCACCTACTGCGCCATGGCCAAGCGCTTTGCCACCGATGCCGGCTTCATGGTCTGCAACGAGGCCCTGCAACTGCACGGCGGCTACGGCTACATCCGCGAATACCCGCTGGAGCGCCTCATGCGCGATGCCCGCGTGCACCAGATCCTCGAAGGCACGAACGAAATCATGCGCGTCATCATCGCGCGGCGCATGCTGGAAGGCGATGCGCCGGACATGATCCGCTGATCCATCCACATCCAGCCCGCGCCATGCCCGCCCGCCCGCTCTCCGACACCACGCTGCACCTCATAGACGCCGTGCGCGAAGCCCTGGCCGGCTGCGACGACGTGCAGGAAAAGCGCATGTTCGGCTGCCATGTCTTCATGGTCAACGGCAAGCTGTGCCTGGGCGTGGAAGACGACGAACTGCTGGTGCGCCTGCCGCCCTCGCAGCACGCGGCCGTGGCCGAGACGCCGGGCCTGCGCCCGCTATCGTCCAAGGGCCAGATGGACGGCTACTTCTTCATCGGCCCCGCCGCCTACGCCACGCGCCAGCAGTGGCAGCACTGGATTGCCCAGGCCCTGGCCTTCAACCCCCAAGCCAAGGCCACGCCCCCGAAAAAGCGCAAACCCCAGGCCAGCGAACCCGCGCCCGCCGACGCAAAGACCCCGCCAGCGGCGCCCGCCCCGGCCGGGCGCCGCACACGCAAGCACCCCATCTTCGGCGACGAATAAGCCCCCTTTGCAGGAGAGCCCCATGCCCATCCGCATCGTCCAGCTAGGCAGCCCCCGCCACGCCGATGAAGGCCTGCGCATAGGCACTGTGCGCCGCCCGCCGCGCGGCGTGCCCAAGGCCGAATTCGCCAGCCGCGACTACTACGACGTCTGGTACCCCGAACTCTCGCCCCAGCCCGACACCATGCACACCGCGCTCGAATCGCACCGCCTGCAGGACCACGGCCAGCAGGCCGAGGCCGACAAGCTCTGGCAGCAATTCGTGCGCAAATTCCGCAAGGAAATGGCCGAGCCCGCCGCCAGCCGCACCCTGGACCTGCTGGCCGCCCTCTCGCAGCACAGCGCCTTCGCCATCGGCTGCTATTGCGAGCAGGAGGCGCGCTGCCACCGCGGCATCCTGCGCTCCCTGCTCAAGGAACGCGGCGCCGACATTGCGAACGGTGACAAGGACACCGGCGACATGGACCCCGGCGAAAACTACACCGACGACACGGTCCACTGAGACACACCACAAGCTTCACAACACAGGAGACAAGCACATGCAGATCGCATTCATCGGACTCGGCAACATGGGCGGCCCCATGGCCATCAACCTGCACAAGGCCGGCCACACGGTCAAGGCCTTCGACCTCTCCAAAGACGCCTGCGCCAAGGTCGCTGCAGAGGGCGTGAGCATTGCCGCCAGCGCCGAGGACGCCGTGCAGGGCGCAGAAGCCGTGGTCTCCATGCTGCCCGCCAGCCAGCATGTGGAAGGCCTCTTCCTCGGCCGTGACGGCGCGGCCGGCCTGCTGCAGCGCATTGCCAAGGGCGCGCTCATCATCGACAGCTCCACCATCGCCGCCGCCACCAGCCAAAAGGTCGCCAAGGCCGCACAGGCCGCAGGCATCGCCTTCATCGACGCACCCGTCTCCGGCGGCACGGGCGGCGCCATTGCTGGCACCCTCACCTTCATGGTCGGCGGCAGCGACGCCGACCTGGAGCGCGCCCGCCCCCTGCTCGAAAAAATGGGCGCCAACATCTTCCACGCCGGCGCCGTGGGCGCGGGCCAGACCGCCAAGATCTGCAACAACATGCTGCTGGGCATCCTCATGATCGGCACCAGCGAAGCCATCGCCCTGGGCGTGGCCAACGGCCTGGACCCCAAGGTCCTCAGCGAAATCATGCGCCGCAGCTCGGGCGGCAACTGGGCCCTGGAAAAATACAACCCCTTCCCCGGCGTCCACGAAAACGCCCCCGCCTCCAAGAACTACGCAGGCGGCTTCGGCACCGACCTCATGCTCAAGGACCTGGGCCTGGCCCAGGAAAACGCCATGGCCGTCAAGGCCTCCACGCCCCTGGGCGGCATGGCCCGCGCCATGTACGCTATGCACTCCATCGCAGGCAACGGCGCCCTGGACTTCTCCAGCGTCATCCGCTCCCTGCAAAAGAACGGCTGACGCCCCCGGCCCCGCCC
>NZ_WUMG01000042.1:0-52297 GCF_009827015.1 Delftia sp. CH05 | reverse complement strand
CGACTGCCTCGCCAGCGGAGACGGCGGTCAAAGCACCTTGCCGTTCGAGCTTGCGCCACTGGAACAGCAGTCCAGCCGAAACGCCTTCCTGCCGAGCGACCAATGACACGCTCATGCCTGGTTCGTAGGTTCGGCGCACCAGCGCCGCCTTCTCTGCGAGAGACCAGCGCCTGCGGCGCTGGTCCTTCACGACTACCTCGATTGACTCCGTATGCCTAGTCATATGCACAGTCCTGTTCCTATCTTCAAAGATAAGCGATAGGACGGGGCCGGGGAATCAGGGGGCTATTTCATCTTGATGGTGCGCCGAGCTTGAACTCGAATTCTTAGGCTGCCCGCGCCGAGCGGGCTTCGTCGTTTCAATGGTGCACTTGACAAGGCTGTAGGGTGCAAGCGCGCTGCCGGGCTTCCGACGGATTCCTGGGCTGGCTACACTTTTCTCTCCACAGAGAAGGGAAGTCATGGGCACAGATATCTACGTTTCGACGCTGACCGCCGATCTGGAGCAGCAGTTCATCGACGCGGTCGGACAGAGCCGCAAACTGCACGCTCCATGGGTTTCGCCGCCCAGCACGGCACAGGAGTTCCAGGGCTACCTGGCTCGCGTGCAGGAGCCGTCGGGTGCGGCATTTGTGATCTGGGAGTGGCGCAGCGATGGTTTTGCCGGGGTCGTGCAGATCACGAACATCCTGATGGACCCGTTCCGCTCTGCCCATATCGACTTCTTTGCATTCTCGGGCTTCGAAGGGAAGGGCCTGATGAAGGAGGGCCTCGCGCATGTCGTGAAGCAGGTCTTCAGGACTTCGAAGCTGCATCGGCTGGAAGCCAACATTCAGCCTGAGAACAAGGCAGCCATAGCACTGGTGAAGTCCTGTGGTTTCAAGTTGGAGGGGTTGTCGCCCGCATTCATGAAGGTCGGTGGTCGCTGGCGAGATCACGAACGCTGGGCGCTGTTGTCCGCGTAGTCGCTGCCGGATCCGTCAGCGCCTGGGGGTTCTCCATGAACTGGTCTCGCAAAGGACGCAGCACCTTGTCATCCTGGGAAGTGACGAGACGTCGAAGAAGGTGAAGCACACCGAGGTGCAGACAAGCCCTAACAGTGGGCTTGTTCTTGCCTGACGTCTCCCCCGAAAACAGCTGGACAGCGTCCGGAACTACAGGGGCGAGATCTGCGGCGCGACAAACGCAAAAAAGCCGCATAGGTGCTGAGATGACAGGCGAAGGCGCTCGTTACAATGGAACTCCATGGTTTACTGCACTCTCACCACTACCACCTCCACGACCGCTTCCTGCGGACCGTGTGAAGTGCCGTGAGTCTCAGTTGAACCACTTCCCAGGCCCGCCAGCGATGGACAGGGCCCTTTTTTTTGCCCTTGCGTCGCCGGCACCACGCAAGGAGTTGTTCTCATGTTTGCTCTGTTAGTCCTCGATGTTCAGGTCGGCCTGGTCCGAGGCCCTGAACCCATGTGGCGCTGCACCGAGGTGCTGGACACCATCAATACCTTGATGGCACAGGCCCGCCGTGCGGGAGCGCCAATTTTTCTGGCTCGTCACATCGGTCCCGTGGGAACGCCCATTGGCCCAGGCAGCCCACTGACCCAACTCGCACCCGAACTGCAACTGGACGGCAGTGAGGTTGTGTTCGAAAAACACCGCCCAAGCGCCTTTGCAGGCACCGATCTGTTGCAGCAGCTTCAAGCACGCAACGTGACCGGCCTGGTCATCACCGGCATGAAGACTCAGTACTGCGTGGACACCAATTGCCGGGTCGCTCGCGATCTGGGCCTTGATGCCGTCCTTATTGCGGATGGACATACTTGTGCCGACACCCCCCAGCTTGCAGCGCAGAAGATTGTGGAACACCACAACGCGACGCTGGCAGGGGCGTTTTGCGCGGTCATGCCCGCAAACGCCTGGGATTTCTCGGCACCGGTTCACACCTGATCTGCTGGAGTCCGCCCATATTGAGGCACACGCTAGCGATTGCAGCGCCATTTGTCTTTCAGACCACCGGGCCATGGGCCAATGCCGACGGCCTGGTCCTGCCTTGCGCTGATTCCCTGACCTGTGCTTGTCCGACAAGGGCGTGCCTGGGCGGCACCCATGCTTGAGGCCATGAACACACCTCCTCCCAACACCCCTGGCCAAGTGCCCACGTCGTCGTCCCGCAACCGGTTCGCCACCAGGCGGACCATGTACATCGCCGCAGCCGTCGTGGCCGTGGCGCTGATGATGGTGTTTGCGCCCTGGTAGGCGCGATCCACTGTCATGGTCCCGCCCATGCCCGAAAGGGCATGAGAAAGCCCGCCATTTGGCGGGCTGTCGTTTTGGGGAATCGCTTGCCTTAGTGCGCAGGGTGCGCCGTGGGTGCTTGCGCCGTGGGTGCTTGCGCCGTGGGGAGTCGGGCCAGCTTCTGCGAGCAATCGCTGCACACGTGCCACGCATGGAATTGGCGGGCGCCTGTGGCGGGCTTTTCCTGTTCGCACTGCATGCAGAAGACGGCGGGGGCCAGGTCCAGGAGCCGGATCGGCTCTCTGCCTTTCTTGGGACTACGCATAGCTCTCCTTCAAAGTGTTGCTCCTCGGTATCCATTGGGCGCCGGGTTGGAAAAGGCGGTCGTCAGCGGGCGCGCCAAGGCGCAGCAGAAGCCGGCGCCATCGAGGGTGCGTGTTCAACTTACAGCCAGGCCGTCTCACGGTTGTGACTTTTGCATGACCGTGTGGGGAAGGCGCCGCAGCTGTTTGACAGCGTGCTTCGGGCAACCCTAGAATTTTTGCTTCCGTTCCTGCGACCATTGCGAGCCTGACATGAACCTGTGACGCCTTCGGACCTTCGTCCGACCAATCCCCCGAAGCCCTTTGCCGGCCGACGGCGGACGCCTGCGTCACCTCCTGCCTGTTCGTTGATTGCTCTGCGTTTCCTGAACGCAACCCGGCGTCGCCGTGCGGCCTCCTTTCGGAATTTTTGAAAGAGTGCCCATGACGGAATCCATCGATATCCTCGCCCACAACACGGCCGCCTGGAACCAGCAGGCTGCCAAGTCCTGCGACTGGTCGCGCCCGGTCGACAGCGCCGAAATAGCACGGGCCCGCGCCGGAAGCTGGCAGGCGCGGCTCACGCCAGGCCCCTTGCCTGCCGGCTGGCTGGATGATGTACGCGGCCTGCGCATCCTCTGCCTTGCCAGCGGCGGCGGCCAGCAGGCGCCCATTCTTGCGGCAGCGGGCGCCCAGGTCACCGTCTTCGACGCCTCAGCCGGCCAGCTTGCGCAGGACCGGCATGTGGCCGAGCGCGAAGGCCTTGCGCTGACCTGCGTGCAGGGCGATATGCGCGATCTGGGGGTCTTTGCAGACGCCAGCTTTGATGTGATCTTTCACCCCATCTCCAACCTCTACGTGCCCGATGTGCGGCCCGTATGGCGTGAATGCGCGCGGGTGCTGACGACGGGCGGGCGTCTTCTGTCCAGCTTCTGGAATCCGGTGGTCTTCGTGGAGGACCGTGATCCTGCATTGCGCGAGCAAGGACTCGTGCGGCCCGCCTGGCGCCTGCCGTATTCCGATGTGGCGGATTTGCCGCCCGAGGCGATTGCGGCCAAGCGCGAGCGCAACGAGGCCCTGGTGTTCGGCCATACGCTGGCCGATCAGATCGGGGGGCAGTTGGATGCGGGGCTTGTGCTGACGGGCTTCCACGAGGACTGGCAGCCCCACGCCCGTTTTGTGATCGAGAAGTTCGTGCCGACCTTCATTGCGACACGTTCGATGAAGGTCTGAACGCGCTACCTACGGCCTGGACCGGCCTTGCCGCGCTCAGGTGCGCAAGGCCGGTATCCAGGTCTGTTGCTGGGCGGGTTCTGCCACGGGCTGCGCCGGTTGCGGTCGGGGAGCAGGGCCTTTGGCCTGGGGCGATGGCTGGGCCTGCCGCACCTGCTCGGCGCCGGACTTGGCCAGCAGCAGCATCACGGCCATGCAGATCAACGTCAGCAAGAGCACCACGCAGATGGGGCCCAGATCCACGGAGGCGATGTCCAGCCCCTTCAGCGACTGCCAGCGTTCTGAGCGTATTTCCAGCGGTTCTTCGGGATCGGCCATGACACCTCCACTGCGTTGAGTGTGCCTCCATGCTAGGCGCAAGTGAGCATGCAAACAATATGGGAACTTCGCCAGGATGCGAGGGTATACCGCAGGCAGCTACTTGACCCACATCAATTGCGCCGCCACGGCCAGGGCGATGGCCAGCAGCACCAGCAGCACCAGCCTTGCCACGATGGTGACCGCCTTGCGGCGCGCTGCTTTGCGGGTGTTGCGCGGACGAGGTGGGGTAGGCGGCGGCTGCGTGGCATCCAGGGCTGCAATTCTTTCCAGCCAGTCCTGGGTTGTTGGCAGGGCAGTGGCGGGCGGTGACGAGGACGGGGACGAACCGGGCTTGCCGCGGTTCATGGCTCCAGCTCCTGCCGCATCTCTTCCAGCACCTCCAAGGCGCCCTGGATCATGGCCTGCCTGTGCTCCAGCGCAGCCTTCTGGGTCTGCAGCCGTTCCAGCTGCTCGGCTACCTGCGCCTCGTCGGCCCGCAGCTTCTTCAGCCGCTCCTGTATGGCCTCCATTTCCGGGGCGCTCATCTGCCAATCCTCCAGCATGCGAAGGGCGTGGCACGTGGCCCGGTCCCTTCTCACAATTCACACGAATGCCGGCAATTATCTGTGCGTCTTAGCGACTGGCTATGAATGAATTGATATAGATTGTCATCGGCTGGCGCAGAAGGGGGCCGAAAGCTTGCCGCTGCATGCGCACGGTGCTGCGCAGATCAGAGCAGCGCAGTTCAATGCGCGAGGAATTTGAGAAAGATCCGCCCCTGCCGGGTTCTGACCTCGGTCCCTTCGATAAAGCCCATCAGTCTGGCCGAGCCGTCCATGGAGTACAGCGCCGGCCCATCGATGCGGTAGATGAGCCTGGTCCCGCACCGGACGAATTCATCGCCTTCGACACGCCCGATTTCGTGTCCGCGCCCATCAAGCACAGTCCACGAGCGTCCTGCAATCATGGCCTCACCCGGCGGTTGCCGGTCCCCAAGTGAAAGCGTCAATCTAAGGAACGCTGGGCGTCTGAATCTGAGCGAATCTGAGCAGTTGTGCAAAGCCGGGCCACCGATGCCTCGGGTGGCACCCGGCGCAAATTCGTGTGCGCCCGGCCCAAGCCGCATCACGCCGGCCAAAAGAAGCTGGCTGCGGTCTAGGGGCACTGCGCGCTTGGGCGCTTGAGTGGTGCGCAGGCAAGTAGAATTGTTTCATATCAAAGACATGCTGCTCTGAAAGTTGCAGCGACCGGGCCCGCTTGGCGGGCCTTGTGCATGGGGCGCCGTCCCGCAGCCTGTATCTGGGTGCATGTCCTGATTCTCTGTGGGCCCGGCCTGCGATCCAATCTCGCGCATGGGGCTGAGCCTTCTCGTCAAATTGCTCTCATTTATGAAGTTCTGCTGTCGCCAACCGGATGCGCCTGTGGCATTGCCTTGCGGCTTGCCTGGGGTCGGTTCCGTCCGGTGGACGCTGCGCTGCGGAGGGCGGAGGTGAACGAGCAGGCGCTGTACGATCTGGCCCCCGTTCTGGAGCTGATGCTGCTGGGCCTGTTGCTGGCGCTGGGACCCTTGGCCTGGGTGTGGCTGCGCAACCGCAACGGTGGCTCGCTCAAGCGGCTGCAGGCACTGTCGGTGCTGACGCTGTTCCTGACTTTCGACCTGGTGCTGTTCGGCGCCTTTACGCGCTTGACCGATTCCGGCCTGGGCTGCCCTGACTGGCCGGGCTGCTATGGCAGCGCCAGCCCCATGGGCGCCCGCGCGCAGATTGCCGAGGCGCAGGCCGCCATGCCCACCGGGCCGGTGACGCATGGCAAGGCATGGATAGAGATGGTCCACCGCTATCTGGCCACCACCGTGGGCGTGCTCATCATCGCCATGACCATCATGGCCTGGCGGCGTGCGCGCCGCCAGGGCAGGGCGGGCGCCCAAGGCGTGGAAGGCGCACGGCGGGGGGCCATGAGCCCCTGGTGGCCCACGCTGGCGCTGTTCTGGGTCTGCCTGCAGGGTGCCTTTGGCGCCTGGACCGTGACCATGAAGCTGTTTCCGGCCATCGTGACCCTGCACCTGCTGGGCGGCACGGGCCTGCTGGCCTTGCTGTGCGTGCCCGCCGTTGGGCTGAGCCGGGCGGCTCGCCAGCAGCAGGCAACGGTGATTTCCCCGGGCCTGCGTGCTCTGCTGTGGCTGGGCCTGGGCTTGCTGGTGCTGCAGGCGGCACTGGGTGGCTGGGTCAGCACCAACTATGCGGTGCTGGCCTGCAGCAGTTTTCCGACCTGCCAGGGCAGTTGGTGGCCGGCCATGGATTTTTCGCAGGCGCTGCAGATCTGGCGTCCGCTGGGCCTGCTGCAGGACGGCAGCAACATCAGCCTTGCGGGCCTCACGGCCATCCACTATCTGCACCGCCTGGCGGCCTATGTGGTAGTGGCCGCGCTTGCCGGGCTGTGGTGGCGGTTGGGCGAGGCGCCTGCCCTGGCGCCGCAGCGCCGCGTGCTGGCTGCGTTTTTGGTGTTGCAGGTGCTGACAGGCCTGTCGAACGTGGTGCTGGACTGGCCGCTGGTGGCTGCAGTGCTGCATACGGGTGGCGCAGCCGCGCTGGTGACCGTGATTGTTTGGTGCCTGGCGGCCAGTCGCCCGGGCACGCTGCGGGCCGGGTTACCGGTTGCCCGTGGAGAGATTGCATGAGTAAACAAGCTTCCCTGAGTGTCGAGTCCTCACGCTGGACGCAGTTCTATGCCCTGACCAAGCCGCGCGTGGTGCAGCTGATCGTGTTCTGCGCGCTGATCGGCATGGTGCTGGCCGTGCCGGGCTGGCCCAACGCCGACCAGTGGCTGCACATGGCGCTGGCCTGCCTGGGCATCTGGCTGGTGGCGGGCGCCGCAGCGGCCTTCAACTGCCTGGTGGAGCGCCATATCGATGCGCGCATGAAGCGCACCTCCTGGCGGCCCACGGCGCGCGGGGAGCTGACCAGCCAGCAGGCCCTGGCCTTCTCGGCCATCCTGTGCACGCTGGGTGCGCTGGTGCTGCTGCTGTGCACCAATCCGTTGACCATGTGGCTGACGCTGGCCACCTTCGTGGGCTATGCCGTGATCTACACGGTGATCCTCAAGCCCGCCACGCCGCAGAACATCGTGATCGGCGGCGCCTCCGGCGCCATGCCGCCCGTGCTGGGCTGGGCCGCGATGACGGGCCAGGTCGGACCCGAGGCGCTGATCCTGTTTCTCATCATCTTCCTGTGGACGCCTCCGCATTTCTGGGCGCTGGCGCTGTACCGCGTGGAGGACTACCGCCAGTCGGGCCTGCCGATGCTGCCCGTCACGCATGGCAGCGAGTACACGCGGCTGCAGATCCTGCTGTACACGGTGATCCTGTTCGCAGCCTGCATGCTGCCCTTTATGTACGGCATGAGCTCCTGGCTGTACCTGGTGGTGGCCGTGGTGCTGAGCGTGGGCTTTTGCGGCTATGCCTTCGCGCTGTGGCGCAATTACTCGGACGAGCTGTCGCGCAGGACTTTCCGCTTCTCGCTGGTGCATCTGAGCGTGCTGTTCCTGGCACTGCTGATCGATCACTACCTCTGGCTGGGCTGATGGCCTGAGGGCCATGGCCGCGCAATGACAAACCGGGCCCTTGAGGCCCGGTTTGTCTTGGTGCCTGCCGTCTTACTTGATCTGCCGCTTTTCCAGCTTGCGCGCCAGCGTGCGCCGGTGCATGCCCAGGCGGCGTGCGGCCTCGGAGATGTTGAAGTCGCTCTCGGCCAGGGTTTCGTGGATGTGTTCCCACTCCAGTGTCTTGATGGAAGTGGGGTTGCGCGACAGCTCCACGTCGGTGCGGCCTTCGAGGCGGCCGAAGGCGGCCTCGATGTCGTCGGTGTTGGACGGCTTGGCCAGGTAGTGGCAGGCGCCGAGCTTGACGGCCTCCACGGCCGTGGCAATGCTGGCATAGCCGGTGAGCACGACGATCAGCGCCTCGGGGTTGTGCTGGTGCAGCATCTGCACGCAGCTCAGGCCCGAGGCATTGCCGGCCAGCTTGAGGTCCATGACGGCGTATTGCGGCGAATGCGTCTGCAGCAGCTCGCGCACTTCCTCGGCGCTGGCGGCCTGCAGCACGCGGTAGCCGCGCCGCTCGAACGATCGCGTCAGCGTGCGTGCAAACGTTGCATCGTCTTCAACCAGCAGCAGGAGGCGGGAGCTGTCCATGGGCGATTCGGGTTCCTGTGGGCGCCGCTTCAGGCGCCGGGTTCAATGGCAATCGATGACAGGGGCAGGCGGATCTCCACCTCGCTGCCCCTGGGCGGGGTGTTCCTCACCTGAACGCGTCCGCCCAGCGAGCGCGCCACGTTGAGCACCAGGAACAGGCCCAGTCCGCGGCCCGGGCGCTCCGTCTTGGTGGAGATATGGCGCTGGCCCAGCTGCTCCAGCACGGCAGGTGCAAAGCCGGGACCCTTGTCGCGCACGGTGATGCACAGCATGCCGGTGCGCACGGACAGGTGCAGCGCCACATGGCCGGGAGATGCCTCGGCGGCATTGTCGAGCACATTGCAAACCATTTGCTGCAACGCGGTATCCGAAAGAATGGGGAAGTCCTCTTCGGCCTGGACATAGTCGAAACGCTCTACCGCATGGCGTGACTGCCATTGGGCGACCACTCCATCCATGAAGGCATGCAAGGTCGTGGCCTGGGGCGCGTCGGCGCGGGTTTCGCCGGCGGACATGAGCACGCTGGAGACGATGGATTTGCAGCGCAGCAGCTGCTGCTGCATCTCCTGCAGGTCGGCGAGCAGATCGGGATCTTGCGTGATGACGGGCATGCGCTGCCAGTCGCCCAGGATGACGGACATGGTCGACAGCGGCGTGCCCAGCTCGTGCGCCGCGCCCGTGGCCAGCAGGCCCATGCGCACGATGTGCTCTTCCTCGCTGGCGCGCTGGCGCATGTTGGCCAGCCGCGCGTCGCGCCGTCGCAGGTTGGAGACGATGCGGCGCAGGAAGACCACCAGCAGCACCGTGGTCAGCCCGAAGCTGATCAGGATGCCGCTCACGTACAGGCCGGGCAGCCCGTCCGGTCCCGCCGCGCCAATGGGCAGGGGCCAGTGCACGATGGCCAGCACCAGGGTGCACAGCGAGGTGCTGGCAACGATGATCCAGGCGTGCACGGGCCTGAGCAGCACGGCGCCCAGAATGCCCTGCAGCAGGAACAGGTAGATGAAGGGATTGCTGGCGCCGCCGCTCAGATACAGCTGTATGGCCAGGGCGAGCACGTCGGCCAGCAGGGCCAGGAACAGGTTGCGCGCCGAGATCTGGCGGCGGTGGCTGCGGTACCAGTAGATGTAGCCGAGGTTGGTGAACACGCTGGCCATCAGCACCAGGGCCATGGCCGGCAGCGGCAGGTTGATGCCGAAGCCGTAGTGCACCAGGGAGATGGTGATCACCTGCCCGACCACGGCAAACCAGCGCAGCTGTATCAGCAGCTGCATGTTCTGGCGTTCGGTGGTGCGCTCGACGCGGAACAGGGACTCTGAAGGCGAATTCACGCGGGCGATTGTGCGCTACCGCAGGCAGCCGTGGCGCGGCAGGGTCTTGTAGAGGACTGAAGAAAAAGGGCCACCGATGTCATCGATGGCCCCATTGCCTGCGCAAGGCGGTTCTATGGCTTGCCGGCCGGCTGCCGGTCATTGCGCCTGACCAGCCAGGCGGCACCGACCACCATCAGCGCCAATCCGTACCAGGTCAGTGCGTAGACCAGGTGGCTGTTGGGAAAGCGGATCACGGTCATGCCCGGGCGCGGCCAGGTGCCGTCCGCCACGGGCTGGCCGGGCAGGCCGGCGTCGATGAAATAGGGCGCTGCCTTGCCAAGGCCCTGGGCCTGTGCAATGGCCGCCACATCGCGCGAGAACCAGCGCTGCTGAGCAGGATCGTTCTCGCGCAGAAAACCGCCGCGCGGCTCGCTGATGCGCAGCAGGCCGGACACCGTCACTTGGTCCTGGGATGCCTGCCCGGGCTGCGCCTGCCAGCGTGCGCGCTGCTCCGTGGGGATGAAGCCCCGGTTGACCAGCACCTGGCTGCCATCGTCCAGCTGCAGCGGCGTCAGCACCCAGAAGCCTGCTCCCAGCTCGGTCACGGCCTGGGTCAGCACGGTCTTGCCTGTCAGCCATTGGCCGCTGGCCTGCACGGCGCGGTATTCATGGTCGGCGGCCGTGATCTGCGGCCATTCGGCGGGCGGGGGCAGGGCAGCGGGCGCGGCGTGCACGCGCTGCTCCACGCGCTCTATGAGATCCAGCTTCCAGGCGCGGCGCTGCACCTGCCAGCTGCCCAGGAAGATGAAGCCCAAAAACAAGGCGATGCCCACCGAGATGAGCATCGCCTGAGCGAGTGGGCCGCGCCGGCGCGATGCGCCTGCGCGGCTGGAGGGCCCGGAGTTTCCGGATGCGGTCAAGGCGTGACCACGGCCGGTGCCGTCTGCGCCGCAGGATCGGCCGGCATGGTGTGCTGGGGCATCATGTTGGTGTTCATGTGGAACATGACCCACAGCGTGCCTGCGATGCCGATGGCCACGAAGACCACGGTGAAGATGGTGGACAGCAGGGTCCAGCCGCCTTCGATCTTGCCGTTCATGTGCAGGAAGAAGACCATGTGGACCAGGATCTGCACCACGGCGAAGCCGCCGAGCACCATCACGGCCGTCGAGCGGTCCGAGATGATGTTGCCCATCACCAGCCAGAACGGGATGGCCGTCAGGATGATCGAGAGCACGAAGCCCCACATGTAGCCCGAGAACGTGCTGTGCGGGCCGGCATCGTGGTGGTGGTCGTCATGGCCGTGATGGTCGTGGTGACCGTGGCCGGCGTGGATGTCGTGTGCAGCCATTTACAGCACCCCCATCAGATAAACAAAAGTGAAGACGCCGATCCAGACCACGTCCAAGAAGTGCCAGAACATCGACAGGCACATCAGGCGGCGGTTGTTCTCGTGCGTCAGGCCGTGCTTGTTGATCTGGATCATCAGCGTGACCAGCCAGATCAGGCCGAAGGTCACGTGCAGGCCGTGGGTGCCCACCAGCGTGAAGAACGAGGACAGGAAGGCGCTGCGCTGAGGGCCAGCGCCCTCGTGCAGCAGGTGGGAGAACTCATAGAGTTCCAGGCCCAGGAAGCACAGGCCGAACAGGCCGGTGATGGCCAGCCACATCTGCGTGCCGCCCAGCTTGCCCTGCTGCTTTTGCAGCATGGCGAAGCCGAAGGTGATCGACGACAGCAGCAGGAAGGCCGTGTTCATCGCCACCAGGGGCAGGTCGAACAGCTGGGCGCCCGTGGGGCCTGCAGCGTAGTTGCGGCCCAGCACGCCATAGGTGGCGAACAGCGCTGCAAAGATCAGGCAGTCGCTCATCAGGTAGAGCCAGAAGCCCAGAGCGGTGCCGTTTTCGGGATGGGGCTCCTCGGCGAGGTGGTACTCACGCGGGGCCAGGGCGGCAGCGCCGCCTGCGGTGTAACGGATATCAGACATGACGTGCCAGCTGTTGTGTGCGCAGTTCTTCCGTGGCCGCGACTTCCGCGGCGGGGATGTAGTAGTCGCGCTTGTAGTTGAACGTGTGGATGATCGACGCCAGCACGGTGGCGGCGAAGGACACGATGGCCAGGGGCCACATGTGCCAGATCATCGCGAAGCCGAAGACCGTGGACAGCGCAGCGATCACGACACCGGCGCCGGTGTTGGCGGGCATGTGCACGGGCTTGAAGCCGGTCAGCGGACGCTGGTAGCCGTGCTTCTTCATATCCCACCAGGCATCGATCTCATGCACCACGGGCGTGAAGGCGAAGTTGTACTGGGGCGGGGGCGAGGATGTGGCCCACTCCAGCGTGCGGCCTTCCCATGGATCGCCGGTTTCGTCACGCAGCTGGTCGCGCTTGAAGTAGCTGACCACGAGCTGCATCAGGAAGCTGCCGATGCCCAGGGCCACCAGGCCTGCGCCGCAGGCGGCGATGATGAACCAGATCTGCAGCGAGGGGTCCTCGAAGTGGTTGGCGCGGCGCGTCACACCCATCAGGCCCAGCACGTACAGCGGCGTGAAGGCCACCCAGAAGCCGACCAGCCAGAACCAGAAGGAGCACTTGCCCCAGAACTCATCGAGCTTGTAGCCGAAGGCCTTGGGGAACCAGAAGTTGATGCCGGCGAACACGCCGAACACCACGCCGCCGATGATCACGTTGTGGAAGTGGGCGATCAGGAACAGGCTGTTGTGCAGCACGAAGTCGGCCGGGGGAACGGCCAGCAGCACGCCGGTCATGCCGCCGATGGCGAAGGTGCACATGAAGCCCACGGTCCACAGCATCGGCACGGTGAAGCGGATGCGGCCGCGGTACATGGTGAACAGCCAGTTGAAGATCTTGGCGCCCGTCGGGATCGAAATGATCATCGTCGTGATGCCGAAGAACGTGTTCACGCTGGCGCCCGAGCCCATGGTGAAGAAGTGGTGCAGCCACACCAGGTAGGACAGGATGGTGATACACACCGTCGCGTACACCATGGAGGTGTAGCCGAACAGGCGCTTGCGGCTGAAGGTCGAGACGATCTCGGAGAAGATGCCGAAGCACGGCAGGATCAGGATGTAGACCTCGGGGTGGCCCCAGATCCAGATCAGGTTCACGTACAGCATGGGGTTGCCGCCCAGGTCGTTCGTGAAGAAGTTCGTGCCGACGTAGCGGTCCAGCGACATCAGCACCAGGGCTGCGGTCAGGATGGGGAACGAGGCCACGATCAGCGCGTTGGTGCACAGGGCAGTCCAGGTGAAGACGGGCATCTTCATCAGGTTCATGCCGGGTGCGCGCATCTTGATGATGGTCACGATCAGGTTGATGCCCGACAGCGTGGTGCCGACACCGGCCACCTGCAATCCCCAGATGTAGTAGTCAAGCCCGACCCCCGGGTTCTGCGCCCCCAGGTTGGACAGGGCCAGCCAGCCGGAGGTGGAGAACTCGCCCAGGAACAGCGAGATCATCACCAGCACGGCGCCGCCCGTGGTCATCCAGAAGCTGAAGTTGTTCAGGAACGGGAAGGACACGTCGCGGGCGCCGATCTGCAGCGGCACCAGGTAGTTCATCAGGCCAGTCACGAAGGGCATGGCCACGAAGAAGATCATGATCACGCCGTGGGCCGTGAAGATCTGGTCGTAGTGGTGCGGAGGCAGGTAGCCCAGGTTGTCGCCGAAGGCCATGGCCTGCTGCAGGCGCATCATCAGCGCATCTGCGAAGCCGCGCAGCAGCATGACCAGACCCAGGATCATGTACATGATGCCGATCTTCTTGTGGTCGATACTGCACAGCCAGTCGCGCCACAGCGGGCCCCACAGGCGGAACTTGGTGAGAAGGCCCAGCACGCCGAGGCCGCCGAGCACCACGGCGATGAAGGTCACCAGCACGATGGGCTCATGCGCCATCGGGATGGAGTCCCAGGTGATGCGTCCCAGCAGCCAGTGGGCCTGTGCCGGGGAGGTATGTTCAGACATATCGAGTCTCTTAGGTCGTTTTGGAACGGGCGGCGGGCTGGCCGTCGTCCGCTTCCGCTATCTGCTTATTGCTGTGCGCTGGCGGCCGAGCCGTCGCGCTGGTCCAGGAAGGCCACGACGCGGTCGGCGTTTTGCACCGTGCACACATCCTGGGGCAGGTTCATGCCCACGGCCTTGAGATAGGCTTCACCGCCTGCGGCATCGATGGCCATCATGTGGTGCATGCACATCTTGCCTTCCTCGACGCAGCGGTTGAGCACCTTGTCGTACAGGCCTTCGTCCACGGTGGCGAAGCGCTCGACCGGGTTGCGCTCGCTGGGCTTGACCAGATTCAGGTAGGTGTCGCGGTTCAGGGCCTTGCCTTCGGACTTGGCCTTGGCAACCCACTGCTCGAATTCCTCGTCGCTGAGGCCGTGGAACTTGAACGTCATGCCCGAGAAGCCGGCGCCGCTGTAGTGCGATGCCAGGCCGTGGAACACACCGGTCTTGTTGATCACTGCGTTCAGCTCGGTCTGCATGCCGGGCATGGCATAGATCATGCCGGCCAGGTCAGGCACGTAGAAGGCGTTCATCGTCGAGGTGGCGGTCAGCTTGAAGTGGATGGGACGATCCACGGGAGCGGCCAGCTCGTTGACGGTGGCGATGCCCTTTTCAGGGATGAAGAACAGCCACTTCCAGTCCATGGCCACGACCTGCACTTCCAGCGGCTTGACATCGGTGCTCAAGGGCTTGGAGGCCGAGACGCGGTCCAGCGGGCGGTAGGGGTCGAGCTTGTGGGTGCTGATCCAGGTGATGGCGCCCAGCGCGATGATGATCATCAGCGGCACGGACCAGATCACCAGCTCCAGCGTGGTGGAGTGGTGCCATTCGGGGTCGTAGTGGGCCTCGGTGTTCGACTGGCGGTATTTCCAGGCGAACAGCAGCGTGAGGATGATCACCGGGATGATGATGATCAGCATCAGCAAGGTGGCCGTGACCACCAGGTTGCCTTGCTGCGCGGCGATATCGCCGGCCGGGTTGAGCACGACGGCTTTGCTGCAGCCAGTGAGACTGGCTGTCAAAGCGGCCGCGGTGAGCCACGCAGGCCCACGGAGTTCCTTGATTTTTAGCATGCTAGGGGCGCAACAAGAGCGCGTTTACATAGAAACGCGGATTACAAGATCCGGGCAAATGTATTACGAAGTATAAATTTGTCCATTGGACATTTTGTCCAACGTCAAGGAGAAGCCGGGAACTTTCTGCTACCTGGCGGGGCAGGCAGCGGGGTCCCGGCGATCCGGAGGCCGCATTTTTCGGCCGCGCGCAGCAGGAAAAACACCAAGTCCGGTCGAGGTGAAACCGCCTTGCGCCAGATCAAGCGAGGGCGTAGAACGGAGCTGTCAGTGAGACGAGACAAGGAGCATCCATCTATGAGCGGCCTCGACACAACTGCAAGCTTCCCCAACGGAAGCTACGAAAGCAAGGAATCTCTGTCCCGCGCCGACACCCACGAAGATGTCACGCCCAACGAGATCGCCGTCGGCGTGATCCTGGGGCGATCCTCGGAGTACTTCGACTTCTTCGTGTTCGGCATCGCCTGCGTGCTGGTCTTCCCGGCACTGCTGTTCCCCTATCTTTCCAAGCTTGACGGCACGTTGATGTCGTTCGGCATCTTCGCGCTGGCCTTCGTGGCGCGGCCGTTGGGCACGGCGCTGTCCATGGCCGTGCAGCGGCGCTGGGGCCGGGCGACCAAGCTGACGCTGGCGCTCTTCCTGCTGGGCGTGTGTACGGTGGGCATGGCCTTCCTGCCCAGCTACCAGCAGGCGGGCGTGAACGCCATCATCGTGCTGGCGCTGCTGCGCATCGGCCAGGGCATTGCACTGGGCGGCTCCTGGGACGGCCTGCCGTCGCTGCTGGCCATGTCGGCCCCCCAGAACCGGCGGGGCTGGTATTCGATGATCGGGCAGCTGGGTGCGCCGCTGGGCTTTGTGCTGGCGGCAGGCCTGTTTGCCTTCATCTATGCCCATGTGGATGCCGACGAGTTCCTCAGCTGGGGCTGGCGCTATCCCTTCTGCGTGGCCTTTGCCATCAACGTGGTGGCACTGTTTGCCCGGTTGCGCCTGGTGGTGGGCCAGTCCTACACCGAGCTGCTGGCGCAGCGCGAGCTGGAGCCCATGGGCGTGGTGCCGCTGATGCGTGACGAGGGCCGCAACGTGGTCATCGGCGCCTTTGCAGCCCTTGCCAGCTTTGCGCTCTTCCACCTGGTGACCATCTTCCCGCTGTCCTGGATCTCGCTGTATTCGGACCAGTCGGTGAACCATGTGCTGGGCGTGCAGATCGTTGGCGCCTTCTGTGCGGCCGGCGCCATCATGGTTTCGGGCTGGCTGGCCGACCGGGTGGGGCGGCGCAACACGCTGGGCACCATGGCCTGCCTGATCGGCATCTTCAGCTTTGTGGCTCCCTGGCTGCTGGGCAGCGGCACCACGGGCAACAACGTGTTCATCATCGTCGGCTTCATCCTGCTGGGCCTGTCCTACGGGCAGGCGGCAGGCACGGTGACGGCCAACTTCCCCTCGCGCTATCGCTATACGGGCGCGGCCCTGTCCTCGGACATGGCCTGGCTGGTCGGCGCGGCCTTTGCCCCGCTGGTGGCGCTGGGCGTGTCCTCGCGCTTCGGCCTGGTGGCGCTGGGCATCTATCTGCTGTCGGGCGCGCTGTGCACGCTGGCGGCGCTGGGCATCAACCGGGCCATCGAGACGCGCGACTGAACGGGCCCTTGCAAGCCAAAGGCCGGCTCTGCCGGCCTTTTTTGTCGCCGGGCCGCCCCAAGGCAAAAAGCTGGCCCCCTGGGGGGCAGCGGACCTTGCGAAGCAGGGGAGCGTGGGGGCATTTTCCGTTGCGGCTCCGCCTCAGGGGTTTTCACCGTAGCGCTGCTTGAAGTCGAATTCGAGCCTGTCGCAGTCCTGCACCGATTCAAACTGCTGCGTCTTGCGCTCGGCCTCTGGCCGCGCGGTTTCCTTGCGGCAGATCTTGATGGTTTCGCGCTCCACCCAGCGCGCCTCACCTTCGGGCGTGGACAGCAGCTGCCCGGCCAGCATGAGCACACCGAAGAAAGCCACGGGCAGGCCGATGAGCCAGGGCACGATGCGGCTTTTGCCTGGTTGGGCCGGTTTGGCGGAATGAGGCTCGGGTGTCGGTGGTTGCGCCATGGTGTGCTTGCTGTGGTTCCGGCTGGCGATTATCCAGGGCGCCCATCGCGCGCAGTCTGAGCGGGATCAGGGAACGGCGAGATCGCCTGTGCTAGCCATCTCCCCCATCTCCTGCACCCGCCATTCTCCAGCGCAAGAATGTCGGCCCTGCGGCCCGGATGGGGCGCCACCCACAGCTGCAGGCGCCGCGGACCGGCCAGTCGCGCGCCGCTGTTGCGCGCACATGTCAGCGATCCGGCCAGCGGCGGGCTGGAGATCGTGCTCAAGGGCGGGCAGATGGGGGGTAAGGCCTTCTTCGGCCAGGTGCGCGATGGAGGGACGGGCGGGGCTCGCTGCCGCGACGATGGGGCAAACCTATAATGCGCGTTGGTCCCGACGGGACACCCTCCCGCCAGGGACAGCGCCCCGCGTGCGCGCTCCGAACTCCTAGACACCATGAGCACACCCACTTTCACCGTTGCCGACATTCGCAAGAGCTTTCTGGACTTTTTCGCATCCAAGGGCCACACCATCGTGGAGTCGAGCCCCCTGGTGCCCGGCAACGACCCGACGCTGATGTTCACCAACTCGGGCATGGTCCAGTTCAAGGACGTGTTCCTGGGTACCGACAAGCGCCCCTACACGCGTGCCACCTCGGTGCAGACCTGCCTGCGCGCAGGCGGCAAGCACAACGACCTGGAAAACGTGGGCTACACCGCCCGCCACCACACCTTCTTCGAGATGCTGGGCAACTGGTCCTTTGGCGACTACTTCAAGCGCGAGTCGCTCAAGTGGGCCTGGGAACTGCTGACCGAGGTCTACAAGCTGCCCAAGGAGCGCCTGCTGGCCACGGTCTACGCCGAGGACGACGAGGCCTACGACATCTGGACCAAGGAAATCGGCCTGCCGCCCGAGCGCGTGATCCGCATCGGCGACAACAAGGGCGGCCGCTACAAGAGCGACAACTTCTGGATGATGGCCGACACCGGCCCCTGCGGCCCCTGCTCGGAAATCTTCTACGACCACGGCGCGCACGTGGCCGGCGGCCCTCCGGGCAGCCCTGACGAAGACGGCGACCGCTTCATCGAGATCTGGAACAACGTGTTCATGCAGTTCGACATGGACGAGCAGGGCAACGTCAAGCCGCTGCCCGCCCCCTGCGTGGATACCGGCATGGGCCTGGAGCGCCTGGCCGCCATCCTGCAGCATGTGCACAGCAACTACGAGATCGACCTGTTCCAGGCACTGATCAAGGCGGCTGCGCGCGAGACGCACATTGCCGACCTCGAGACCCCGTCGCTCAAGGTCATTGCCGACCACATCCGCGCCACCTCCTTCCTGGTGGCCGACGGCGTGATCCCGTCCAACGAAGGCCGCGGCTACGTGCAGCGCCGCATCGTGCGCCGCGCCATCCGCCACGGCTACAAGCTGGGCCAGAAGACGCCGTTCTTCCACAAGCTGGTCAAGGACCTCGTGGCCGTGATGGGCGACGCCTATCCCAAGATCCGCGAGCAGGAAGCGCGCATCACCGAAGTGCTCAAGGTCGAGGAAGAACGCTTCTTCGAGACCCTGGCCAACGGCATGGAAATCCTGGATGCGGCGCTGGCAGGTGGCGCCAAGGTGCTGCCCGGCGACGTGGCCTTCAAGCTGCACGACACCTACGGCTTCCCGCTGGACCTGACCAACGACGTCTGCCGCGAGCGCGGCCTGGGCGTGGACGAGGCAGGCTTTCAGGCCGCCATGGAAGAACAGAAGAACAAGGCCCGCGCGGCTGGCAAGTTCAAGATGGACCGCGCCCTCGAGTACACGGGCCAGGCCAATGCCTTCACCGGCTACCAGAAGCTGGCCGAGGCCGCCAGGGTGGTGGCACTGTATGCCGAAGGCAGCGCCGTGCAGGAACTCAAGGCCGGCCAGAGCGGCGTGGTCGTGCTCGACACCACACCCTTCTACGCCGAGTCCGGCGGCCAGGTGGGCGACCAGGGCGTGATCAGCACCGCAGGCGCGCGCTTCGCGGTCGAGGACACGCTCAAGATCAAGGCCGATGTGTTCGGCCACCACGGCGTGCTGGAGTCCGGCAGCCTGAAGGTGGGTGATGCCGTGCAGGCCGAGGTGGACACGCAGCTGCGTGCCGCCACCATGCGCAACCACTCGGTCACGCACATCATGCACAAGGCCCTGCGCGAAGTGCTGGGCGACCACGTGCAGCAAAAGGGCTCGCTGGTCAACGCCGAGCGCACGCGCTTCGACTTTGCCCACAACCAGGCCGTGACCGCTGCCGAGATCCGCGAGATCGAGCGCCGCGTGAACGCCGAGATCCTGGCCAACACGCCCACCGACGCGCGGGTGATGGACATCGAATCGGCCAAGGCCACGGGCGCCATGATGCTGTTCGGCGAGAAGTACGGCGACTCCGTGCGCGTGCTGGACATCGGCACCAGCCGCGAGCTGTGCGGCGGCACCCACGTGCAGCGCACGGGCGACATCGGCCTGTTCAAGGTGGTGGGCGAAGGCGGCGTGGCCGCTGGCGTGCGCCGCATCGAGGCGGTGACCGGCGAGAACGCGCTGGCCTACCTGCAATCGCTGGAATCCACGGTGGACCAGGCGGCCGCTGCGCTGAAGGCGCCGACGGCCGAGCTGAACACCCGCATCGGCGGCGCGCTGGAGCAGATCCGTGCGCTGGAGAAGGAAGTGGCTGCGCTCAAGGGCAAGCTCGCTTCCAGCCAGGGCGACGAACTGGCCGGTCAGGCCGTCGACGTCAAGGGCATCAAGGTGCTGGCCGCCAGACTGGAAGGCGCCGATGCCAAGACCCTGCGCGAGACCATGGATAAGCTCAAGGACAAGCTGGGCGCCGCCGCCATCGTGCTGGCGGCGGTCGATGGCGACAAGGTGCAGCTGGCTGCCGGCGTGACCAAGGCCGAGACCTCGCGCATCAAGGCTGGCGAGCTGGTGAACTTCGTGGCCAGCCAGGTCGGCGGCAAGGGCGGCGGCAAGCCCGACATGGCCATGGCCGGTGGCACGGATGCAGCGGGCCTGCCGGCCGCGCTGGCCGCCGTGCAGGCCTGGGTGGCAGAGCGCGCCTGATCCAGCTGCGCGGCAGATGATTGCTGCTGCTCCCGCTTCGGGACGCCCCGGTGGATTCCTCCACCGGGGCGTCTTGCCGTGGGCGCTGCGCATGGCGTGCGTGATGGGCGTGGTGGCGCAATCGGCCGCTGCCGCCGCGCAAAGCGTGGTCTTCATCAACCCCGGCCGGTCCGACGAGCGCTACTGGACCACGGTCAGCGAGGCCATGCAGGACGCGGCCAGCAGCCTGGGCATGCAGCTGCAGGTGCGCTATGCGCAGCGCGACCACCTGCGCCCCATCGAGATCGCGCGGCAGATCGCGGCCCTGCCCAAGGCGCAGCGGCCCCGCTACGTGATGTTCACCAACGACTACAGCGTGGCGCCCGAAATCCTGCGCACGCTGGAGGCGGCAGGCATAGACAGCTTCATGGCCTTCAGTGGCGTGCCCGAGACATTGCGTGGCCAGACCGGCGTGGCGCGGGAGCGCTATCGCCACTGGCTGGGCAGCCTGGAGCCGGGCGCCGAAGAGGCCGGCTACCTCACGGCCAAGGCCCTGTTCGCCGCCGCGCGGGCGTCGGGCCACGCGCGTGCGGCCGATGGCCGGCTGCACATGGTGGCCATTGCCGGCGACCGCTCCACGCCCTCGTCGGTGGAGCGCAATGCCGGCATGCGCCGCGCAGCGGCCGAGGCCGGCGACGTGGTGCTGCAGCAGGAAGTCTTTGGCGAATGGCGCCGCGAACGCGCCGAGCAGCAGGCGGCCGTGCTGTTCCAGCGCTATCCCGAAGTGCGCCTGGTGTGGGCCGGCAACGACGAGATGGCCTTTGGCGCCATGCAGGCCTGGCGCGCGCGCGGGGGAGCGCCCGGGCACGATGCCTTCTTCAGTGCCATCAATTCATCGGCCGCCGCCATGACGGCGCTGCGCACGGGCGAGCTGAGCGCGTTGGCGGGCGGCCATTTCCTCACGGGCGCCTGGGCCCTGGTCATGCTGTACGACCATGCGCACGGCAGCGATTTCGCCACCGAAGGGCTGGAGCAGGTGCGGCCCATGTTCGCCTTGCTGGACAAGTCCCAGATCGACCGCTACGAGCACAGGATCAGCGCGCCCCTGGCTCCGCTGGACTTTCGCAGCTACAGCAAGCACCTCAATCCCCGGCTGCGGCGCTACGGATTCGAGTTGAAGCACCTGCTGCGCTGAGCGCCTTCCATGCCCCGCTTCCGTTCGATCGCCTCCTTGCTGATTGTGCGTATCATGCTGCTGGCCGTGGCCTGCATGCTGGTGTTCGGCGGTGCCCACGCCTGGTGGGAGTACCGCAAGGGGCAGCAGGAGTTTCGCCGTTCCATGGAGACGGTGGTGACCAACAGCATGATCTCGCTGTCGGCCGCGCTGTGGGATATAGAGCCTGCCCTGGTGCACGAGCAGGTGCAGTGGCTGGGCCGGCTGCCCCTGGTCGGCCATGTGCAGCTGCGCGTCACCTCCACGGGCGAGATGTACGAGGCCGGCGAGCCCAGGGATGGCCAGGCTCCCGCCGTGTCCATGGCCATTGCGGCGCCCAGGCACAGCCAGTCCAGCCTGCCGCTGGGTGAGTTGCAGGTCTGGGAAGACCGGGGCCACTACCTGGAGGTGCTGCGCGACTCCACGCTGCGTGTGCTGCTGGGCTATGCGCTGTTCACGGCCCTGGTCTGCCTGATGGTGGCCTGGGTGATGCGCCGCGAACTTCGCCAGCCGCTGCAGCAGATTGCAAGCTTTGCGGCCAGCCTCAAGCCCAACGAGCTGTCGCGGCCACTGGTGCTGGAGCGGACCCGGCGCGGCCAGCACGACGAGATCGATCTGGTGGTGCAGGGCTTTGCCCAGCTGCAGCATGACCTGCGCGGCCACATCGAGCATCTGGACCTGCTGGTGGCCCAGCGCACCGGGCAACTGCAGGAGCTGGTGGAAGAGGTCAAGCGCATGTCGCTGACCGACGCGCTGACCGGCTGCCTCAACCGGCGCGCCATGGACGAGCGCCTGGCGGCCGAGGTCGTCCAGAGCCGGGACCGGGGCGCGGCGCTGAGCGTGATGTTCGTGGACGTGGACCACTTCAAGCGGGTGAACGACAGGCACGGCCATGCCGCCGGCGACGCCGCGCTGCGCGAGGTGGCGCTGCGCTGCCAGCGTGCGCTGGAGCTGGATTCGTCGGCGCACTGGATGGCGCGCTACGGCGGGGAGGAGTTCCTGATCGTGATCCCTGGTGTCGCTGCGGCCCGGGCCGGGGCACTGGCCGGTCAACTGCGCGAGACCGTGCGCACCACGCCCGTGCATGTCCACGGGCTGGATCTGATGCTGACGGCCAGCTTTGGCGTGGCCCAATTGCGTGGCGGCGAGGGCGTGCAGCAACTGCTGCAGCGTGCCGATGCCATGCTCTACGAGGCTAAGCACGCCGGGCGCGACTGCGTGCGCGTGGCCGACACGGCCTGACCGACCCGGCCTGACCGGCCTGGCCTCAGGTCGGGCTCAGAACAGTTCGATGTCGTTGCTGTTCACCTGGGGTGCCAGCAATCCCTGGGTGATCAGGTCGCCGTAGTACCAGGTCTGGTTGCGGCCATGTTCCTTGGCGTGGTAGAGCGCCTGGTCGGCATGCCCCAGAACCTCCACGGGCGCGCCGGTGCCCATGGCGGCAAATCCCGCGCTCACGGTGATGCGGCCGACCTGGGGAAACTCGTAGCTCTCCACATCGTGGCGCAGGCGCTCCAGCGCCTTGCGCGCATTGGCCAGGCTGACCGAGCGCAGCAGCACCACGAACTCCTCTCCGCCGAAGCGGAATACGCGGTCCTTGGCATCGAAGCAGCTGCGCAGGATGTTGGCCACCAGGATCAGCACCTCGTCGCCATACAGATGGCCGAAGCGGTCGTTGATGCGCTTGAAATGGTCGATGTCGATGGCGGCCAGCCACTGGCCCGGAACATCTTGCGTGGCCACGCCAGGCATGGCTGCCGGCGGCTCCTGCAGAGACAGGCGCAGGAACTGCTCGTCGAAGGTCTTGCGGTTGAGCAGGCCGGTCAGCGCGTCGCGCTCGCTGTAGTCCAGCAGGCTCTGGTAGTTGTGATAGACACCGAAGATGCCCTGGATCACATCCAGCCGGCTGGGCGAGAAGGCCGTGGACTGGGCAATCTCCAGGCAGTGGTAGGCCGTCTCCTGGCGCCACAGCGGTAGCCACAGCACATGGCGGCCATCGGGCTGCACGGCCGAGGCGACCAGGGCGCGCTGCTGCAGGGCCTGCTGCAGCGAGGGCATGGAGGACAGCTCCACGCTCTGCGGGTCGTACAGGGCCTCGGCATCGGTGGACATGACCTCATCGCCCTGGCTCCAGGTGCGCGCACGCACGCAGTGCCTGCCGTCAGGCATGGCGAACAGCTCCAGCGCCCGCACCTGCACCACGCCGTTGAGCTTGAACAAGGTGGACAGCACCGAGATTTCCAATCGCAGATGGTCCCGGTGGGCCGTCATCTCGACCAGATTCTGTAGCAATGGCTGCATGCGAGGCCTTGTCTTGGAGGAGGGCGCGACCGGCTCAGCGGCGCTCAAACACCAGATCCCATACGCCGTGGCCCAGGCGGATGCCGCGGTTCTCGAACTTGGTCAGCGGCCGGTAGTCGGGCTTGGCGGCATAGCCTTGTGCCGTGTTGGCCAGCAGGGGCTCGGCGCCCAGCACTTCCAGCATCTGCACTGCGTAGGGTTCCCAGTCGGTTGCGCAGTGGATGTAGCCACCGGGGCGCAGCCGGCGCGCCAGCTTGGCCACCAGCGGCTCCTGGATCAGGCGGCGCTTGTTGTGCTTCTTCTTGTGCCAGGGATCGGGAAAGAAGATGTGCACGCCGTCGAGGCTGGCCTCGGGCAGCATGTTGTCTATGACTTCGACGGCGTCGTGCTGCAGGATGCGGATGTTGGTGATGTCCTGCTCGCCAATGCGCTTGAGCAGGGCGCCCACGCCAGGCTCGTGCACCTCGCAGCATAGGAAGTTGTCGTCCGGGCGCACGCGCGCAATGTGTGCCGTGGCCTCGCCCATGCCGAAGCCGATCTCCAGGATCAGCCGGCCCTGGCGGCCATAGGTGGCTGCGGCGTCCAGCGGCGCGGCCTGGTAGTTGAGCACGAAGCGCGGGCCCAGTTCCTCGAAGGCCTTGGCCTGGCCGGTCGTGGTGCGGCCGGCGCGGCGCACATAGCTCTTGATGGTCTTGGGATGGGCCACGCCCTCGGGCGGCTGGCCGGTACGCGCGGCCGCAGGCGTGGAGGGTGAAGGGCAATCATGCGGCGTGCCGGAGGCAGCGGGCATGGTGTTCGGGATGTCGCCGTCCATGGACTGCTCGGCGTGGGAGGAAGGAATTGGGTTCACGGGCTCAATTGTATGTATGGCGCCAGCTCCGTACCCAGAACTGCAGCGCTTCGCCCAATGCGGTCTGTGGAGAAGGCTGGGGCAGGCCCAGGTGGGTGGCGGCGGTGCGAAGCGTCGCCAGGGGGACGCTCAGGTCCAGGGCGGGGGCGCCGTGCTGCTTGGAAAGTTTCTCGCCGTCAGGCATGAGCACCAGCGGCGTATGCAGGTACTGCGGGGTGGGCAGGCCCAGGGCGCGCTGCAGCAGCATCTGGCGGGGCGTATTGTCGGCGAGGTCGGCGCCGCGCACCACATGGGTGACGCCCTGCAGGCCGTCATCGACGACCACGGCCAGCTGATAGGCCCACAGGCCATCGGCCCGGCGCAGCACGAAGTCGCCGACGCTGTGGATCACGTCCTGTTGCTGGGCGCCCATGCGGCGGTCCTGCCAGCGCAGCACGGGGTGGCGGCCGGCAAAGTGGTCCAGCGCAAAGCGCCATGCGCGGGGGCTCTTGCCATGCAGGCCGTCGCGGCAGGTGCCGGGGTAGGGGCGCTCCACATGGCGTTCATGGATCCAGCCCAGGCGGTCCCAGGCGGCCTCGATGTCCTTGCGCGTGCAGCCGCAGGGATAGGCCAGGCCGCTGGCCTTGAGCTGCTCCACAGCGGCCTCGTAGAGGGCGCCGCGGCGGGATTGCCAGACCGGCTCCTCGTCGGGCAGCAGGCCGCAGGCGGCGAGCTGGCCCAGGATGGCCATGTCGGCACCGGGCTGGCAGCGCGGGGGGTCTATGTCCTCGATGCGCACCAGCCAGCGCCCGCCGTGGGCCCGGGCATCCAGCCAGCTGGCCAGCGCTGCCACCAGGGAGCCTGCATGCAGCAGGCCCGTGGGCGAGGGCGCAAAGCGGCCCACATAGGGGGAGGCCGCGGTGGCAATGCCGGGATCGGGGGACTGAGGGACGGCGCAAATCATCGGGGCCGGATGTTAAAGCCTCGCGCCGCCCCTTGCCATGACCTGGGAGCCGGACACTGCCCCGGCTCAGTCCGCAACCATGGCCAGCGCCATCTCCAGCCCCGAGACAAAGGCATCCTCGACACGGCGGCCAATGCACCAGTCGCCGCACAGGCCCAGGCCGGCGTCCTTGTTGCGCAAATGGCTGCTGCCCAGCGGCGACAGGGTCTGGGCATGGGGCCAGAGATAGACGCTGGCATGGCGGGGGGGGATGCGGATGCGCGTGATCTCGCCAAAGGCCTTCTGCATCTTGGCCAGCACGCGGGGCGCGTCGTCGGAGCGGTGCTCCTGGGACCATTGGGGGCTGGCCAGCACGGTCCATCGCTCGCTCTGGGAGCGTCCCGGCTTGGACGATTCGCGCGCCACCCAGACTGCACGCTCATGGGTGGTACGGGCTGCATTCCACTGTGGGCCCAGGGTGGACAGGCCGGCCTCGGTGGCCATGGGATAGGACAGCGTCAGCGCCCAGCAGGGTGCCATCTCCACGGCCGCCATGCCCTGCACCAGCGACAGGGCCAGGGGCGTGGTCTGCAGCAGCTGGCGCGCCTGGGGCGCGGGAAGGGCGAGTATCACTTCATCGAATCCCGTGCGGATCTGCGTGGTCGGCTCGGTCGTCTCCACATGCAGGCTCCAGCCGCGCGATCCGGGCTGGCGTTCGAGCTTGGTCACGCGCTGGCCCAGATGCAGGCGGTCGGCGTCCCACAGCGGCGCGGCCCAGGCCATGGGCAGGGCCTGCATGTCGGGCGTGGCCACCCAATGGGCCTCGGTGGGTGCGGGTGCGGCGCTGGACTGGCGACCCTGCGCATCCAGCACGCGCAGCGTGCTCACGCTCCAGGGGCGGCACAGGCCGGGCACGGTCTGCAGGGCCAGCTCGAAGCGCTTGTCGCGCACGGTGAAATACTGCGCGCCGATGTCGAAGGCGCCATGCGCGGCGTTGACCGAGCGCATGCGCCCGCCCACCTGGGGCAGCCGTTCGTAGACATGGACATCGTAGCCGGCCTGCATCAGCGTGCGGGCGCAGGCCAGGCCCGCCATGCCGGCACCGATCACGGCGATGCGGCGCGCGCCGGCCTTGGGGCGCGCCTTGGAGGCTTCGGGGGGCTTGGTGGCCTTTTTCTTGACCGTGGACTTGGAGGCGGCGCGGGAAGCGTTCATGGAGCAGACCTTTGCGGGCAGTGGCAGATTCCGGGAAGCATGTCCTTGCCGGCCTGCTTCGCCGCAGCGGCGGAGCAGGCCGGGACCTGTAACCACTCTACACCCGCACAGACCGCCCGGCGGCGTGCGCCAGCTCAATGTCGGTGATGATTTTCCATGAGAGCGCGGCGCGTGGCGGGGCTTTCCAGCTGCTGCAGCCACCACTGCAGCGCGCGCGGCGGGTCCTGCTGCGGCGGGCAGGACCATGCGTAGTGCATGCGCACATTGCGCGAGGGCCGGGCGACCTGGCGCGTTACCAGCAGGCCGGCCTGCACATAGACGTCGGCCATGAAATGGGGCAGGAAGCCGCAGCCTATGCCGCGCACCTGGGCCTCGATCTTGGCCTGCATGGAGTCCACGGTGAAGATGTCCTGGCCGCTGAGCAGGCCCATGCTGGCGCTGTCGCGCAGGCCTGAATCGGCCACGGCGATGATGCGGTGCTGCAGCAGCGTCGCGTCGGTGATGGGCTCGGGCGCCGTGGCCAGCGGATGGTGGGGCGCCACGGCAAAGACGAAGTCCAGCTCGCCCAGCTCGCAGGCCTGCAGGCCTGCCACGTTGCTGGAGTTGACGGCCACGCCGATGGCCAGGTCGGCGCGGCCCGAGGTCAGCGTCTCCAGCGTGCCGGTGAGGATGCCGTCGCGCAGCTTCAGCCGCGTGGGCGGCTGCATGGCGTAGAAGGCCTCGACCAGTTCCAGCATGGGCGTGCGCGCCACGGCGCCGTCCACCACGATGGTCAGGTGCGGCTCCCAGCCCGTGGCCACACGGCGCACGCGGTGGGCCACGGTGTCGATCTCATGCAGCAGCCGGGTGCCTTCGCGCAGCAGTTCCCGGCCGGCCTCGGTGGGCTGGGCGTGGCGCGAGCGGCGGTCGAACAGCAGCACGTCCAGCGCATCCTCGATCTGGCGCACGCGGTAGGTCAGGGCACTTGGCACCAGGCCCAGCTGGCGTGCGGCGGCGGCAAAGCTGCCGGCCTCGGCAATGGCCTGGAGCATGGCCAAGCTGTCGGGAGTGAGCACGTCGCGGGGGCTGGGCATGGGGCGTTATGGATTCAAAAGCTTTGAATGATGCCATCAATCCCGCTGTGCCTGGCCTGCTACAGCGGCTTCTACAGTGGAGCCACCGACGCAAGAGTTTTGAAGATCTGACCAGTTGAAAGGGACATACACATGATCGCCCTGCGCAAATCCCGCGAACGCGGCCATGCCGACCACGGCTGGCTGCGCTCGCACCACAGCTTCTCGTTTGCGGGCTATCACGATCCGCGCCACATGGGCTTTGGCAACCTGCGCGTGATCAATGAAGACCATATCGCCCCGGGCACGGGCTTTGGCGCCCATGGCCACAAGGACATGGAGATCATCAGCTACGTGCTCGAAGGCCGGCTCTCGCACAAGGACAGCATGGGCAATGAGCAGACCATCTCGCCGGGAGAGGTGCAGCGCATGAGCGCCGGCTCGGGCGTGGTGCACAGCGAGCACAACCACGCACCAGGCCAGACCACGCATTTCCTGCAGATCTGGCTGCTGCCCAGCGAGACGGGCATTGCGCCCGGCTATGCGCAGAAAGCCTTTGCCGACGAGGAAAAGCGCGGCCGCCTGCGCCTGGTGGCCTCGCCCGATGGCGCGGATGGCTCGGTCACCGTCCATGCCGATGCCCGGCTCTATGCCGGCCTGTTCGACGGCGATGAGCACGCCGAAATGGAGCTGCCCCCCGGCCGCAAAACCTATGTGCACCTGGTGCGCGGCGCGCTGAGCGTCAATGGGCAACGGCTGACAACGGGCGATGCGGCCCTTGTGGAGAATGAACCGCGACTGCGCCTGCACGACGGGGAACAGTCCGAGGTCCTGGTGTTCGATCTGCAAGCCTGAGCATTCACGAGGAGTAACCATCATGCTGAACCGTCTGAGCAACCCGCTGGCGCTGGCCGGCCGCATCCTGATCGCGCTGATGTTCGTGCCTGCGGGCTTTCAGAAAATCGGAGGCTTCGCCGGCACGGTGGGCTATGCGGCCTCGGTGGGCATGCCCATGCCGCAGATCGGCGTGGCCGTGGCCCTGGTGGTGGAGATCGTCGGCGGGCTGGCCCTGCTGCTGGGCTGGTGCACGCGCTGGGCGGCCCTGGCGCTGGCCTTCTTCACGCTGGTGGCCAGCTTCTTCTTCCATGCCTACTGGAGCGTGCCGGCTGACGCGGCCATGATGCAGCAGCTGCTGTTCTGGAAGAACATCGCCGTCACGGGCGGCCTGCTGGGCTTTGCCGCCCATGGCGCCGGTGGCTGGAGTGTGGATGCACGGCGCCATTGAGTGGCCCGCGCACTGCCGCCGGCTCCTTTATTTTTGTTAGGCTACCGGCCTGAGTGGGCCCCGCAGCAGCGCTGTGGGGCCTTTTGGCGTGGATGATCGATGAATGTGGCGCCTGCCGGCCTGGAGCCGTGGCCGGCGCCCGAGGATTTCTTGTATGGCAGATATCGTGGTGGTCTACCACTCGGGTTACGGGCACACCCAGCGCATGGCCCAGGCCGTGGCCGATGGCGCGGGTGCGCGCATGCTGGCCATAGACAGCGACGGCCAGCTGCCTGCCGGCGGCTGGGAGCTGCTGGCGGCGGCAGATGCCATCATCTTCGGCTCGCCCACCTACATGGGCGGGCCCAGCTGGCAGTTCAAGCGCTTTGCCGATGCCTCGTCCAAGCCGTGGTTCGTGCAGGCCTGGAAGGACAAGCTGTTCGCCGGCTTCACCAACAGTGCCAGCGTCAACGGCAACAAGCAGACCACGCTGGACTATCTGTTCCAGCTGGCCATGCAGCACGGCGGGCTGTGGGTGGGCAGCGGCATGCTGCCGTCCAACGCGCGCGCCGCGCAGCGCAACGACCTCAACTGGATAGGCGCCTTCAGCGGCGCCATGGCGCAATCGGCCTCGGATGCCTCGGCCGCCGAGATGCTGCCGGGCGACCTGGAGACCGCGCGCCTGTTCGGCGAGCGCGTGGCGCAGCAGGCGCTGCGGCTGGTGCGCCAGGCCGGCGCGGCTTGATCGGCCGGCTCCACTGAACCTCAAGCACCCAGCCGGTCCAGCAGGCTGTACCAAGCCACCCCTGCCGCTATGTACAACCGTTGCAACCCATGCAGCGGTATCGGCTGAACCGGCGTTACCGGAAAGGGGCAGGCCGGCGCATTTCCGCCGGCCATCAGCGCAGCCGCCTCCCGCCCCAGCAGGGTAGCCATGGCAATGCCGCGGCCGTTGTAGCCCAGGGCCATGGTGATGCCGGGGGCAGGCTGGTGCAGGTGGGGCATGAAGTCGCGTGTGACGGCGATGCGCCCTGCCCAGCGGTACTCGTATTGGAGGGGGCCCAGTCCGGGGAACATCAGCGCCACGGCGCGTTCCAGGTGGGCATAGTCGCCTGCACCCTGCGGGTCCGCAAAATGTCCGCGCCCGCCCATGAGCAGACGGCCTTGTGCGTCCTTGCGAAAGTACAGCAGCAGGCGCTGCGAGGTCGAGCCTGTCTCGCCCCCGGGCAGGATGTGCGCGCCCGCCTTGCCCAGGGGCTGCGTGGCCACGATGAAGCTGTTGGCTGCCAGTACCGTACGCGCCAGGCCAGGCCACAGACCATCGGTATAGCCGTTGGTGGCCAGCAGCACCTGCCTGGCCTGTATGCGTTGACCCTGGGCCGTGGTGGCGGTCCAATGGTCCGTGCCCTGTCGCTCCAGTGCCAGCACGGGCGATCCGCTGTGGACCTGCGCGCCCAAGGTCTGTGCGGCGCGCACCAGTCCGCGCACGTAGGCCAGGGGCTGTATGGCGCCGGCGCGGCCATCCAGCCAGCCGCCGGCAAACGCGGGCGTGCCGGTGCGTGCTGCCGTGGCAGTGCGGTCCAGCAGTTCCACGCGCACGCCGCGCCGCTCCCACTGCCGGGCGCGCGCATGCATGCCGTCCACCGCCTGCTGGGTGTATCCGACCTGCAGCCAGCCGGCGCGCACGGGCGCACAGTCGATGCCGTGGCGTTCGATCAACCCGTACACAAGGTCGGCCGAGCGGGAGACGGCGTCGATCAGCCGCTCGCCACGAGCGGCGCCGTGGATGCGCTGCAGTTCGTCGGGGTCGTACTTGAGGGTGGGGTTCACCTGGCCGCCGTTGCGGCCCGACGCGCCCCAGCCGGGAGCATGGGCGTCAAGCACGCACACGCTGGCGCCGCTTTCGGCCAGGTGCAGTGCTGCCGACAGGCCGGTATATCCCGCGCCGATCACCAGCGCGTCGGTGGTGGTCAGCGCTGCCGCCAGCGGTGGCGTGGGCGGTGCGGCGGGTGCAGTGGCCGCCCACAGCGATGGCGCTGACGGGTGCGACAGCACGGGGCGTACCGACGAAGACGATGCGATGGAGGCGGTAGCTGCCATCGTCATGCCGCACCTTCTGATTGCGCACAGTGCTGGTGCAGCACGCGCCGCAGGAAGTCCTGCGTGCGTGCATGGCGCGGTGCGCCCAGCACCTGGGCCGAAGGGCCTTCCTCCACGATGGTGCCGCCGTGCAGAAAGCACACGCGGTCGGCCACCTCGCGAGCAAAGGCCATCTCGTGCGTGACCACGATCATCGTCATGCCTTCTTCGGCCAGCTGGCGCATCACGCCCAGCACGTCGCCTACCAGTTCGGGGTCCAGGGCCGAAGTGGGTTCGTCGAACAGCATGGCCTCTGGCTTCATGGCCAGGGCGCGGGCAATGGCCACCCGCTGCTGCTGCCCGCCCGAAAGCTGTGCGGGCCAAGCCTGTGCCTTGTCTGCCAGACCTACCTTGCGCAGCAGCTCCAATGCCTCGGCATGGGCCTGGCCGGGCGCCTGGCCCTTCACATGGATGGGGCCTTCCATCACGTTCTGCACCACGGTGCGGTGCGGGAAGAGGTTGAAGTGCTGGAAGACCATGCCCATGCGGCTGCGCAGCGCGTGGATGGACGGCGCGCGTGTGTCCACGCGCTCACCGAAGGCGCGCACCTCGCCGCCCTGGTACGACTCCAGGCCGTTGATGCAGCGCAGCACCGTGGACTTGCCTGAACCCGAAGGGCCGATCAGACACACCACCTCTCCACGTGCCACGCGCAGGTTGACGCCCCGCAGCACGCGATGCTCGCCGTAGGCCTTTTCCAGGTGATCGATCTCGATCATGGCGACTTCCTTCCCGCACCAAAGCGCTTCTCCAGACGCCTGAGCCCCCATACCAGCGGCAGGCTCATGGCCAGGTAGAGCAGGGCGACCAGGGTGTAGACCGTCATGTTCTGGAAGGTGGACGCTGCGATCAGCTGGCCCTGGCGCGTCATCTCGGCCACGGTGATGGTGGAGACCAGGGACGAGTCCTTGAGCATCATCACCAGGGTGTTGCCGTAGGGCGGCAGCGCTATGCGGAATGCCTGCGGCAGCACCACGCGGCGCATGAGCAGGGCCGGTCGCATGCCCATGGCCAATGCGGCTTCCCGCTGGCCTGGGTCCACCGCCTCGATGCCGGCGCGGAAGTTTTCTGCCTGATAGGCCGAATAGGCAATGCCCAGGCCGATCACCCCGGCCTGGAAGGCGGTGAGCTGGATGCCGACCTCGGGCAGCACGAAGTAGATGTAGAACAGCTGCACGATGATGGGCAGGCCCCGTATCACATTGACCACGGTCGACGCGGCCCACGAGACGGCGCGCACGGGTGAGAGCTTGCCCAGCGCCAGCACCAGTCCGATCGCGCTGGACAACAGGAACGACAGCGCGGTGACCTGCACCGTGACCACCGCTCCTTGCAGCAGGATGGGCAGGAACTCTCGCGCGTGCTGCACAAATGCTTGCATGGCGTACTTTCCTCGAAGGTGTCATTGCCGTGCATTGCGCGGCAAAGCGGGGTGATGCGCGAGGCGATCCGACGGGCGTCCGATGTCCTCAGATGCCCCACTTCTTGACGATCTGGGCCAGGGTGCCGTCTGCCTTGATGGTGGCGATGGCCTTGTTCAGGCGGGCCAGTGTTTCGGTGTCACCCTTGCGCACCACCAGGCACACATCCCCCACGTTGGAGGGCTTGTAGCTTTCGGCCAGCTTCACGCCCTGGAAGCTGTGCTGGCGTATCTGGTAGGCAATGATGGGCTGGTCACCCAGCCCTGCCTTGATGCGGCCAAGCGCCAGGTCGCGCGTCATGTCGGCTACCGAGTCGTAGCTGCGCACTTCCCTGAAGATGCCCTTTTTCTGCAGCAGGTCGTAGAACACCGTGCCCACCTGGGCACCGACGACCTCGCCCTTGAGGTCGTCCAATGACACATAGGCCTTGGCATCGTCGGCCTTGACGATCAGGCCCTCGCCGTAGGAGTAGACCGCATCGCTGAAATCGACCACCTGCTGGCGTGCGGCGGTCTTGAGCATGGCCGCCGAGATGATGTCGATCTTGCTGGATGTGAGCGAGGGGATCAGCGCCGCAAAGCTGGTCTGCTGCACATGGGCCTGGAAGCCTCCGGCCTTGGCCACGGCCTGCATGGTGTCGACCATCATGCCCTGGATGCTGTTGCTCTTGACGTCCAGAAAAGTGAACGGAATGCCTGTGGGCGTGGCGCCCACGTTGTAGCTGGCCGGGGCGCTGCCGCCTTGCGCCGCAGCCAGCGCGACGGCGCCGGCGGCACACAGGCCCAAGGCGAGGTGGAGGACGCGGTGGACAAAACCTGGCATTGCCTGACTCCTTGGCGTGAACGACGGAAGGAAAGAGCAGGGACAGGTCACCTTGGGGGCAGCCCCTCGCCTGCAGCGGAGAATTCTCGGAACCGTGCCAATGATCAATGTGGATGAATCTTCAAGAAATAAGAGAAAACCACTAAGTAATTCAAAGAAATCGATATGCGATTCTTTTGATGTGGATGCCTATACTTACCGCCATGCAAGCACCGTCTCAACCCGCTTCGTCACCGATGGATGACGACACCAACCCCCTGTTCAACCAGTCGCTGGAGAAGGGCCTGGCCGTGCTCTGCGCCTTCAGCGCGCAGCATCGGAGCATGACGCTGGCCGATGTGGCCGCCGCTGCGGGCATCAACAAAAGCTCGGCGCAACGCATGGTGTTCACGCTGGAGCAGTTGGGCTATGTCCGCAAGCATCCGCAAACCCGGCGCTACCAGCTCGCGCCGCGCGTCATGCGCGTGGGCTACAACTACCTGGCGGCCAATCCGGTGATCGACCTGGCCAATCCGTATCTTTCGGAACTGACCAAGATCACGACCGAGACCACCTGCCTGACCGAGCCCGACGGGCTGGAGATGGTCTACGTGGCACGCTTCATCAGCGCCCAGTTTGTGCCGGTGCACATGCCCATTGGAAGCCGCATCCCCATGTACTGCACTGCCTCGGGGCGTGCCTGGCTGAGCGCACTGCCCGATGAAGAAGCCCTGGCCCTGCTGCGCCAGAGCGAGCGAACCGCGCACACACGTTTCACCATCACGGACGAGGCCGCCATTCTCAATGAGCTGGCCCAGGCGCGTCAGCGCGGCTATGCCGTCAACCGGGAGGAACTCTTTCTGGGCGACATGACGCTGGGCGCGCCCGTCATCGGCAGCCATGGCCGTCCCGTGGCCGCCGTGCACATCGTCGCGCCGACCAGCCGATGGACGGTGGAGGAGGCGCAGGCCCGCCTGGGCCCAGGGCTGCTGGCCTGCGCCCGCTCGCTCAGCAACTCGGTGCGTGCCCTGGGTTGAACGGCAGCCGATGCTGCAGCCGGTATGGCCGCATTGGTGGTGCACGCCGCAAGCGTGGCGTGCATGCCCCGGGCTTCAGGTCAGGGCTGGGGGATCGGCCTATGCAGACGGAGTCTCCTGGGTCTGCGGATGCTCCAGCTGGGGGGCGGCCGCCAGGTCCGCGTCCACGGCGCGGCGCTCGTCGAAGACGAAGCAGCCGCCGTCATAGAAGGCGCCGTCGGTCTCCTCGAAGTACTTGAGGATGCCGCCCTCGAGCTGATAGACATGGTCCAGGCCTTCGTCCTGCATGAGGATGGCGGCCTTCTCGCAGCGTATGCCGCCCGTGCAGTAGCTGACCACGGTCTTGCCGGCCAGTTCGGCCTTGTGGGCACGCAGCGCGGGCGGGAATTCGGTGAACTTGGTGATGCGCCAGTCGATGGTGCCCTTGAAGGCGCCGGCATCGACCTCGAAGTCGTTGCGCGTATCCAGCGTCACCACCTCGCGGCCCTCGTCATCGTGGCCCTGCTGCAGCCAGCGGCGCAGCGTGGCGGGGCTGACAGAAGGCGCGCGACCCTCTGCCGGGCGGATGGTGGGGTGGTCCATGCGGATGATCTCGCGCTTGACCTTGACCAGCATCTTGCGGAAAGGAACGGTGTCGGACCAGCTTTCCTTGGGGGCCAGGTCGGCAAAGCGCTCATCGGTGCGCAACTGGTCGACAAAGCTGTGCACCGCCTGGGCGGGGCCTGCCAGGAAGAAGTTGATGCCTTCCTCGGCCAGCAGGATGGTGCCCTTGAGTGCCAGGGCCTGGGCGCGTTCGGCCAGGGTGTCGCGCAGCGCCGCTGCGTCGGGCAGCGGCGTGAACTTGTAGCAGGAAATATTGAGGATATCGGGCACAGGCAGGCAGGCGGGGGGCGGCAAGGGCCGCAGGTTGGATCGGGTCGCCGGCGAGGGGCGGCCCGATCAGCCGCCCGACACCAGCAGGGCCTTGATTTTATTGGCCAGCTGGGCCACGGCCAGCGAAGCCGGTGCACCGGGCATGGATTGCAGCAGCAACTGGCGTCGCATCACGGCCTCGCGCACGGCCGGGTCGGAGGGAATGTCGCCCAGGTGCGTGAGCCGCAATGGCTCGCCGGAGGCCGTGCTGACAAAGCGGTTGAGCACCTGCTGGAGCTGACCCGTGATGGCGCGGCCATCGCCGGGACGCGCGGCCTGGTTGATGGCCAGGCGGATCTGCTGGCGCTTTTGCTGAATGGCAAGCACCTTGATGGCTGCATAGGCATCGGTCAGCGAGGTGGGCTCGGGCGTGGCGATGACCAGCACTTCGGTGGCCATGGACACCGAGAACAGCACCACGTCGGAGATGCCCGCGCCCGTGTCCAGCAGCACGATGTCGTAGCGAGGAGCCAGCGTCTCGATGGTGTGCGTGAACTGCTGGCGGATCTCGGGCGTGAGCCGCGAGTACTCGATCATCCCCGAGCCGGCCAGCAGCACCGAGTAGCCGCCGGGGGCGGGCAGGATGGCTTCCTCCAGCGTGGAACGGCCGGTGAACACATCGTGCAGCGTGACCTTGGGGTAGAGGTTGAGCACCACGTCCAGGTTGGCCAGGCCCAGGTCGGCATCGAGCACCAGGACCTTGAGGCCATGGCGTGTCAGCGCTGCGGCCAGGTTGGCCGAAACGAAGGTCTTGCCCACGCCGCCCTTGCCGCTGGTCACGGCGATGATGTGTCCGCGCGGCTTGGCGCGCACGGCATCGCTCATCGAAACGGCAGCGGGCAGGGAGGGGTGGGGAATGGCGTTGTCGCTTACCACCGGGCTATCAGCGGAGTCCATCTTCGGGGTCCACATCGGTTGCAATATCTGGATTCAGCCCATTGTCAAACGGGGAGGGGGCATACAAAGGTCCGAAAAGCAGGCTTTTTTCCTCCGCGCTTACCGTACTGTCTGGTTGTTCTTCAATGTGCACGCGGTTGCGGCCGGCAGACTTGGCCAGGTACAACTGTTTGTCGGCACGCTCGGTCCACAAGGTCGTGGTGCTGCGTATCCACTGCAGCGCATAGGCGCCGCCGATGCTGATGGTGATCTGCAGTGTCAACGTGGGTGAGATGACCACCGGCATGCGCTCGATGGCGCTGCGTATGCGCTCGGCCACGGACAGGCCGAACGTAGCAGGGCAGGCCGGCAGCACGATGGCGAACTCCTCGCCTCCGTAGCGGGCCAGCGTGTCCATGGGGCGCACGCAACTGGTCAGGGTTCGGGCCACCGACTGCAGAACCCGGTCGCCGACGATATGGCCGTGCTGGTCGTTGATCTGCTTGAAATGGTCGATGTCCAGCATCAGCATCAGCGCCGCTTCGCCCGAGCGCGCCACGCGGTCGATCTCGCGCTCGGCAATGGTGCGGAAATGGCGGCGGTTGGCCAGTCCCGTGAGCGGGTCGCGCAGCGACAGCGAACACAGTTCGTCGATCAGCGCCTGCAGGTATCGCGTCGGCGAATCCGTGGGCAAATGGACCGCCCCGCCAGCGTGGGTAACCAGCGCGTGGGCTGTGGCCAGGCGCAGGTCGCGCAGGTATACGGATTGGTGGGAGGCGGGGGCAGTCACAGAGGGCTGAATCAAAAGCCGGTGAAGTGTATCAGTGTGTAGGCTCAATTGTCGCCGCGCCGGCGTCGACTTTTGCACCATCGCTGGTAACAGATGTTGATCCCGGCCGAGATATGAAGGGCGGCAGGGCCAGCGCGGCGAGGAATTCCGCATCGGTGCGGTACAGCCGCAGGTGCGGCCCGCGGTGCAGGGCGCCGGCGCGCAGCAGCACCTGCTCGGCCGGCAACTTCAGGCCCACCACGTGCAGCACGCCGCTGCGCTTGGCCACCAGCAGTTGCAGGCGCACGAAGGTCTCCACGCCCGTCACGTCGATGCGGTTGATGGGCTGGGCCAGCAGGCACAGGTGGTGCGTCTCGGGGCGCAGCGCCCATTCGTCGCCGATGCGTCGCTCCAGGGCCGAGGCCGAGCCGAAGTCCAGCTCGGCATCCATGCGCAGGGCCAGCAGGCCTGGCGCCAGCGGAGGCAACTGCCAGAGGTTGCGGTCGCGCAGGCTGCCATCAGGATGCTGGCCCACCTCGATGATGCGCGGGTGCAGGCGCTGGTAGAGGAAGTAGCCCAGGCTCAGCACGATGCCCGCGAACACGCCCCAGTACATGCGCGGCGCCGTGACGATGGTCAGCAGCAGCGTGGCCAGGGCAATGCTGCCCTCCACGCGCGACACCTTGAACAGCTGCAGCAGCACACGCGGCTTGACGAGGTTGACCACGGCCGTGATCACGATGGCCGCCAGCGCCGCCTTGGGCACGTGGTACAGCGCCGGGATGAACCACATCACCACGATGACCACCAGCAGGATGGAGAACACGTTGGACCATCCCGTCTTGGCGCCGGCCAGCAGGTTCACGGCCGAGCGCGAGAACGAGGCGCTGGTGGCAAAGCTGCCGAACAGGCCCGCACTGATCTTGGACAGGCCCTGGGCGACCAGGTCCTGGTTCTCGTTCCAGCGCGTGCCGGCCTGCTGGTGCTCCACCTGGGCGCTGGAGGCCGTCTCCAGAAAGCTCACCAGCGAGATCACCAGCACCGGCATCACCAGGGCGCCGAACTCGTCCCAGCTCAGCAGCCCCGGCAGCTGGAAGCTGGGCAGGCCCGCGGGCAGATGGCCGACCACGGCGCCGCCGTCGTCGGCAAAGTCCGTGGCCCAACTGATCACGCCGGTCAGCGCAATGATGAAGATGGCCGAGGGAAAGGCCGCACGCCAGCGCTTGGCGAGCACGAGCAAGGCAATGCTGGCCATGCCGTAGACGATGGACTGCCAGTCGAAAAGCTGCAGCGACGGCGTGTTCCAGACGGCACCCCAGGTCGAGCGCAGGCCCAGCAGCGTGGGCAGCTGCGAGGCCAGGATCAGCAGCGCCGCAGCCTGCGTGAAGCCGGTGAGCACGGGCGAGGTCACCAGGTTGAGCAGCCAGCCGGCGCGCATCAGCCCCAGCGACCACTGCACCAGGCCCGACAGAATCGCCATCCATGCGGCCAGCGCCACCCAGTGCGCGGAGCCTGGCTCGGCCAGGCCCGTGAGCGAGGCGCCGATCAGCAGCGCGCTCAGGGCCGTGGGTCCCACGCCCAGACGGGGCGAGCCGCTGAACAGCACGGCCACCAGGGCCGGAACGATGGATGCGTAAATGCCCGTGATCAGCGGCATGCCCGCAAGGGCAGCATAGGCCACGCCCTGGGGCAGAAGCATCAGACCAACGGTGAGACCTGCCCAGAACTCCCCGCGCAGCACGGCTGCCGAAGGTTTGGGCCATGCCAGGAAGGGAAACCAGCGCGCCAGGGAATGCATGGCCGCTATTGTCATGCTAACTGGATGGTGCCGGGATGTTCGGGCTTGTCCTACAGGCGCTTGCGTCGGCGTCGTATGGGTTTGTCCCAGGGCCCTCAATAAAGTCGAGGCCTGTGTTGACCGCCTCACAACTATTCAAGGAGTAACCGCATGACTTTCATCACCCAACGCTGCTGCCAGATCCTCGCCGTGTCTGCCCTGGCCTTCGGCCTTGCCGCCTGCGGCAAGACCGAAGACACCGCGGGCCAGAAGCTCGACTCTGCGGTTCAGCAGTCCCAGCAGGCCGCGCAAAGCGCCGGCCAGAAGATCGACAACGCCATGAGCAGCGCCGGCACCAAGATCGAGGAAGGTGCTGCCAAGGCCGAAGCGGCCACCAACAACGCCATGAGCCAGGCAGGCGCCGCACTCGACGACGCCGGCATCACCGCCCAGATCAAGGCCGACCTGATCAAGGAGCCCGATATCTCCGCCCTCAAGATCGACGTGGACACCAAGGCAGGCGCCGTGACGCTGACCGGCTCGGTCCCCAGCGAAGCACTCAAGATGCGCGCAGGCGACATTGCCAAGTCCGTCAAGGGCGTGAACAACGTCAGCAACATGCTGGAGATCAAGGCCAGCTGATCGCAGCCACCGGCTCCGTTGCCCTTGTGAAAACCAGGCGGATTCCCCGCCTGGTTTTTTTATGCCTGAACGCTGCAGCCCAGCGCATAAGATGCGCTGCATGAGCACACCCGACCTGCAGATCAGCACCCATCTCATCCACCATCCCTACCAGCCGCCCGAGGGCTTTGTTGCGCCGCAGCCGCCCGTGCACAAGGCCTCGACGGTGATCTTCGAGAACGTGGCGGCCATGCGCCGGCGCCAGTGGCTGGACAAGAGCAGCTATACCTACGGCCTGCACGGCACGCCCACCACCTTCTTGCTGGAAGAGCGCCTGAGCGCGCTGGAAGGCGGCCTGCAGTGCCTGCTGGTACCCAGCGGCCTGGCTGCGATTGCGACCACCTCCCTGGCCCTGCTGCGCACCGGCGACGAGATGCTGCTGCCCGACAACGCCTACGGTCCCAACAAGACCCTGAGCGAGGGCGAGCTGGCCCATTTCGGCGTGCGCCACCAGTGCTATGACGCCATGGATGTTGCCGACCTCGAAGCCAAAATCACGCCCAAGACGCGGCTGGTCTGGCTGGAGGCGCCGGGCTCGGTGACCATGGAGTTCCCCGACCTCATCGCCATGGTGCGCCTGTGCCGCGAGCGGGGCATCACCACCGTGCTGGACAACACCTGGGGCGCGGGCCTGGCCTTCAATCCCTTCGATCTGCTGGCCGATGGAACGCACAGCCTGGGCGTGGATGCCACCGTGCATGCGCTGACCAAGTACCCCAGCGGCGGTGGCGACGTGCTCATGGGCAGCATCATCACGCGCGACCAGGCGCTGCACATGCGCATCAAGCTGGCGCACATGCGCCTGGGCCTGGGCGTGGGCGGCAACGACACCGAGGCCGTGCTGCGCTCCCTGCCCAGCATCGCGCTGCGCTACCACGCCCAGGACCGCGCCGCGCGCGAGCTGGCGCGCTGGCTGCAGCAGCAGCCGGCCGTGGCCCAGGTGCTGCACCCGGCGCTGGAAGGCGCTCCGGGCCACGAGAACTGGAAGGCGCTGTGTGGCGCAGCCGCAGGCGGCGAGGGCGTGGCCGCCGGCCTGTTCAGCGTGGTCATCGATCCGCGCCACGGCCAGCAGGCCGTGGACCGCTTCTGCGACAGCCTGCGCCTGTTCAAGATCGGCTACAGCTGGGGCGGTCCCATCAGCCTGGTCGTGCCCTATGAGCTGTCGTCCATGCGCAGCTGCCCCACGCCCCAGCTGCGCAGCGGCACCGTGGTGCGCTTTGCCATCGGCCTGGAAGCGGTGCAGGACCTGCGTGCCGACCTGGAGCAGGCCCTGGCCGCCGCGTTTGCATAGTTGAGCGCCAGGCGCAGGTGACATCTGCCTGTCACCTGCGCCGCCGATGCTCGCTGGCTTCATACCACCCCACGGAGGCCTTCGGGCCCCGGTCCAGCATGAAGCACAAAGAGAGCATCACCAACATCCTGCAGCAGGCGAAAGCCGGCTCCCGAGAATCCGGCCTCGTGGCCAGCCGCCGCCATTTCGTGCGCGGCATGGGCGCCTCGGCCCTGGCGCTGCCACTGGCCGGCTGCGGCGGGTCGGATGGCGACAGCCGCATTCCCGTCGAGTTCCGCCACGGCGTGGCCAGCGGCGACCCGTTGAGTGACCGCGTCATCCTCTGGACCCGCGTGACGCCGCCGCAGGGCCATTCCAGCGACATCGAGGTGGAGTGGGAAGTGGCATCGGAAGCCGACTTCAAGACCCTCGTGACTTCGGGCAAGGCCATGGCGCGCGCCACCCAGGATTTCACCTTCAAGGCCGATGCCACGGGCCTCAGGCCCGCCACGCGCTACCACTACCGCTTTCGCTGCCAGGGCATGACCAGCGCCACGGGCCGCACGCGAACCCTGCCCGTGGGCGCCGTGCAGCAGGTCAAGCTGGCCGTGTTTTCCTGCGCCAACTACCCGGCCGGCTTCTTCAATGTCTACGCGCATGCGGCACGCCAGGGCGACCTGGACGCCACCGTGCATCTCGGCGACTACATCTACGAATATGCGCGCGGCGGCTATGCCAACGGCAAGGCCGAAGCCATGCAGCGCCAGAGCCTGCCGGCCAACGAAATCGTCAGCCTGGCCGACTACCGCCAGCGCCATGCCCAGTACAAGAGCGATGCCGACCTGCAGGCCCTGCATGCGGCAGCGCCCATGATTGCGGTCTGGGACGACCACGAAGTCTCCAATGACACTTGGATGCACGGCGCCGAGAACCACCAGCCGGCCACCGAAGGCGACTTCGAGCTGCGCAAGGTGGCCGCGCTCAAGGCCTATCACGAGTGGATGCCCACGCGCAACGCACAGCCCGAGATCATCTACCGCAGCTTCGCCTTCGGCGACCTGCTGGCGCTGCACATGCTGGACACGCGCGTCATCGGCCGCGACGAACAGCTGGACTACGCCGACTATTTCACGGCACAGGGGCTGGACGCGGCGCGCTTTTCCTCCGACATGGCCAATCCCGCACGCCAGCTCATGGGCGCCACGCAGACCCAGTGGCTTGGCCAGCAGATGGCGGCCTCGCAGGCCACCTGGCAGGTGCTGGGCCAGCAGGTGCTGATGGGGCGCATGGAGCTGCCGGCGCCCTTGCTGATGGACATCCTCAGCCCCGGCAGCGGTGTCTCGCTGCCGGCCTACGCGGCGCTGCTGGCCAAGGCCCAGGCCAACCCGGCCAGCCTGACGGCGGCGGAAAAGGCCATCCTGGCCCAGCCCAGCATTCCCTACAACCTCGATGCCTGGGACGGCTACGCCGTGGCTCGCGAGACCGTGCTGGCCACGGCGCGCAGCCTGGGCAAGAACCTGGTCGTGCTGGCCGGTGACACCCACAACGCCTGGGCCAGCGAGCTGCGCGACCGCAGCGGGCAGGGCGTGGGCGTGGAGTTCGCCACCTCGTCCGTCAGCTCGCCCGGCTTCGAGGACTACCTGCCCGGCCAGGATCCGGCCCAGTTGCGTGGCGCGCTGCTGCAGTTCATCAACACGCTCAAGTACTGCGATACCTCCCGCCGCGGCTACATGATCGTCACGGCAACCCCCCAGGCCTGCCAGGCCGAATGGATCTATGTGGATACGGTGTTCAGCCGCCAGTACCAGACCGTGCGGGACGCGGCCTGGAAGGTGCTGCCCGGCCAGCCGGGCAAGCTGGTGCAGGCCTGAGGGCGGACCGGGGTGCGGGCCTGCGCGGTCTGGGCGGGGGCCCTCGGTAGTTTCCGCCATGGCAGCGCGGCCATGGCTGCGCTAACTTGGGGCTCGCTGATCCAGGAGGTCCAGGCATGCAGGCATCCCCCGCTCCCGAGAAAGCTTCCGACCACCCGGCTGGCGCGCTGCAGGTGCAACCGCTGCGCATGGCCGATCCCTGGCGCTGGCTGGCGCTGGGCTGGCGCGATCTGCGGCGGGCGCCGGGCGTTGCGCTGTTCTATGGCCTGTGCTTCTGGGCCATGGCCCTGCTCATCGGCTGGGTGTTCCGTGCCAGCCCTGAATACAGCATGGCCATGGCCAGCGGCTGTCTGCTCATCGGCCCCTTCCTGGCCATGGGCCTGTACGACACCAGCCGCAGGCTGGAGCGGGGATTGCCGCCGGAGCTTGGCAGCTCGCTGACCTGCTGGGACACGCAAATGGGCAGCATGGGCATGCTGGTCATGGTGCTGCTGGTGCTGGAAATGCTCTGGGCGCGCGCCTCCATGGTGGTGTTTGCCGTGTTCTTCGATACCGGCATGCCCACCACGGCCGGCATGCTGCAGGCCGTGGCACGGCCGGAGAATTGGGAGTTCCTGGCGATCTACATGCTGGTCGGCGGCGCCTTCGCGGCCCTGGTGTTCGCCAGCATGGTGGTGGCGCTGCCGGCCATGCTGGACCGGGGCAGCGATGCGCTGACGGCCTGCATCACCAGCATGCGCGTGGTCGGCCTCAACCTGGCCGTCATGCTGCAATGGGCCGCGATCATCACCGTGCTGGTGGCTGCTGCGCTGTGGTGGCACGGCGTGGGCCTGCTGCTGGTGGGGCCTTTGCTGGGCTGCGCCAGTTGGCATGCTTACCGCTGCAGCGTGGGTGAATCTGCCGACCCTGCGTCCCCCCTATCCTGAGGTTTTACGGCCGGGCCCCGTCTTGCGGCTACAGTGGGGCTTGCAACAACAGAGGAGTCCACCTGTGGCGACACCCAACTACGCCTATGAAAAACGCCAGCGCGAACTGGCCAAGAAGCAGAAGAAGCTTGAAAAGGAGAAGGCCAAGGCCGAAAGAAAACCCGACGACCATGAGGGCGGCGGTATGGCGGGTGAAGACCAGGCATCCCCCGCAGCGGCGCATTCCGGCGAGGAAGGCCGCAGCAGCTGACAGCCTGGCTGCCCTGTGCTCAGGGCAGCAGTTTGCTGAGCTGTGGCCAGACGTTGTCCAGCATGCGCGGCTGGGCCTTGGCCGTGGGGTGGATGCGGTCAGCCTGGAACCACTGGGCCGAGTCGGCCGCATCGCCTATACCGGCCAGCAGGAAGGGCACGAGCGGTACCTTCTGCTCTTGCGCCACCTTGGAGAACAACTGCTCGAACTGGCGCGTATAGCCGCTGCCGTAGTTGGGAGGCACCTGCATGCCCACCAGCAGCACCTTGGCCCCGGCATCACGGGCCGCGCGTACCATGGCGTCGAGATTGCCCTGCGTGCTTTGCAGCGGCAGGCCGCGCAGCGCATCGTTGCCTCCCAATTCGATCACCACCACCGACGGCTTGTGCTGCTTGAGCAGGGCCGGCAGGCGCGAGCGGCCGCCCGAGGTGGTCTCGCCGCTCACGCTGGCGTTGACCAGCGGCACATTTTTCTGGCTCTCCTGCAGGCGCTTTTGCAGCAGCGCCACCCAGCCCGTTCCGCGGGCCAGACCGTACTCGGCACTCAGCGAATCGCCCAGCACCAGCAACGGGCCGGCGTCTGCAGCCCGGGCGGGCATGGCCGTCCAAGTACCCAGCAGACCGAAGGCCAAGCCGGCCGAGATAAAGTGGCGGCGTCGGCGCATTGCGCGCAGCTTGTCTTGCATCGTCTTCCCATCCTCCATGTCACAAAGCACTGCCCAGCCCCTGATCGAAGTCGAGCATGTCTTCAAGTCGGTCAGCGATTCGACCGGAACACTGGATATTCTGAGGGATATCGATCTGCGCTTCGCGGTAAGGGAAACCGTGGCCATCGTCGGTGCCTCGGGCTCGGGCAAGAGCACGCTGCTGTCCATACTCGCAGGCCTGGATACGCCCACGCGCGGCACGGTGCGGCTGCAGGGCCAGGACATGTTTGCGCTGGACGAGGATGCGCGCGCTGCCGTGCGTGCGCAGAAGCTGGGCTTTGTCTTCCAGAGCTTCCAGCTGCTGGGCAATCTGACGGCGCTGGAGAACGTGATGCTGCCGCTGGAGCTGGCCGGCAGCCGCGACGCCCGCCGCCGCGCCACCGAAATGCTGGAGCGCGTGGGGCTGGGCCAGCGCCTGGGCCACTATCCCAAGCTGCTGTCGGGCGGTGAGCAGCAGCGTGTGGCGCTGGCCCGCGCCTTCGTGGTCGAGCCCGCCGTGCTGCTGGCCGACGAGCCCACGGGCAGCCTGGACTTTGCGACCGGCGAAACCATCATGGAGCTGATGTTCGCGCTCAACCGTGAGCGCGGCACCACGTTGGTCATGGTCACGCATGACCGAGCCATCGCCGCGCGCTGCGAGCGGCGCGTGACCATCGAGGCCGGCCGCGTCGCCAGCATCGAAGAGGGGCAGGCGCTGGCGGCCTGATCGGCCGCCGGGTCAAGCGGCTGCAACCAGTGGCAGGACCTCAGGCGGCGACAGCTTCGCGCCGCCCTGCCGCCTCGCAGGCCGCGGCCGTGAAGATCACGTCCGTGGAGGAGTTGAGTGCGGTTTCGGCCGAGTCCTGGATCACGCCGATCACAAAGCCCACGCCCACCACCTGCATGGCCAGATCGTTGGAGATGCCGAACAGGCTGCAGGCCAGCGGAATCAGCAGCAGCGAGCCACCGGCCACGCCCGAGGCGCCGCAGGCGCACACCGCGGACACCACGCACAGCAAGATGGCGGTCAGCAGATCGACCTGGATGCCCAGGGTATGGGCCGCAGCCAGCGAGAGCACGCTGATGGTGACGGCGGCGCCGGCCATGTTGATGGTGGCGCCCAGCGGGATGGAGACGCTGTAGGTGTCCTCATCCAGGCCCAGGCGCTTGGCCAGCGCCAGGTTCACCGGGATGTTGGCGGCCGAGCTGCGCGTGAAGAAGGCCGTGACCGCGCTCTCGCGCAGGCAGGTCAGCACCAGGGGATAGGGATTGCGGCGCGTCTGCGTCCAGACGATGAACGGATTGACCACCAGGGCCACGAAGAGCATGCAGCCCAGCAGCACGGCCAGCAGGTGGGCATAGTCCAGCAGCTTTTCCAGGCCCGACTGGGCAAAGGTGCCCGCCACCAGGCCGAAGATGCCCAGCGGCGCCAGGCGGATCACGCCCTGGATCACGCGGGTGATGGCCTGGCCCAGGTCATGCATCACGGCGCGCGTGGTCTCAGAGGCGTGGCGCAGGGCCAGGCCCATGGTCACTGCCCAGGCAAGGATGCCGATGTAGTTGGCATTCATCAGCGCGCGTACCGGGTTGTCGAAGGCGCTTTGCACCAGGGCCATCAGCACTTCGCCAATGCGCCCAGGCGCGCCCTGGGCGGGGGCGGCGTCCTTGAACTGGATGGTGGACGGGAAGGCCATGCTGGCCACCACGGCCACCACGGCCGCGGCAAAGGTGCCCAGCACATACAACCACAGGATGGGCCGTATCTGCGTGGCGTGGCCGGGCCGGTGGTTGCTGGTGGCCGAGACCACCAGCAGCAGCACCAGGACAGGGGCAACGGCCTTGAGGGCGGAGATGAACAGCGTCCCCAGCAGGGATACGGACTGGGCGGCCTCGGGCCAGAGCCAGGCCAACAGGCCGCCGGCGACCAGACTGATGGCGATCTGGCCCACCAGGCTGGTGCGGGCAAGCCAGGCAAGAAAGGCTTTGAGCATGATGGTTGAGAAAGAAATGGAAAAACAGGGCGATGAAAAATGCAAAGCGGCATGCCCGTGGCTTCGGTGCATGCCGCAATGAGAGGGGCCCGCTGGAAAGCGGCCAACCCGCGCAGTGTAGCGGCTACGTAAAAACCACAGGAGCCGTTGCGTGCAGACGGGCTTCGTCCGGCGGGTGCCGGGGCTGCGCCCAATTGGCGGGATAATCGCGCCCCATGTCGTCCCCCAAAGTTCTCTTCGGCTTCCACGCCGTCGGCGTGCGCATGAAGACCGCGCCCCAATCCATCATCGAGGTCTACTACGAGGCCACGCGCCGTGATGCGCGCATGCGCCAGTTCCTCGACCGCGCCAAGTCGGCCGGCGTCCGGCTGATCGAGGCAGACGGCGAACGCCTGGCCAAGCTCGCCGGAAGCCACGGCCACCAGGGCGTGGCCGCGCGCGTGGAGGCGGTGGCCCAGGTGCATTCGCTGGATGAACTGCTGGAGCAGCTGGAGGCCGATGGCGTCAGCAACCCGCTGCTGCTGGTGCTGGACGGCGTGACCGATCCGCACAACCTCGGCGCCTGCCTGCGCGTGGCCGATGGCGCAGGCGCCCATGCGGTGATTGCGCCCAAGGACCATGCGGTGGGCGTGAACGCCACCGTGGCCAAGGTGGCCAGCGGCGCGGCCGAGACCGTGCCCTATTTCATGGTCACCAACCTGGCGCGCACGCTCAACGAGCTCAAGGAGCGCGACATCTGGATCATCGGCACCAGCGACGATGCGCCCAAGACCCTGTACGAGGTGGACCTCAAGGGCCCCACGGCCCTGGTGCTGGGCGCAGAAGGCGACGGCATGCGCCAGCTCACGCGCAAGACCTGCGACGAGCTGATCGGCATTCCCATGATGGGCGCCGTCTCCAGCCTCAATGTGTCCGTGGCCAGCGGCGTGTGCCTGTACGAGGCGCTGCGCCAGCGCGGCCTGGGCATCACGCCTGCCGTATCCGCCGCCCCGGCCGACCAGATCTAGGCTGGCGCGCCGCCGGCGCCCAGCTCCACCACGCTCTCGAAGCCGCCCCAGAACATGCGCTTGGCGTCGAAGGGCATGGTGGCCGGGTCCATGGAGGCAATGCGCGGGTCCTTCATGACGGCGGCATTGATGCGGTCGCGCTCCGCGCGCGAGGCATAGACGATCCATGAAAAGAACACGATCTCGCCTTCCTTGAGCTGCACGGCCTGGGGAAACGAGGTCAGCTTGCCCATGGGCACGTCGTCGCCCGCGCATTCCCAGTACTGCAGCGCGCCGTATTCCATCCAGACCTTGCCTGCGGCCTCGGCCACCTCGCGGTAGGCCTGCAGGTTGGCCCGGGGAACGGGCAGTACGAATCCGTCGATGTAGTGCATGGTGCTCTCCTGGTGAAAACCGGCGTCAGAGCCGGGCTGCGAGTTCCGCCAACTGGTCTGCGCACTGGCCCCAGCCGCTGTGAAAGCCCATGGCCTCGTGCTGGGCGCGGTCGGCGGCATTCCAATGGCGCACCCGGGCGGTATAGCGGGTCTGGCTGCCTTCGGGGTCGAAGGTGACGATGCCCGTCATGAAGGGCTTGTCGGCTGGCACCCAGCCTTGGGTGAAGGCGTCGGTGAAGACCAGGCGCCGGTTGGGAATGACTTCCAGGTAGACACCGCTGCCGGGCATCTCCTGGCCTTCGGGGCTGCGCATGACGATGAGGCTGTGGCCGCCGGGCCGCACATCGTTGTCCACCCGGGCCACGCTCCAGGGGCTGGGTGCAAACCATTGCTGGATCAGCGCCGGCTCGGTCCAGCAGCGGTAGAGCCTGTCGGCGGGGATGTCGAACAGGCGCGTGAGCACCAGGTCGTTGGCGTGTTCGGGAAGGTCTTGTGCTGTCATGGTGCTCCTCATTGCATGGAGTGCAGGCCGATGCGGTTGCCCTCGGTGTCCACCACGACGGCGCAGTGGCCGTGGGGGCCGATGGAGAATTTGGCCTGCTCGATGCGCCCGCCTGCGGCCTCGACGCGGCCCTGTTCTATGGCGCAGTCCTCGCAGCCGAAATAGACCAGCGTGCCGCCGCCCCCGGAAGGTGCGCCGTCCATCCGCACCAGCATTCCGCTCGCGCCGGGGCCTGTCATGTCCATCGGAAAGGACAGCATCTCCTGGCTGTCGGAGCCATCGGGCGCGGGCAGGTGCTCCAGCTTGCCCTGGAAGACGGTTTCATAGAACCGGCGCGCACGCGCCATGTCCTGCACATGGATCTCGAACCAGACGACGGGATTGGCGTTCATGAGGACTCCTTCGTGGGTGACAGAGGCAATGTGTCGGCCGGCCTTGTTCAGGCCTCGCCCTTGACGTTGACCATCCAGGGTGTGTTGAAGCGGTCCGTCACCATGCCAAAGCCCGGCGACCAGAACGTGGCCTGGAAGGGCATGGTCACCTTGCCGCCTTCGGCCAGCGCGTTGAAGATGCGGCCACCCTCGGTGGCGTCGTCCACGCCGATCGAGATCCACATGCCCTGGGCCTGCTGGTAGCCGCCGCCACCGCAGTTGTCGGTGGCGTCCGAGGCCATCAGCGCCTGGTCCTTGATCTGCAGGTGGGCATGCATGATCAGGCGCTTGTCGGCCTCGGGCATCTGCTCCATGCCCGGCGTCTCGCCAAAGGTGCTCTGGTGCACGATGGTGCCGCCGAACAGCCTGGCGTAGAAGGCGAAGGCCTCGGCGCAGTTGCCGTTGAAGTTCAGATAGGGGATGAATTGCATGGAACGCTCCTGGGAGGGACGGTGGCGAGGGGAGTGGAGGAACGGGAGGACGGGACGACGGGAGGAGGGGACCAGGAGGCTTCAGCCGCCGTCATGCGCGCGCTCAAGAGCGGCGATGTCCAGCTTTTGCATGCCCAGCAGGGCCTGCATCACGCGCTGGGCGGCGGCCATGTCGGGGCCTCCCATCCAGCTCGCCATCTGGGACGGAACGATTTGCCACGACAGGCCATGGCGGTCCTTGAGCCAGCCGCATTGACGCGCCGCCGGGTCGCCGCCCTCGGACAGGGCGCCCCAGTAGTGGTCTATCTCGTCCTGTGTATCGCAACTGACCATCAGCGAGACGGCCTCGTTGAAGCGGAACATGGGGCCGCCGTTGAGCGCCAGAAAGGGCTGGCCTTCCAGCTCGAATTGCACCGTCATCACGCTGCCCGCCGGCCTGCCGTGGATGTCGTGGCCTGCTTCGCCGTAGCGCGCAATGGCCGTGATGCGGGAATCGGGAAAGACTTCCGTATAGAAGCGCGCCGCCTGCTCGCCCTGGTTGTCGAACCAGAGGCAGGGCTGTATGCGGCCGGTGTGCAAAGCCATGCTTGTCTCCTTGGTGACGGTGATAACCGTTTTATGCCGTTCGATGCCGGCTTTTTATCGATTTCTGCCCGGCGTGTGTACGCCGTTCACATATGCTAGGGACTAAAATGGACGCTGTCCACATCAAGCGCTGTCAGCTTCGGTGTCAAGCTGTAAATCGGCGGGGCAGGGCTGTCTTCCCTCTCGGGTGATGTGGCCACGCAGAAAAAAGGAAGCAAAACAGTGACGCAGCGACGTGTCAGGCGTGAGTCATATCACCATGGCGACCTGCGCCAGGCCCTGGTCGAGGCTGGCCTGGCGCTGGCGCGTGAAGGCGGTCCCCAGGCGATCGTGCTGCGCGAGGCCACGCGCCGCGCGGGCGTGGCGCCCAATGCAGCCTATCGTCACTTTGCCAACCGCCAGGCGCTGTTTGATGCCGTGCGCGCTGCGGCCCTGGGCGCACTGGCCGCAGCCATCGAGGCCGAAATGGCCCAGGCGCGCACCCTGCCCGATGTGCTGCAGCGCTCACGCGCGCTGCTGGCCGCCGTGGGGCGCGGCTATCTGGGCTTTGCCCAGACGGAGACCGGCTGGTTTCGCACGGCCTTTGCTTCGGTCGAGTACGACGTGGACCTGCCGCCCGACACCACGCGTGCAGCGGCCATGGGACTGAACCCGTTCGAGCTGCTGGGCTATGCGCTGGACAGCATGGCCGAGGCCGGCGTGCTGCCTGCCGAGCGCCGGCCCCAGGCCGAGTTCCTGGCCTGGTCCGCGGTGCACGGCATGGCCTTGCTGGTGATAGACGGGCCGCTGCGCCACGCCACCGCCGAGCAGCGGCGCGCGCTGGCGCTGCGCCTGCTGGAGATGGTGGAAAAAGGCATTTGATGCGTGGCGGGGCGACACTGCCTCACAATGGCCTGCCATTTTTTTCCATCGCCGCCCCGATGCCCGACGAACATTCCCTTTCCTCGCCTTCCCCCGCCGAGCCTGAACTGGCCGGCCAGGGCGAGCTGCGCGACCGCATCGCGCGTGCAGCCCATATCGCGGTGCTCACGGGCGCAGGCGTCAGCGCCGAATCCGGCGTACCCACCTTTCGCGACGACAAGAACAGCTACTGGGCACAGTTCAACCCGCAGGACATGGCCAGCGAGGCAGGCTTTCGCGCGCATCCGCAGCGCGTCTGGCAGTGGTATGCGCACCGGCGCGAAGCCGTGGCTGCGGTGCAGCCCAACGCCGGCCACCATGCGCTGGCGCAATGGGCCTTGCGCCACCCGGGCCGCATGACGCTGGTCACGCAGAACGTCGATGGCCTGCACCAGCGCGCAGGCAGCCCCGGCGTGCTGTGCCTGCATGGTGAGCTGATGCGGGACCGCTGGCTGGAAAGGCCGCGCGCATGCTGCGATCTGGCCCAGGTGAAGCCGGGCGAGCCGCCGCAGTGCGCCGTCTGCGGCAACCTGGTGCGCCCGGGCGTGGTCTGGTTCGGCGAGTCCCTGCCCATGGGCGTGTGGCAGGCCGCCGAGGCGGCGGTGCAGCACTGCGATGTGCTGCTGGTGGTGGGCACATCGGGCGCCGTGTACCCGGCTGCAGGGCTGGCGCGAATCGCACGCAGGGCGGGCGCACATGTGGCCGTGATCAATCCCGCACCGTCCGAGCTGGATGACGCGGCCCACCAACGCCTGCGCGGCCCGTCGGCACAGGTGCTGCCGCTGCTGCTGGGCGACTGAAGGCGGAGGGGCAGGCCGCCCGACGCGGCCCAGGGGGAGGGAAGGGGCTTGCGCCATGGCGGCTCCTTTTGACGCACAACCGGGGCAGTCCCCTCCCTCTCGCGCATCCGCTCAGATCCAGCCCAGCGCTCCCAGCGCCGCGCCGGCGCCCAGCAGCCACAGCAGGTGGATGCGCGTGCGCCAGACCAGCAGGGCGCAGACCAGGGTCAGCAGCCACAGGCGCCAATCCTGGGCGGGGCGACCGCTGCCCGTGCCCAGCAGCCAGCCCGTGGCCAGCAGCAGGCCGATGACCAGAGGGCCCATGCCCTGCTTGAAGGCCCGCACGCCGCGCCGGTTCCTGTTACGCTGGCCCCACCGCGATGCCTGCCAGGCCAGCAGCGAACTGGGCAAGAGGATGCCGATCATGCAGATGGTCACGCCCAGTGCTCCAAAGGCCCAGGCCAGCAGGCCCGTGCCTCCGCCTGCGTTCAGGCCCAGGTTCCATCCCAGCAGGGCGATGAACAGCACATTGGGCCCGGGCGCCGCCTGGGCAATGGCGATGGAGGAGCTGAATTGCGCCTCGCTGAGCCAGCCATGGCCATCGACCAGAAAACGGTGCATGTCGGGCGCCGTGGCAATGGCCCCGCCCACGGCCATCAGCGACAGCGTCAGGAAATACAGCAGCAACTGCAACCAGTCGGCGGGCTGCAGGCTCAGTGCAATCTGGTGGGCAGCATTCATGGCGTGAGCTTTCTCCAGGTCAGCACGCAGCCCGCGCCGCCGACCACCAGCAGCACCCAGGCCAGCGGAATGCGCATCACCGCCATGGCAATGAACGAGGCCAGCGCCAGGCCCGCGCTGCACCAGCGCCCCAGCGGGTGGCGGCTCAGCGTGCTGGCCAGCTTCAGGCCCATGCCCGCCACCAGGCCGGCTGCGACGGCGCCCATGCCGCGCAGCGCGCCGGCCACGGCGGGGTGGTCGGCCAACTGGGAATAGATCACGGTCAGCGTCAGCACCAGCAGCATGGGAAAGCACAGCATGCCGCACACGGCCACCACGGCACCGCGCCAGCCGAAGTAGCGCTCGCCAATGGTGATGGACAGGTTGACCACATTGGGGCCGGGCATGATCTGGGCCACGGCCCAGTCCTCCACAAACTCTTCATTGGTCAGCCAGCGCTTTTTCTCGACCAGCTCGCGCTGTACCACGGCCAGCACACCGCCAAAGCCCTGCAGGGCCAGCCAGGTGAAGGACCAGAACAGATCGCGCAGATTGGCGGGGGCGGGC
>NZ_WUMG01000041.1:0-56348 GCF_009827015.1 Delftia sp. CH05 | reverse complement strand
CTTGGGGGGCTTGGGGGTGGTGGGTTGTTGCCGTGCAGGTCTGATTGCCTGCTCAGATATCGAGCACTAAACGTTCGCTCTTGCAGCCGGAAACGCAGACCATCATCACTTTGTTGCTGGCCTTTTCCTTGGGGCTGAGCACCGAGTCGCGGTGGTCCGGAATGCCTTCGAGCACGCGCGTCTCGCAGGAGCCGCAGACACCTTCGCAGCAGCTGTGGTCCATCTGGATGCCGGCATCCAGCAGGGTGTCGAGCAGCGACTTCTCGGGCGTGATCTCGATGAAGCGGCCGCTGCGCTTGAGTTCCACCGTGTAGTTGCTGCGCGCATCGTCGGCGGCCTTGACCTCCACGGGCGTGAAGCGCTCGATGTGGGCGTTGGCGTGGCCCAGCTCGGCGCAGAACTTCTCGAAGGCGTCCAGCATGGGCGTGGGGCCGCAGGCGTAGTGGTGCGTGCCCGCGTCGGGCTGGCGTTGGGCCAGCAGCGCGCGCAGGTCGGGCGGGCCGCCGGCCTCGCTGTCGAAGTGCAGGTGCAGCGGCATGCCCAGCGCCTGCAGCTCTTCCAGGAAGGCCGCGCCCTTGCGCTCGCGGGCGAAGTACAGCATCTCGAACGAGCGGCCCTGGCCCTTGAGGCGGCGTGCCATGCACAGCAGAGGCGTGATGCCGATGCCGCCGGCCACCAGCACGGTGTGCGCGGCGCTTTCGTCCAGCGCGAAATGGTTGCGCGGCTCGGAGATGGTGATGGGCATTCCCACGCGCAGCGACTCGTGCACGCAGCGCGAGCCACCGCGGCTGGCGCGGTCGCGCAGCACGCCGACCACGTAGCGGTGGCGCTCCTCGCTGGGGTTGCTCAGCGAGTAGCTGCGCACCAGGCCGTTGGGCAGGTGCAGATCGATGTGCGAGCCCGGCGTGAAGGCGGGAAGCTCCCCGCCCGCCACGGGCCGCAGGTCCACGCTGATGGTGTCCTGGGCCTCGAAGCGCAGCGTGTGCACGAAGGCCTGGAGGTTGGTGCTCATGATGCGGCGCCTTCGTCGATCTGCTCCTGGGCCAGGCGGCGCAGGTGGCGGCGCAGGCGCACCAGGCCGATGTCGTGCTGGTAGAGGTTCTCGCGCTCGTTGGCGTCCAGCTCCATCTGCTCCATCATGATCCGGTCCTGCTCCAGCACGGCCCAGTGGCGCGCCTCCAGGCGGTTGCGGTACAGGAAGCGCCAGGTGTCGCGCATCCAGCCCTGCACCTTGCGGCAGCGCCAGAAGAACACGGCGCACAGGTCGGCGCTGATGGGCGTGACGCAGGCCACGATGGCGAAGTTGCCGCCGGGGCCGCCGGTCTTGGGGTACGGAATCTCCAGGCGCATCCAGTGCACGCCCGTGCTGCCCCACTCGGTCCAGTCGAAGTTCACGCCGCGCTGGCCCACCTTCTCGAAGACGAAGCCGTCATCGGTCTCGCGCACCTGGAACGTGGCCTTGCTGTCACCCTCGGCCATGGAGTGCGACTGCTTGTGCAGGAAGGTGCCGTGCATGGGGTCCATGACGTTGTCCAGCGCATAGCGGTAGTCGCTGCGCCACTCGGCATAGCACAGGAAGTTGGAGTACTCAGGCGAGGTCAGCTCCTCGGGCAGCGTGAACTCGGGCGCCTCGTCAACGGCCTTGTCGCTGTTGTAGAGAAAGATGGCGCCATGCGCCTCGCGCGCATGGAAGGCCAGCGCCGCGCGCGAGCCTTCGAGCTTGCAGCCGGGGCTGCCGGGCACCTTGGTCACGGTGCCGTCGCAGCGCACTTCCACGCCGTGGTAGGGGCAGGCCAGGCGGTCGCCCAGGATCACGCCCTGCGACAGCGGCGCGCCGCGGTGCGGGCAATGGTCTTCCAGCGCGTGGACCTGGCCGGCGGCATCGCGCCACAGCGCGATCTTGCGGCCGAAGCGGCGCACGGACACGGGCTGGGTCTTCACGAAGTCCGAGGGGCAGACCGCGTACCAGAGGTTCTTCAGGCCTTTGTTGAGCAGGCCGTCCACCGGATCGATGGTGATGGTTTGTACGTTCATGGGGCTCTCCAGTCCTGCTCGGTATCAATAGCCCAGCCGCGCCATCAGCGCCTGGAAGCTGTCTTCGGTCCAGGCCTCGCCGTTCTCGCCGGAGGGGCCGCTGCGGTTGAGGTAGGCCACCAGTTCGGGCAGGGTCTGCACGCCTTCGCCGAAGGCGCGTTCGATGGAATCGCCCAGCAGGTCTTCCATCAGGGTGGGGGCACGTTCGCGCGCCTGGTGCGGCTCGAGATAGCGATCAGCGGCCATGGTTCTCTCCTTCGAAAACTGTCTTGTGTGGGGGGTGCTCAATCAGCCCTGATATCCAGGTCTTTGATGAGCTTGCCGAAGCGATTGAAATCGGCGGCATTCGTCTTTTCCAGGCGCGCGGGCTCGCCGCCTGCGGGCAGCGCGCCGAAGGTGGCCATCTTGGAGACCACGTCGGGCATCTTCAGGATCTCGTTGAGGTGCGTGTTCAGCAGCTTCACGGTCTCGGGCGACATGCCCTTGGGGCCGAACAGGCCCTGCCATGCGGACACTTCCACATCCTTGACGCCCAGCTCGGCCAGGGTGGGCACATTGGGGGCCAGCGCGCTGCGCTGGCTGTCGGCCACGGCCAGGGCGGCGACCTTGCCGCCGACGTAGGGCGCGATCGGTCCCCAGGTCATGAAGGTCGTGGGCACATGGCCGCCGATCAGGTCGTTGACGGCAGGTGCCACGCCCTTGTAGGGAATGTGGGCGATGCGCGTGCCGGCGGCGCGGTTGAACATCTCGCCCAGGATGTGCATGGGCGAGCCGCTGCCGGGGCTGGCGTAGGTCAGGCCGTCGCGCTTGCCCTGGGCGATCAGGGTCTTCATGTCCTTGATGCCCGAGGCCTGGTTGGTGGCCACGAACATGGGCTGCACGCTGGTCTGCACGATGGGCGTGAAGCCGTGCAGCACGTCGTAGCTGGAGCCCGAGGCCGTCTTGAGCACGAACTGCGCGATGGCGAAGGTATTGGGCGCCAGCAGCAGCGTGTAGCCGTCCGGCGAGGCCTTGGCCACATGCACGCTGCCGATGGTGCCGCTGGCGCCGGGGCGGTTGTCCACCAGCACGGGCTGGCCCAGGCGCGTGGACAGCTTCTCGGCATACAGGCGCGCCATGGCATCGGTGTCGCCACCGGCCGGATAGGCCACGATGATGGTGATGGGCTTGGCCGGATAGGCCTGGGCCATCGCGGTGCCGGACAGCGTGGCTGCAGCCAGGAATGCAGCGGCAAGAGAAACCTGGCGACGTGTCTTGTTCATGGTGGGGGCCGTGGGGTGGTTGGGTTGTGGGGGTAGGCCGTCAGGCGCGGTCTCAATGCCGCTTGTCGGTGATGAATTTCCCGTCGCTGGTACCCACGCCCTTTTGGCGCCGGGTGTTGCCGTCGATGCCGCCATCGATGGCCCATTCGGCAAACACCGTGGGGCCGGGCTCGAACTCGCGGGGCTGCCAGTCGGCGGTGAGCTGGTCCTCGTCGGCGTAGTACTCGACCAGGGCGCCGGCCGGATTGCGGAAGTACCAGAAATAGGCCGAGGACACGGGATGGCGGCCCGGGCCCAGCTGGGTGTCCCAGCCGCAGCGCGAGATGTGCATGCCGCCGCCGAAGACCTCGTGGATGTCGCGCACCGTGAAGGCCACGTGGTTCAGGCCCGCGTCCTTGGCGGGGCGCTGCAGCAGGAAGATGTCGTGGTGGCCGCCGTCGGGTGCGCAGCGCAGGAAGGCACCGCGCTCGGGGTAGCGGTCCGAGGCCGCGAAGCCGAAGTTGTCCACGTAGAAGCGCTCGCAGGCCTGCACGTCCTTGACGAAGAACACCACATGGCCGACCTCGATGGGCTGGGCGCGTTCGTAGGCCGGGCTGGCCTGGTTGACGCGGTCCTTGCGGTTCCAGGTGTTGTAGGCGGCGCCTTGCACATCCACATCACGCTTTTGCGTGACCTGCAGGCGCACGGACAGGCCGTTGGGGTCGGTGCAGCCTATGCGCCCCTGGCCCTGTGTGAAGCCCGGCAGCGCGGCAATGCGGCTGGCGTACAGCGCAAGGTCCGCCTCGCTTTCCACACCCCAGACCACTTCGCGCAGCGTGGGGCCGGCCTCGATGGCGGGCGGCAGATCGGGATGGTCCACGGCGGCCACGATCACGCGGCAGCCGTTGAGGGTCTCGAACACCAGCCGGTCGTCCGCTTCCTGCACCAGCGCCAGGCCCCAGTCCAGGAAGAAGCGGCGGCAGGTGGCCAGGTCGTCCGCGCCGTAGGTGATTTCGTCTATGCCCAGTACGCTCATGTCGTGCTCCTTCAATTTGCCCAAGCGATGGGGCTCTCGTTCAAGCCCCAGTACATGCTCTTTTGCTCCATGTACTGCTGTATGCCCAGCCGTCCCTTCTCGCGGCCCAGGCCGCTGTCGCGCCAGCCGCCGAAGGGCGTGGAGATGGAGAACTGCTTGTAGGTGTTGATCCAGACCGTGCCGGCCTGCACGGCGCGGCCAATGCGCCAGGCGCTCTTGTAGTCGCGCGTCCAGATGCCGGCGGCCAGCGCGTAGACGCTGTCGTTGGCCTGGGCGAGCAGGTCGTCCTCGTTGTCGAAGGGCATGGCCACGAGCACGGGGCCGAAGATTTCCTGCTGGCAGATCTGCCAGTCGTTCTTCACGCCGTCGATGATGGTGGGGCGGTAGTAGTAGCCGCGTTCGAACTGCGCGCCCTCGGGCCGCTGGCCGCCCGTGAGCAGCCGGCCGCCCTCGGACAGGCCCAGGGCCACATAGCTCTCTATGGATTCGCGGTGCTTGGCGGTGATCAGCGGCCCCATCTGCGTACGCTCGTCGGCCGGGTCGCCCACCTGCAGCGCGGCGGCCTTGGCCGTGAGGCGCTGCATGAATTCGGCATGCAGGCTGCGCGCCACGAACAGGCGCGAGCCCGCGATGCACGACTCGCCCGAGGAGCTGAAGATGCCGTAGAGCACGCCGTTGACGGCATGGTCGATGTCGGCATCGGCCAGCACCATGGTGGCCGACTTGCCGCCCAGCTCCAGCGAGACCGGCATCATCTTGTCGGCCGCGATGTGGGCGATGTGCTTGCCCGTGGACGTGCCGCCCGTGAACGACACGCGCTTGACCAGCGGATGCTTGGTGATGGCGTCGCCGATCACCGAGCCCCGGCCCGGCAGCACGCTGACTAGGCCCTTGGGCACGCCGGCCTCTTCGCAGATCTTCGCCAGCTCCAGCGCCAGCAGCGGCGTGGCCTCGGCGGGCTTGACGACCACGGCGTTGCCGGCGGCCAGCGCCGGAGCGAGCTTTTGCGCCTCGCTGGCGATCGGCGAGTTCCACGGCGTGATGGCCGCCACCACGCCCATGGGCTCGTACACGCTCATGGTCATGAAGTCGCCGCGCGAGGGCGTGATGGTTTCCTCCATGGTCTCGCAGGCCGCTGCAAAGAACTGGAAGGTGGCGGCGGCGCTGGCCACCAGCATGCGTGTTTCCTTGATGGGCTTGCCGTTGTCCAGGCGCTGCAGCTGGGCCAGGGGCTCGGCGCGCTCGCGGATCAGCTGGGCCACGCGGTGCAGCACGGCCGCGCGCTCATGGGGCTTTTTCTGGGCCCAGCCGCTGGTGCGGAAGGCGTGGTCGGCCTTCTGGATGGCCTCCTCCACATCCTCCAGGCTGGGCGCGCGCAGGCGGCCCACCACTTCGCCGGTGGCGGGATAGAGCGTGGTGGATTCGCCACCGCCGCCCAGGCGCCATTCGCCGGCGATGTTGATGGGGAGCAGTTCCAGGTTCGACATGGTGAGCCTCTCTCGTTCGTTCGAATCCAGCCGCCTCAGGCGGCCTTGGTGGCCGTGGTGGTGGCCGGGATCTGGTCCAGCTTGTTCACGGGCGGGCCAGAGAACGTGGCCTTGAAATTGCCGATGGCACGCATGTCGATCTCCAGCAGGAAGGGGCCCTTCTTCGTCCAGGCCGACTGCAGCACCGCCGGCAGCTCCTTGAGGTCTTGCACGCGGGCATGGGGCAGCTGGATGGAGGCGCACAGCTGCGCGTAGTCGGGCGTGTGCAGCTCCACATAGCAGCGGCGGCCGCCGTAGGAGGCGTCCTGGATGTTCTGGATCACGCCGTAGCGCTGGTCGTTCATCAGCACGATCAGGGTGTCGCACTCTTCCTGCACCAGCGTGGCCAGCTCGCCCAGGTTCAGGATGAAGCCGCCATCGCCCGCCAGGCCCAGCGTCTTGCGGCCCGAGCCGCTGACCGCCGCGCCCACGGCCGCGCCGATGGCCATGGGCATGCCCATGCCGATGCCGCCGCCCGTGGCGTGCACACCCGCGTTGGGCTCGAAAAAGCGCAGCTCGCGGTTGCCCCAGGTGCTGTTGGAGACGGTCACGTCGCGCACCCAGTTGAAGTTGCGGCCCACGGCCTTTTGCAGCTCCTGCACCAGCACGCTGTACGGGCCCAGGCCGTCGCGCATGGTGGCCACGGCCTCGTCGTGCACCTGGCGCAGGTCGGCCAGCAGCTCGGGGTCGGCCTTGTAGCCGCGCGCCTCCAGCCGGTCGGCCAGGCCTGTCAGCGCCAGGGCCGAGTCGCCGCAGACAAAGCCGTCATCGGCATAGCAGCGGCCCTGCTGGGCGGCGTCCACATCGATGCGCAGCAGCGGGCGCGGCAGCTTCAATTCGTACTTCAGCGTCTCGTTGCTGCGCAGGCGCGTGCCCACGGCCAGCATGGCGTCGCAGCGCTGGTAGAAGGCCTCCACGGGCTTTTGGATGTTGTAGGCGCCCAGCGAGGCCGGATCGTCCTCGGCCACGATGCCGCGGCCCTGGCCCGTGCTGACGATGCCGAAGCCCAGCGCCTTCAGGCGCTGCACGGCAGCGACTGCGTGGCGTGCGCCGCCACCCAGCCACAGCAGCGGGCGGCGTGCCTTGGCCAGCGTGTCGGCCAGCGCATCCAGCGATGCCTCGCTGGGGGCCAGCACGGCCACCGGCAGCGGCGACAGGTCGGCCGGCATGTCGATCACGGTCTGCTGGATGTCGATGGGAATCTCCACGCTCACCGGGCCGGTCGGCGCGGTCACGGCGGCCTGCACGGCGGCCTTCAGGGTGGACAGGCAGGTCTCGGCGCTGCGCACGCGGAACGCCGCCTTGGACACGGCGCCCAGCATGGTCAGCTGGTCGGGCGCCTCGTGGATGTACGACAGCTTCTGGTCCAGGTACTGCGTCTCGATCTGGCCCGTGATGTGCAGCAGCGGCGTGCCGGCCGTATAGGCCTCCACCAGGCTGCCCGCAATGTTGCCGGCGGCCGGGCCGGTGCTGGTGATGCACACGCCCAGGCTGGAGGTGGAACGCGCGCAGGCATCGGCCATGTTGCCGGCGCCGGCCTCGCCGCGCGCCATCACGAAGCGGACCCTGCCGCGCGCATGCATCGCGTCCAGGATGGGCATGTTGTGGATGGAGATCACCCCGAACGCGGCCTGCACGCCGCAGTGTTCGAGGAACTGGGCCACAACGGCGCCGACGGTGATTTTGGATGCGGAAGAAGTCATGTTCTGCTTTGAATGGGGTGAAGGGGCTGAAGCACTACGCTTGCCGTGCAAGGCCACCGGAGACGTCGATGTGGCTGCCGGTCGTGTAGGAGGACAGGGGCGTGGCGAGATAGAAGATGGCGCGCGCGGCCTCGTCGGGCGAGCCCAGGCGGCCCAGCGGAATGGACTTCTTGCGGGCGAGGTCGGCGCTCCAGGCGTTCCAGTCCTGGCTGCGGTCCTCACGCGCCTCGAAGCGGCGGCGCCACTGGCCGGACTCGATCAGGCCGACCAGGATGCCGTTGACGCGCACACCCTTGGGCGCGAACTCGGTGGCCATGGAGCGCACCAGGTTCTTGAGGCCGGCGCGCGCGGCCGAGGTGGCCACCATGTGCGGCTCGGGCTGCGAGGCCAGCAGCGAATTGACGCAGACGATGGCCGGCTGCGCCGTGCGCTCGAGCTGCGGCAAAAAGGCGCGCGTGGGATGCAGCACCGAGAAGAACTTCAGGTGCAGCTCCTCGGTCCAGGCCGCATCGTCGGTGCTGGCAAACGTCGAGACCCGGCCCTGGCCCGCGTTGTTCACGAGGATGGAGGCCGGACCCAGCGCAGCCTCGCTGTCACGCGCGAATTGCTGCACCTGGGCGGCGTCGAGCACGTCGCAGGCCTGGGCGAACAGGCGGGCCTCGGGATGGCGCCTGCGCAGCTGCTGCACGGCCTGCTCCAGGCGTTCGGCGCTGCGCCCGCACAGGGCGACACGCGCGCCCTGCGACAGCAGCAGATCGACCGTGGCCAGGCCAATGCCCGAAGAGCCGCCGGTGACGACGGCCGTGGTGTCCTTGAGTTGGGAATCAAACATGGCCGCCTCCTGCGCGCCGGGAATTGAGGGAAAGCAGCTGTGCCGTCTGCGTCTGCGTCTGCGTTTGCGCTTGCGGTCGGTAGTTCAGCAGCTCGGACAGCTCGGCCGCCGCGTCGCAGACGCCGGCGATCAGGGTCTCGGCACGGCCCTCCTCCACATGGGGCGCGGGGACCGTCGTGCCCAGCGCCGCCACCACGCGCCCGCTGTGGTCGCGCACGGGGGCGGCGATGGTGCAGATGGAGCTTTCGTAGAAGCCCTCGCTGAACACATGGCCGCGCTCGCGGTCGGCCTCAACCAGGTTGAACAGGTCCAGCACCGTGCGCGGCGTCTTGGGCGTGTGCGCTTCCAGGTGGTCCTCGGGGTAGAGCGCGCGCAGCTCGGGCAGGGACAGGTCGGCCAGCAGCACGCGGCCCAGGGCCGTGGCATGGGCGGGCAGGCGCGTGCCCACGCGCACCGAACTGGTCAGCGGCGTGGGTGGCGTGACCTTGGCCACATAGACGATGGAGCGGCCATCGCGCACCACGATGTTGCAGGGGTAGCGGATCTCGCCGCACAGCCGCGCGATCACGGGCTGGCCCAGCTCGGTCAGGTCCATGGACGATAGGAACTCGAAGCCCAGGCGCAGCACGGACAGGCCCAGCCGGTAGTCATTGCTGCCCTCGGCACGCTGCAGAAAGCCCATGGCCTCCAGCGTGTTGAGCATGCGGAACACCGTGGCGCGCGGCAGCTGCAGGCGGCGGGCCAGCTCGGGCGCGCCCAGCGTGGCATTGCCGCGCCCGAACTCCTGCAGCAGGCGCAGGCCGCGCTCCAGCGCGGGCACCATGTACTTGTCGGTGCCGTTGTCCGCGCTGTCGGCGCTCTCGGCATTCCCGGAAGAGGGGGTGTCGGTCATGGCGAAACCCCTTCAATTCATGACGAAGCCGCCGTTGACGGGCAGCACCTGCCCCGTCACGAAGCGCGCGCCATCGGACAGCGCATAGGCCACGGCGCCCGACACATCCTCGGGCCGCTGCTCGCGCTGCAACGCGCGCTGGTCGATGTACAGGCGGTGGCGGTGCTCGGGCACGTATTCCGTGGCCTCCACCAGCACCAGGCCCGGCGCCACGGCGTTGATGGTGATGCCGTCGGCGCCCAGCTCGCGCGCCATGGAACGCGTCATGGCCATCACAGCGCCCTTGCTGGCCACATAGGCCATCAGGTTCGGGGCGCCCCACATCGCGGTGTCGGACGCCAGGTTGACGATGGCGCCCCGGCCGCTGTCGCGCAGCGCGGCGCGGCAGGCGCGCGTCATCAGCCACACGCCGCGCACGTTCACGTTCATCACCTGGTCCCACTTGTCCAGATCGATGTCGTCCATGCCCTTGCCGCCCGAATCGGTCACGGCCGCGTTGTTCACCAGGCCGTCCAGCCCGCCCAGCGCCTGCACGGCCTGCTGCGCGCAGCGCTCTATCGACTCCGGATTGCCGGCATCCAGCCCGAAGCCATGGGCCTCGAAGCCCTGCGCACGCAGCCGGGCCACGGACTCGGCCAGCAGCTCCTCGCGCAGATCGGCCATGGCGACACGCGCGCCCTGCTCGCAAAAGGCCTTGGCGAACGCAAAGCCCAGGCCGCGCGCCGAGCCTGTGACGAGGATGCGGCGGCCGGCAAGCTGGCCTGTGGAGGGCGTGGTGTTCATGGCGTACCTCAATCGAAGGGGGGTTTGTGTCTGTTTCAAATTTGAAATGACACTTTTTTCTTGAAACAAGCGTGAGTTTAGGACTGATGGTTCGGGGTGGGATTGGGGAAAACACGGAGACGTGTGGGAAATGGATGACAGAGGTGTGTCTGGGTGTGTTTTGGATGGGGGCGTTTTATGGCTTGCGAGGACATGCCCGCCCTGCGGGCGGGAGCCGGGTTTCGGCCCGGCGGCCGACCGCAGCGAGCCAGATGACGAAGCAGTCCTGTCCTTCGGCAGGACTGCAACCCCGCAACCACCACGCCGCAGGCGCGTTCATACGGGGAGTGGGTGCGGGCCGTCGCTTCGCTCGGCGTGGGGTTTGAGGCGGGGTTGTGGAATGCCTCTATGATTTCGGTGGCCCCCTGTTCCGGGGCTGGTGCTTGAAAACACCATCAACACACAGCGGCAGAGCCTCCCCGAAAGTGAGGCCTCGTCACGTCTGAACACTTGGACAGTGGGCATCGCACCCGCACGTCCACACGGTTTTGGATGGGATGGGGCTACCCGCAAGGCTGCCCGCACGTCTGTGTGCGTGTTTTCAACATCCCATCCACCCTTTCTGCGCTTGAAAACGCAGGTCGGGTGTTTCCGTCTCGCACAGGAGTACGAAAACATGAACGATCAGCGCACCGCTCTTCCCACGCGCGCCAGCTTCGAGCAACTGGCTCGCACCATCACCGACACCAATGGATGGGTACAGGAAGGCTGCAACGAAATACGGGCCCTGGCCCAACTTGCATTGGCCAGCCTCCATGCCCCAGAAGACTTGCGACGTCCGCAAGCCATGGCTCACGCACTGCGCGCCATCCGCGACGGCGCTGAGTCACTGGCCGACTATGTGCAAGGCGAAGCCAGAAGCGTAGGTTGCGACCCCACTCAAAGCCCATAGCCGCGAGGGCGGCCACATCCGGCCGAGCGCAGCGAAGGGGTCGCAGGCATTCGGGTTGCCGTCTTTGACCTGACCTTTCTTGGCGCATCAAGATGGGCCATCGGCTGCCAGGCCAGGAACCAGGCATCGAAACCAAGCAATCGCAGTAGCAGGAATTCCCCTCGCGTCCAGCGTCAAGGCTTTGGCCTCCGATGACACACGGGCTACACGGTCATCAGCAACGACACGCAGCAAAATAGTACTTTTTTAGATACACTTTTCCGATGGAAGAGCCCATTCTTTCCGTTGTCTTCTACCGGTCCGATGCCGGCAAGGAGCCCGTGCGTGACTGGCTTCTTGAACTTACGGTGGAAGACCGCAAAGCCATCGGCGCCGATATCAAGACTGTCCAATACAACTGGCCTCTGGGCATGCCCGTAGTACGCAAGATGGAGCCAGGACTGTGGGAGGTGCGGTGCAGCATTGGCGATGGCATCGCACGTGTCCTATTCACGGCCCAGAATGGAAAAATGGTTCTGCTGCATGGCTTCATCAAGAAGTCGGCCAAGACCCCCGCGCCGGATCTGACAACTGCCAGAAACCGGCTCAAGAAGCTGAGGAATACCCCATGAACAAACATCTAGGCAGCAATTTCGATGACTTCCTCGAAGAAGAAGGCCTGCTTGAGGAGGCCACAGCTATCGCAGTGAAGCGGGTGATTTCCTCGCAATTCGCACAGGCGATGAAAGCCCAGAAAGTCAGCAAGACCGAGATGGCGACACGCATGCGCACCAGCCGCATGGTGGTGAACCGCCTGCTGGACGAAAACGACACCGGCGTCACCCTGGCCACGTTGGCCCGCGCCAGCGTGGCGCTTGGCACGGCTTTGCACTTTGAACTGGACGATGCGACGGTTTTCCAGGCATCAGCGGCATAAAAGCACGACCGCTCAGCGCTGCGCCGACAGCCGCCGCAAAAACCCATCCACCACCCGCAACGCATACCGACTCGCCACCACCCTCACAAACTCCGCAAAGTCCACATGCGCACTGTCATCCGCCCGATCGGAAACAGTCCGCATGGCCGCAAACGGCACGCCATAGTCCAGGCAGGCCTGCGCCACGGCGGCGCCTTCCATCTCCACCGCCAGCACCTCATGCCCTGCAGCACGCAGGCCCTGCGCCAGGGCGCAAGAAGCGCCCGCCGTGCCCACGAACTGGTCACCGCTGGCAATCAGCCCCTGGTGCGCGCGCGGCGCCGTGGTGGCGTGGGCGGCGCGCAGGTCTTCGCCCGCCTCGGCAACGCAGGCCTGGGCAGCCGCCAGCAGCGCGGCGGTCATTTCAGGGTCGCAGGGCAGGCGCGTGCGTCCGTAGCCGGGCATTTCCCAGCGCGGGAAGATGGGCGAGGCGTCCAGGTCGTGCTGCAGGTATTCGTCGGCCACGACGACATCGCCCACGCGCACGCCTTCGCCCAGGCCACCGGCCACGCCGGTGAAGGCGATGCGGCGCACGCCGAAGCGCTCGATCAGTGCCGTGGCCGTGGTGGCGGCCGCCACCTTGCCTATGCCCGACAGCGCGCAGACCACGTCGTGCCCATGCAGCCGCCCGCGCCAGAACATGCGGCCGGCGTGGGCCGTGCCCTGGGCGTCGGACAGGGCATGGACCAGGCCTTCCTGTTCCTGCGGCAGGGCACTGAGGATGGCGATGGTCATGGTGGCTTCTCTTTCAACGGCACAGGGAAAAAGCAAAGGCGGCCCGGGGGCCGCCTGCGGGGCGAAAGCGCCCATTGTGCCGCGAGCCTGTGCCCGGCGCGGCTCAGATGGCGATGGCCGTGGCCTGGTTGAGCACGGCGCGCACCACGCTGTAGACGGTGAGGGCCGAGGTCTTGGGGTTGGCCGCCAGCGGCTTGCCGCGCATGGTCAATTCCATGGATCCAAAGGCGCCGCGCGCGGCCACATGGTGCACGTTCTCGTCCACGCCCGGGTCGGCGTACAGGCGCACCGTGGTGCGGTCCAGGCCCATGCCGGCCAGCGACAGGGTGGCGGCCACGTTGGCGTTCTTGGGGTAGAGCTGGGCGGCCTCGCGTGCGCTGCCTTCGAAGATGCAGAAGGCTTCCTTGAGGCTGGCAAGGTCGCAGCGCTGTTCTGCGGGCGTGCCGGTCCAGGCCAGGGGCGGCTTGCGGCCGGTGTAGACCACTTCATCCAGGCCGCCGATGCGCGCAGCGGCCAGCGCATCCACGCCGCCGATGGCACCCGACAGCAATTGCACCTGGGTGCCTCCGGCCTCGGCCGCCGCCTGCACGGCCTCGGCCATGCCCGGGGCGCTGAGTGCGCCGATGGAGGCCACGACGGCAGGAATGCCGCGCCGCAGGGCGGGCAGCACATGCTCCTCGATGGCGGCATGGCCCGCGCACTCCACGATGAGGTCGGACCGGTCTTCGGCCGCCAGCGCAGGCACGGCACGCGCCTGGGGCGCATGCAGGGCCAGGGTGGCGCGCACGGCGTCCGTCACTTCGGGCACAAGCACCCAGCCCACCTGCACGGCGGCATGTCCCTTGAGCAGTTCGAGCACGCTGGCGCCAATCGCACCGCAGCCAATCACAGCAATCTTCATCGTCATATCTTTCTGGGAAGGAATGCGCTGGCGGCCGGTGTGCCCACCATCCGTTCAGCGCAGAAAACCGGGATGCTGGGTGCGCAGGTGGCCGGCCAGCTCATCGGCGGCGGCACGTACCTGCTCCACCCAGTCGGCCATGCGGCCGGGAGCGATTTCGGTGAAGGCCACGGCCATGCCCAGGCCCGCCACGATGCGCCCCTGCGCATCGCGCACGGGCGCGGCGATACTGGAGACGCCGGGCTCGTAGAAGCCCTCGCCCATGGCGTAGCCGCGTTCATGGTCCTGCTGCAGCAACTGCAGCAACTGCTCCACGCTGCGCGGCGTGCTTTCCGAGAACTGGGGCAGTTCGCTGCCGCCGAACAGGGCGCGCAGCTGGTCCGCGTCCATGTCCTGCAGCAGTGCCCGGCCCAGCACGGTGGCATGGGCCGGCAGCCGCGAGCCCACGCGCACGGCACCCTGGAAGGCGCCGGCCGGCGCAATGCGCGCCACGTAGACCACGGAGGTGCCGTCCAGCAGCGCCAGGTTGGTGGTGAAGCCCAGCCGGTCGCACAGCGACTGCAGCACGGGCTCGGCCAGCTGGGCCAGCGGCTGGGTGGACAGGTAGTCGTAGCCCAGGCGCAGCACGGCCAGGCCCAGCCGGTATTCGGTGCCCGAGCGTTGCAGATACCCCATGCCCTCCAGCGTCGTCAGCATCCGGAACACCGTGGACCGGGGCAGCGCCAGGGTGCGCGCCAGGTCGGGCGCGCTCCACACGGGCTGCGAAGGCGTGAAGCAGGCCAGCAGGCGCAGGCCGCGCTCCAGCGCGGGAACGGTGTAGCGGTCGTTGTCGGTGGAGAGGGTTTCGGAGGTATCGCTCATCGCAATTCGGGCCGGTAGGCCATCAGGTCAGCAGGGTGGCCAGCCTCTGTGCGACATCCGCAGGTTGTTCGACGACAGAGGCATGGCCGGCTGCCGCAAGCGTAACGTACCGCGCCCCCAGTCTTGCGGCCCAGGCCGCGCAGGCAGCCGGCGGCGTGACCACGTCGTGCTCTCCCACCCAGACCTCGACCGACATGGCAAGGCGCCCCGCCGCCTGCCCCAGGTCGCTGCCGCACAGCAGCTCCACGGCCTGGGCGTAGCCTGCGGCATGCAGGCGCGCCGTGTTCCAGCGCACCCATTGGCGCACGGGCTCGGGCGCGGCGGGCGAGACCAGGCGCTGGTCGATGGCGGCAGCCAGGCCTTCGATGCCTTTTTCCTGCAGGGCCGCAAGACGGCCCTGGCGTACCTTGGCCTGCTGCTCGCCCATGCCGGGTGCGCCATAGCCGCCAGCGGGGCTGATCAGCACCAGTTGCTGCACGCGCCCGGCACCGGCCTGCACCGCCCAGGGCGTGCCCATGAGCGCACCCAGCGAGTGGCCCACCAGCAGGCAGCGGCGCACGCCCAGCGCCTGCAGCGACTGCTCCAGCACGCGGGCGTAGTCGGCGCCCGTGGGCGCGGCGGGTGTCAGCGGTGTGGAGCGGCCATAGCCGGGCGCGTCCCAGGCCAGCACACGCGTGCGCGGCGCCAGCGCCAGGGCCACGTCCATCCAGGACGCGGCGCCCGAGCTGATGCCGTGCAGCATCACCACGGCAAAGTCCGAGGCCGTGTCGCCGGCCTCACGCCAGGCGACCTGAGCGCCCCCGGGCAGGGCGATGAGATGTTCGGGGAACTGCGCCTGAAGGCGCTGCTCCATGCATGCTGTTACCGAGGGGGTCATTTCAGTTATCCATGGCGATGGCATGGCCCTTCAGCCATGAGACTGGCACGATCCACGCCAGGGACAGCAAGCGAGGGCCTGCGCCGGCTGCACCGCCCCGCCGCGAGGCTGTCGTCCCCCTTTCAAGGGGGAAGGCGCGAAGCGCCTCAGGGGGTGCTCCATTTCTAGCGTTTGATTTTTGCCAGAGGGTGCTCGGGCGGGTATGTGGGCGTGATGGGCTTCTTGGCACCCAGCATCACGCACATCAGCGCGTCTTCGTCGCCGATGTTGATTTCCTCGCGGTACACGCCGGGCGGCACGGAGACCACGTCGCGGTCGGTCAGGATGGTCTCGAAGCGCTGGCCGTCCTTCTCCAGCACGAGCTTGAGCTTGCCGCGGATCAGGAAGAAGACTTCCTCCACATCGGTATGCAGGTGCGATGGGCCTTCATTGCCGGCCGGGATGACCATGGTGGAGAAGGTGAAGTGCTCGGCCGGGATGGTGTTGCTGTCCGCAGCCACGCCCGTGCCGCCCGTGCCGATGTAGCGCATCTGGCCACGGCGGTACTTGGGGTCGAAGTCGGCCTGGAACTTCAGCGCGTCGAAGTCGTACTTGCGCGTGGAAAACCGCGCCACGCGCGATTCCATCCATTGTTCGAAGCTGGAGCCTTCGGGCTGGTCCCAGGTGCGGGGCGTGTTCTGAGCGGATTCGGACATGTGTCTCTCCATCAACGTCGGTGGATCATGGCGGGGAAAGCGCCATTTGTTTTATCCATGAATCACAGTTCATGGGGTAAAACAATTATAGGAAGATTGATCGCACGCAACAAGGGCCACATGCGCAGCGGCATGTGGCCCCTTTGCTGCCCCGTCTGTTAGGGAACAGCGATGCGGGTGCAACAGCGATGGCCGTGCCTCAGGCAGCCATGCTGCGCCGCCCAGGCCGAAAGCCCGCATGGCTGGCCGGCCAGACCACGGACAGGCAGGCCAGCGCCAACACCCCCAGCGCCCAGGGCAAGGCGCGGGCACCCAGCCAGCCCAGCAGCAGTCCGCCGGCCACGCCGCCGCTCGCCACGGCCAGGTTGAAGACCGTCACCAGCATGGACTGGGCCACGTCGGCGCCCTCGCCTGCCGCGTCGGCCAGCGCGGTCTGCAGCAGCGTGGGCGCGCCGCCAAAGCTCAGGCCCCAGGCCGCAACGCCGATCAGAACGGCCACGGCCGACTGCCCGGCCAGGCCCAGCACCAACGCAGACACGGCGAACAAGGCCAGGCTCAGCACGGTGAGTGCGCGCAGCCAGCGGTCCACCAGCAGGCCCGTGAGCCAGATGCCGGCAATGGCCGCAAGGCCGAACAGCAGCAGCACCCCATCCACCCTTTGCCCCAGACCCGCCGAAGCCAGGAAGGGCGCGATGAAGGTGTAGAGCATGTTGTGGGCCAGCATCCAGCCGAACAGCGCCAGCAGCACGGGGCGCACGCCGGGCATGAGCAGGATGCGCGCCACGGGCAGGCGCTGCTGCGCCGTCTGCCCGGCGTAATCCGGCACACCCAGCCGCACCCAGGCCAGCAGCAGCAGGCACAGCGCCGACAGCGCCCAGAACACGCCGCGCCAGTCGAACAGGCTGCCCAGCCAGGCGCCCAGCGGCACGCCGGCCGCCAGGGCCAACGGCTGGCCCACGCCCGCCACGGCCAGTGCACGCCCCTGCAGATGCGGCGGCACCATGCGCCGCGCATAGCCGGCCACCAGCCCCCAGATCACGCCCGAAGCCATGCCTGCGGCAAAGCGGGCGGCCAGGGTCAGGCCGTAGTGGCCGGACAACGCGGTGAGGCTGTTGAACAGCAGCAGCCCGCCCACCGCCGCCATGAACAGCGGCCGGCGCCTGAGCCCGCGCGTGGCGGCCACGACGGGAATGGCGGCCAGTACCGAACCCAGCGCGTACAACGTGACCATCTGGCCGGCCATGGCTTCGGACACTGCCAGTCCCGTGCCGATCTGGGGCAGCAGGCCGGCCGGCAGGGCCTCGGTCATGATGGCCAGAAAGCCTGCCATCGCCAGGGCCAGCAGCCTGCCCAGTGGCAGGCCTGTGTCGAAGGAGGTGTCCATGGGCGAATTCATTGCCTTATCCTTGCTGCGCATCTCAGGCACGGGAGGCTGGATGGGATGCCAGGTGGGATGCCGCCATGTCCTTGTCGCCATGCCCGGCGGCCAGCGCGCGCTCGAAGCGGCGCAGCCCGGCCTGGGCGCCATCCAGCAGCAGGCCTGCGCCGGCGGCGGCATCGGCCACCAGCTGCGCGTCCTTGACGGCATTGGCCACGGTGAAGCTGGCGTCGTAGCGGCCTGACAGCATGGCAGCGGCCTTGGCCTGGAAGAAGCCGCTGTCCATGGGCCCGCCCGTGACGGCATCGACCACCAGGGCCGGTTCTATGTCCAGCCCCTTGGCCAGCGCCAGGCTTTCGGCCAGGCCATGCGTGAGTGCGAAGGCCCAGTGGTTGAGCGCCAGCTTGAGCCGGCTGGCGGCGCCTGCCTGCTGCGCAATCCACAGGCTGCGTTTGCCGATGGCATCGAACACCGGCTGCGCCTGGCCGCGCTGCGCCAGCGGGCCTGCGGCCAGGATGACCAGCTGGCCCTGCTCGGCCGGCTGGCGCGTGCCCTGCACGGGGCAGTCGTAGAACACCAGGCCATGTCGATCGGCGAACTGCGCCAGCGGCGCGATGGCATCCACACCCACCGTGCTCAGTTGCAGCCACAGTGTGCCCGGCTGCAATGCGGGCGCTGCAGCCTGCATGGCCTGCAGCACGGCCGGCCCGTCCTTGAGCACGGTGACGACGATGCGGGCGCCACGCACGGCGTCGGCCGCATCGCCGCAGGCCTGAACGCCGTCGGTCGCAAGGGCCTGGGCCTTGGCGGCCGTCCGGTTCCAGGCGCGGACGGTGAAGCCCTTGCGTTGCAGGTTGCGCGCGACGGGCGCACCGATCAGGCCCGTGCCGAGCACGGCAATGGTGGTTCGAAGGTTTGAATGCATGGGAGCTCCTGGGTGATGAGAGAGTGGAACAGACACGGAAAACTGAGATCCGGATTACTGGAACGATCATTCCAATTCAAGGAAAATAAAAACCCGCAACGGCACGACATGCGCGCGGCGGGTGGCGGGTGGCCGGCTATTGCGCCTGCAGCGCCATGTCGACCACGTCGACCACATCCATCAGGCACTGGCGGCGCTGCGGCGCGCTGCTGCCCTTGCCCAGCACGCGCAGGCCCTGCACGGTGTTCAGGACGAAGCGCGCCAGGGCGCGCGGCTTTTTGCTGTCGGTGATATCGCCTTCCTGCTGGCCGCGCAGGATGAGCTTTTCCAGCGCCTTTTGCAGGCGCTGGAAGTTGCCGGCCACCCTCTCGGCCACGGCCTCGTCATGGCCGGCCAGCTCCAGCGCGGCATTGGCGACCAGGCAGCCCCGGCGCCCGGCATCGCTCAATTCGTCCTGCACGATGCGCAGCAGCAGCTGCCGCACCAGGTCCCGGGCGCGTCCCGGGCCGGACAGCAGTTCCACGTTGGAGGTGGTCACGGCCTCATAGCGGCGCAGCGCATGCTGGAACAGCCCCTGCTTGTTCTCGAAGGTGCCGTACAGGCTGCTGCGCGACAGGCCCGTGCCGTCCACCAGGTCCTGCACCGAGGTGGCCGCGTAGCCGCGCTGCCAGAACACCTGCATGGCGGCGTCTGCAATGTCATCGGGGTCGAAGTCCTTGGTGCGCATGGTGGCTCATTGAATTGGAACGATCATTCCATTCAATGTAGGCGGCCGTTTAGCGGCTGTCAAGATTGCGCCAAAGGGCCTTCACTCGCAGGGAATTTCCAGCCCGACCTTCACGCGGTCCAGCGCCACGATGGTCTTGAACCATTTGACGTTGGGGTTCTCGGCGAACAGGCGCCGCGCCAGGGCCTCGTACTCCTGCATGGTGGCCACGGTGAGCACGAGCACGAAGTCCACCTCGCCCGTGACGTAGTAGCACTGCTGGACCTCGGGCACGGCGAAGTGCGATTTCATGGCGTTGAGCGCATCGATGCTGGTGCGCTCGGTCATGACCTCCACGATGATGGTGATGGGCCGGCCCACGCGCGTGGGGTCCACGGTGGCGGCCTGGCCGGTGATCACGCCTTCGGCCTGCATGCGCTTGAGGCGGCGCTGCACGGCGGCCGTGGACAGGTTGACCTGCTCGGCCAGCAGGCGCAGCGGCACCGTGCTGTCGCGCTGGACGATGGCCAGGATGGCGCGGTCGAAGCCGTCCAGATCGGCCAGGTGTGCAGGGTGGGCGGTGTGCTTGGTCATGGGAAGCGAGGACTTTTGGAGGGTGAGAAATTTTCTCGCAAACATCCTCAATTCAGAGACCAAAAAACAGGTGCCGCGAAATAGTATTTCGTCGTTTTCCGCATCCAACGCATGCGGACCTGCCTGCCGAGAAATCCCATCCCATGGCCACCCTGCTCCACCTGTCTCCCGTGTTTCTTGTGATGTCCATGCTCATGGTTTTGCGCCGCCCGCCTGTGCAGGCGGCCATGGCCGGGGCGGCGCTGGTCGCCCTGCTGTGGCTGGTCGATGCCTGGATGGCCAAGGGCACCGCCGCTTCCGGCGCCGCCCTGGCCGCAGCGCGCGACACGGGCGTGCTGTTCCTGAGCACGGCCTTCGTGATCGTGCCGGGCCTGGGTTTCGTGATCCTCATCGAACGCATGGGCGTCAACCAGGCGCTGAGCCAGTGGGTGCGCTCGCTGGGCCTGGGGCCCGCCGATCAGGTGGTGTTCATCGTGCTGGGCCTGGCGCCGCTGCTGGAGGCGATGACGGGCTTTGGCGTGTCGCTGATCGCCACCGTGCCGCTGCTGCTGAGCCTGTTCGAGCGGCGCGCCGCGCTGCGCATGGCGCTGGCGGGTATGGCCATCATGCCCTGGGGCACGCTGGGCCTGGCCACGGTGATCGGTGCCTCGCTGGCCCATGTGGATGCGGCCGCGCTGGCCGCTGTGTCCTCGCTGACCAGCGCGCCGGTGTTCCTGGTGCTGGGCGCCCTGTCCCTGCACCTGGCAGGCGAGCGCGGTGCGCGGGCCTGGCTGCTGCTGGGCGGCTTTGGCCTGCTGTTCGTGGTCGTGCTGCATGGCATCAGCCGCTGGCTGGGCCCCGAGGTGGCGGGTGTGGGCGCGGGCTTTGCGGTTGCGCTGGGCATGCTGGTGCGCGCGCTGCTGCTGCGCGGCACGGCCCAGGCGGCACCCGGCTGGCCGCGACAGGCCTGGCCGTATCTGGCGCTCGCCCTTGCCATCGTGCTGCTCAAGCTGCTGGCCCTGGCCACGCAGTGGGACCAGCGCTGGATCGTGCAGGGCGCCCAGGTGGCCTGGAAGCCGCTGGCCTCCCCGGGCGTGGCGCTGACCCTGGTGCTGGCCCTGCTGCTGGCTCGCGGGGCCGGCCGTGGCGTTGCCCTGGCTGGTGCACTGGCCGCCCGCGCCAAGCGCCCGCTGCTGACCATCTTCTTCTTCCTGGCGATGTCCCAGATGATGGTCAAGGCCGGTTTCCTGTCCGGCCTGGTGCAGATGCTGGCCGAACTGGCGCCTGCGGCCCTGGCGCCGATCGTGGCCGCCTTCGGTGCGCTGGCCGGCTACATGACGGGCTCCAACGTGGGCGGCAACGCGATCTTCATGCCCGCCATCGCCCTGCTGCCCGAGTCCTCGCGCCTGCTGCTGGCCGCCGTGCACAACAGCGCCGCCGGGCATGCGGCGCTGGGCTCTTTGTCCATCGTGATGCTGGTGCTGGGCCTGGCACGGACCAATGCCCAGGAAGAGGGAGAACTCGTGCGCTTCGGCTTTGCGCTGGCCTGCCTCAATGCGGCGGCCGTGGCGCTGGCGGCGCTGGTCCTGGCGGGTCCGGGCATGTTCTGAAGACGTGTTCCCTCCCAATGAAAAGAGGCGCCGCAGCGCCTCTTTGCAAACACGGCAAGCCGCCCGCGTTACTTGCTGTCGCGCAGCTCCCGGCGCAGGATCTTGCCAACCGGGGTTTTGGGCAGTTCGGTGCGGAACTCGATCACGCGCGGCCGCTTGTAGCCCGTGAGGTTGTCGTGGCAGAAATCGCGCACGGCCTGCTCGGTGAGGCTGTCGTCCTTGCGCACGATGACCAGCTTGACGGCCTCGCCGGTCTTCTCGTCGGGCACGCCGACCACGGCGCATTCGAGCACGCCGGGGCAGTTGGAGACCACGTCTTCCACTTCATTGGGATAGACGTTGAAGCCGCTGACCAGGACCATGTCCTTCTTGCGGTCCACGATCTTGAAGTAGCCGCGCTCGTCCATGGTGCCGATGTCGCCGGTGCGAAAGTAGCCGTCGGCGGTGAAGACCTTGGCGGTTTCGTCGGGGCGCTGCCAGTAGGCGGCCATGACCTGCGGGCCCTTGATGGCGACCTCGCCGCGCTCGCCGATGGTGGTCACGTCGTTTCCTTCGTCATCGACGAGCTTCATCCAGGTGCTGGGCAGGGGCACGCCGATGGTGCCCGAGAACTCGGTGGAGGTGACGGGGTTGCAGCTGACCGAGGGACTGGTCTCCGACAGGCCGTAGCCCTCGCAGATGGGGCAGCCGGTCTTTTGCAGCCACAGCTGGGCCACGGCGCTTTGCACCGCCATGCCGCCGCCGACCGAGACCTTCAGGTGCGACCAGTCCACGGTGTTGAAGTCCGGGTGGTTGGCCAGGCCGTTGAACAGCGTGCTCACGGCCGGGAAGCTGTGAAAGCGCTGCGTGGACAGTTCCTTGAGCGTGGCCTTGAGGTCGCGCGGATTGGGAATCAGGATGGTTTTGCCGCCCGTGCGCATGGACAGCATCATGTTCACCGTGAAGGCGAAGATGTGGTACAGCGGCAGCGCGCAGATGCTGGTGGGCTGCTCGCCGGCCGGCACCTTGCCCATGGCGGGCTGGTTCCAGGCCTCGGACTGCAGCACGTTGGCGATGATGTTGCTGTGCAGCAGCACCGCGCCCTTGCTCACGCCCGTGGTGCCGCCCGTGTACTGCAGCAGGGCCATGTCGGAGGCCTGCAGCTGCGGCGCCTGGAAGGGCGAGCGCATGCCCTTGGCCAGCGCGTCGTTGAAGCGCACGGCCCCCGGCAGCGAGAACGGCGGCACCAGCTTCTTGACCTTGCGCACCACGTAATTGACGATGGCGCCCTTGAGCATGCCCAGCTGGTCGCCCATGGTGCACAGCACCATGTGCTGCACGGGCGTGGCGGCCTTGCAGGCCTGCAGCGTGTGGGCGAAGTTCTCGATGATGACGATGGCCTTGGCGCCCGAGTCCTTGAGCTGGTGCTCCAGTTCGCGCGCCGTGTACAGCGGGTTGACGTTGACCACGACGAAGCCGGCGCGCAGCACGGCGGCCACGGCCACGGGGTACTGAGGCACGTTGGGCATCATCAGCGCCACGCGGTCGCCGCGGGCCAGGCCCAGGCTCTGCAGATAGGCAGCGAAGGCGCGGCTTTGCGCATCGACCTGTGAGTAGGTCAGCTCCTTGCCCATGAAGGAATAGGCCACACGGTCCGCGTAGCGGCTGAAGGCCTCCTCCATCAGGGCCACCAGCGAAGGGTATTGGGAGGGATCGATGTCGGCGGGCACACCTGCCGGATAGGCACCCAGCCATGGGCGGTCACTCATGCTGCTTGTCTCCTGGTTGTCTCGACTAATCGTGCATTCTCATAAAAAGCACGGTCGTTCGATACTGTGATAACCCTAGTACTACCCCTAGGGTCCGCATTGCGTTGCTCCAGGTCAAAGCTCGCCAGGCCGCCCAGGCCCTCCGTCACGACCGCGGTTCAATCCCAGGCCGGAGCCAGCCCGTCTGGGCTGACCTGGCGGTCGCCGCGTTCCAGCGCGGCGATGCGCTGCATGTCTTCGGCGCCCAGCACCAGCTGGCAGCTGTCCAGGTTGGCCTGCAGGTGGGCGCGCTGGGTGGACGAGGGAATGACGGCATAGCCCATGGCCATGGCCCAGGCCAGCGCCACCTGGGCGGGCGTGGCGCCGTGGGCGGCGGCGATGTCGGCCAGCACGGGATCGGCCAGCAGCTTGCCGTAGCCCAGCGTCATGTACGAGGTGGTGTGAATGCCCTGCTGGCGTGCGAAGTCGGTGACGGCACGGTTTTGCAGATAGGGGCTCAGTTCGATCTGGTTGGTGGCGATGTTCGCGGCGCCCACGGCGGCAATGGATTGCTGCAGCAGCGCGATGTTGAAGTTGGACACGCCGATGTGGCGCGTCAGCCCCTGGTCCCTGGCGCGCATGAGCGCGCCCAGGCTGTCCTCCAGCGGCACGCTGCGTGAAGGCCAGTGGATCAGCGTCAGCTCCACATGGTCGGTGCGCAGGGCTTCAAGGCTGCGCTCCAGGCTGGGGATCAGCGCGTCGGCGGACAGGTTCTCGGTCCAGATCTTGGTGGTGAGGAAGAGCTGATCGCGCGGCACGGCGCTGGCGGCGATGGCGGCCCCCACATCGGCCTCGTTGCCGTAGATCTGGGCGGTGTCGATGGCGCGGTAGCCCACTTCCAGGGCCTGGCCCACGGAGTGGCGCACCACCTCATCCTTGAGGCGGAAGGTGCCCAGGCCGAAGGCGGGCACCACGGAAGCGAGAGAGGCAGTCGATGTCATGCAGGTCTTTCAAAAAAGCAAACAAGGCGCGGAACAACGCCTCGAAGACTGCAGTCTGGCGCGTTCACGCTTGCAGATAAAGCCTGGTATCAGCAGAAAATATTTGACGCTGCAGCAACAATTGCGCCAAGCTGGCATCCCATGAAAACCACCCTGGACGAGTTGCAGGCCTTTCGCGCCGTGATTGACTGCGGCAGCATCACGGCGGCGGCCGAGCAGTTGGGACAGACCACCTCGGGCATCAGCCGCAGCCTATCGCGCCTGGAGAAAAAGCTGGCCACCACCTTGGTGCGGCGCACCACGCGCAGCCTGGAGCTGACCGAGGAAGGCGCGCGCTTCCTGGCCCGCACGCGCGAGGTGCTGCAGGCCCTGGACGCGGCCGAGGAGGAACTGGCCGCGCGCCGTGAGGCGCCGGCCGGGCTGCTGCGCGTCAACGCGGCCTCGCCCTTCATGCTGCATGCCATCGTGCCGCTGGTGGGTGAGTTCCGCGCGCTCTATCCGCTGATCACGCTGGAGCTGAACACCGATGACCTGCACATCGACCTGCTGGCCCAGCGCACCGACATCGCCATCCGCATCGGCGAGCTGCGCGACTCCACGCTGCATGCGCGGCTGCTGTGCCACAGCCTGCTGCGCGTGCTGGCCAGCCCCGCCTACCTGCAGGCCCATGGCCCCGTGGCGAGCGTGGCCGCGCTGGCGCGCCACCAGCGCATCGGCAACAGCCAGGTGCCGGGCCTGAACCACTGGCCGCTGCGCACGCCCGAGGGCGGCGACCGCTGGGATGCCGCGCCCCAGCTCACGGCCTCCAGCGGCGAGACCATGCGCCAGCTGGCCCTGGCCGGCCAGGGCGTGGTCTGCCTGGCCGACTTCATGACCGTGCGCGATCGCGCCCAGGGCGAGCTGGTGCAGGTGCTGGCGCGCGAGACCGTGCAGCAGCGCCAGCCCATCCACGCCGTCTACTACCGCAACACGGCGCTGGCCGCGCGCATCACGGCCTTCCTGGACTTTCTCACGCAGCGCATGGCGGCAGGTTGAGAGGTGGCGTCGCATTCCGGCGCCGCCCCGGGAACGACTGGGAGGCAGCCGGCCGCACCGTCAAGGCGGCCGGCGCGCGCATCGAATAGTCCGCAAGGCCGTCACAGCAGCTTGGTGCCCAGCGGCACCTCGCGGTCGGGCACGCACAGCGCGACCTCGCCGTTCTCGTTGTGGAATCCCGTGACCAGGCATTCCGAGCGCATGGGACCGATCTGCTTGCTGGGAAAGTTCAGCACGGCCACCACCTGGCGGCCTATCAGTTCCTCGGGCCGGTACAGCGCCGTGATCTGGGCGCTGGACTTGCGCAGGCCCAGTTCGGGGCCGAAATCGACCTGCAGCACATAGGCCGGGCGGCGCGCCTCCTTGAACACCTGGGCGTCCACGATGCGGCCCACGCGCAGCTCCACCTTGAGGAAGTCGTCAAAGCCAATGGTCTCGTGCAATGCGGATGAAGTAGTCATGCGGCCATGATGCCGCGCCGCCGGTGCCGGCTTTGTCGAGCAACGCTTGCAGTGCCGGGGCACACTGTCCGCCATGAAAAAGGCCGGCATCGCGTCCGATGCCGGCCTGGTGCGAGGCCCTTCGACAGGCCCCGCAGCGGTTCACGCCAGGATTACTTGGCGGCGACCACGCGCACCATTTCCAGGCACTTGTTGGAGTAGCCCCACTCGTTGTCGTACCAGGACACGACCTTCACGAAGGTCTTGTCCAGGGCGATGCCGGCTTCGGCATCGAACACCGAGGTGCAGGACTCGCCGCGGAAGTCCGTGGCCACGACCTTGTCTTCGGTGTAGCCCAGCACGCCCTTGAGCGCGCCTTGCGACTGGGCCTTCATTTCGGCGCAGATCTCTTCGTAGCTGGCTTCGCTGTTCAGCTCCACCGTCAGGTCCACCACCGACACGTCGGAGGTGGGCACACGGAAGGACATGCCGGTCAGCTTCTTGTTGAGCTCGGGAATCACCACGCCCACGGCCTTGGCTGCGCCCGTGCTGGAGGGAATGATGTTTTCCAGGATGCCGCGGCCGCCGCGCCAGTCCTTGTTGCTGGGGCCGTCCACGGTCTTTTGGGTGGCGGTGGCAGCGTGCACGGTGGTCATCAGGCCGCGCTTGATGCCCCACTTGTCGTTGAGCACCTTGGCCACGGGAGCCAGGCAGTTGGTGGTGCAGGAGGCGTTGGAGATCACGTCCTGGCCAGCGTAGGTCTTGCAGTTCACGCCGAAGACGAACATCGGGGTGCTGTCCTTGGAAGGCGCGGACATGATGACCTTCTTGGCGCCGGCAGCCAGGTGCTTGCGTGCGGTCTCGTCGGTCAGGAACAGGCCGGTGGCCTCGATCACGATGTCGGCGCCGACTTCGTTCCACTTCAGGTTGGCGGGGTCGCGCTCCTGCGTCAGGCGGATGGTCTTGCCGTTGACGATCAGGTTGGAGCCCTCCACCGAGACCTCACCCTTGAAGCGGCCGTGCACGCTGTCGTACTTGAGCATGTAGGCCAGGTAGTCGGGCTCGAGCAGGTCGTTGATGCCCACGACTTCGATGTCGCTGAAGTTCTGCACGGCAGCGCGGAACACCATGCGGCCGATGCGGCCGAAGCCGTTGATACCGATCTTGATCGTCATATTTGCCTCTTGGATTGACGGATTGCGAAAAACGGAAAAACTGAAACGGTGAGGGCCAGGCCGGGCCTGGCGGGCGGCAAAAAGGGGCCACAGGCCCCTTCTCGCAGCTTTACTTGCCGGCGCGCTGCAGCGCAGCCTGCACGGTGTCGGCCACGTTCTCGGCCGTGAAGCCGAAGTGCTTGAACAGCACGGGCGCTGGAGCCGATTCACCGTAGGTGTCGATGCCGACGACGGCGGCGCAGCCGTACTTCCACCAGAAGTCGGTCACGCCCATTTCCACGGCGATGCGCGGCAGGTTGGCCGGCAGCACCTGGCTCTTGTACTTGGCGTCCTGCTTGTCGAAAGTGGTCGTGCTGGGCATGGAGACCACGCGCACGGCGACCTTGCGCTCGGCCAGCAGCTTCTGGGCGGCCAGGGCCAGCTGCACTTCGGAGCCGGTGGCGATGATGACGGCCTGGGCCTTCTTGTTCAGGCCGACGGCCTTGGGCTCGGACAGCACGTAGGCGCCGCAGGCGATGTCGTCCAGCGCGTCTTCGGTCTTGGCTGCGTAGGCCAGGTTCTGGCGCGACAGCAGCAGGGCCGTGGGCTTGTTCTTCTGGCTCAGGGCCACGGTCCAGGCGACGGCGGTTTCCGTGGTGTCGGCAGGGCGCCAGACATCCAGGCCAGGGATCAGGCGCAGCGAGGCGGCGTGCTCGATGGACTGGTGGGTGGGGCCGTCTTCGCCCAGGCCGATGGAGTCGTGCGTGAAGACGTGGACCACGCGCTGCTTCATCAGCGCGGCCATGCGGATGGCGTTGCGGCTGTAGTCGCTGAAGGTCAGGAAGGTGCCTGCGTAGGGGATGTAGCCGCCATGCAGGGCGATGCCGTTCATGATGGCGGCCATGCCGAACTCGCGCACACCGTAGTTGATGTGGCGGCCGATCTTGCCGTCTTCGGTCAGGACCACGGCACCCTTGTCGTCCACGCGCAGCGAAGGCGTGCTCTTGGTATTGGTCAGGTTGGAGCCGGTCAGGTCGGCCGAGCCGCCCAGCAGTTCGGGCAGGGCTGCGGTCAGGCCTTCCAGGGCCAGCTGGCTGGCCTTGCGGCTGGCCACGGTGGCGCCTGCGTCATGCGCGTCGGAGGCGATCTGCGCGGCGATCTCGCCGAAGTTGGCGGGCAGGTCACCGGCCATGCGGCGCTTGAATTCGGCAGCCAGTTCGGGGAAGGCCTTGGCATAGGCGGCGAACTTCTTGTTCCAGGCCGCTTCGGCCTTGGCGCCGGCGGCCTTGGCATCCCAGTCGCCGTAGACGCTGGCGGGGATGTCGAAGGGGCCGTGCTCCCAGCCCAGGGCCGCGCGGGTCAGTGCGATTTCCTCGGCGCCCAGGGGCTCGCCGTGGGCCTTGGCCGTGTCCTGGCGGTTGGGCGAGCCCTTGCCGATGCTGGTCTTGCAGCAGATCAGCGTGGGCTTGTCGCTGCTCTTCTTGGCGGCGGCGATGGCGGCATCGATGGCCTGCACGTTGTGGCCGTCCACGTCGCGCACCACGTTCCAGCCATAGGCTTCGAAGCGGGCGGGCGTGTTGTCGATGAACCAGGGGGCGACCTTGCCGTCGATGGAGATGCCGTTGTCGTCGTACAGCGCCACCAGCTTGCCCAGCTTCCAGGCGCCGGCCAGGGCCGCGGCCTCGTGGCTGATGCCTTCCATCAGGCAGCCGTCACCCAGGAACACGTAGGTGTGGTGGTCGACGATGGCGTGGCCTGCGCGGTTGAACTCGGCGGCCAGCAGCTTTTCGGCCAGCGCGAAGCCCACGGCATTGGTGATGCCCTGGCCCAGCGGGCCGGTGGTGGTTTCCACGCCGGGGGTGATGCCCACTTCGGGGTGGCCGGCCGTCTTGCTGTGCAGCTGGCGGAAGTTCTTGAGTTCGTCGATCGGCAGCGCGTAGCCCGTGAGGTGCAGCAGCGCGTAGATCAGCATGGAGCCGTGGCCGTTGGACAGGATGAAGCGGTCACGGTCAGCCCATTGCGGGTTGACGGGGTTGTGCTTGAGGTGACGGCTCCACAGTGCCACGGCCATGTCGGCCATGCCCATGGGGGCGCCGGGGTGGCCGGAGTTGGCTTGTTGAACGGCATCCATTGCGAGTGCGCGGATCGCATTCGCCATTTGTTGAGTGTTGGCCATCAGGGCGCTCCGTGAAGGAGGGGGTAATCAGAGTAAGCCGGCTATTTTAAAGGACGCGGGTTTTCGGCTCCCGCGCGCGGGGCAATGGCCGCTGGCAATGGTCTACAGTTGCGCTCCATGACCGCCTCGCCCATCCAGCCGTTCCCCGCCGCCAAGGCGCTTTTCCTCACCGAGCAGCCACCGGCCATGCTGCTGGCCGCAGGCCGTGGCGAGCGCATGCGGCCGCTGACCGACACCTGCCCCAAGCCGCTGCTGCAGGTGCAGGGCCGGCCACTGCTGCAGCACCACCTGCAGGCCCTTGCGCAGGCCGGCGTGCGCCGCGCCGTGGTCAACACGGGCTGGCTGGGCGAGCAGATTCCCGCGCGCTTCGGGGAGCGCTTCGCGCCCGACACAGGTGGCGAGCCGCTGCATCTGGCCTATTCCCCCGAGCCCGAGCAGGCGCTGGAGACCGCAGGAGGCATTGCGCGCGCGCTGCCGCTTCTGGACACGGTGTTCTGGCTGGCGGCCGGCGATGTCTACGCGCCCGACTTTGATTTCCCGTTCGAGGCGGCCCGCGAATTTGCCGCCAGCGGACGGCTGGCCCATCTGTGGCTGGTGCCCAACCCCGAGCACCATCGGCGTGGCGACTTCGGCGTGGACGAACTGGGCCTGGCCTGCGACTGGCCCGAGGGCGATGCCCGCCCGCGCCAGACCTACGGCACCATTGCGCTGCTGCGCGCCGAGCTGTTTGCCGCGCCCTGGTGCGACATCCCGCCCGGCAACCCCGACGGTTGGCGCGTGCCGCTGGTGGCGCTGCTGCGCCGGGCGATGGCCGCCGGCCAGGTGAGCGCCAGCCTGTATACCGGGCGCTGGACCGACGTGGGCACGCCCGAGCGGCTGCAGCGGCTCAACACGCCAGCCGCCTGAGACGTCGGACTGACACGCCGGCCTGGCACGTTGGCCTGGGGCGCCCGCTGGTGACTTCGGCGCCCGGGCAGGCGAAGGCGCTCCGTGTTAGCGTCGCCGGTTCGGCGCAGCGGCGCGCCAGAAAGCCTTTCGATGAGCGTGATCCAGTATGTGATGTTCCTGGCCCTGGTGGGCCTGGCGACGTTTTGCCAGAACCTGACGGGCTTTGCCTTCGGGCTGATCTTCGTGGGCGTGGCCGGTGCCACGCACCTGATGGGCATTGGCGATGCGGCCAACGTGGCCTGCCTGCTGTCCGTGGTCAACGGCGTGGCCTACCTGCGCGCCCACCGCCAAGTGCCGCAGTGGACGCTGCTCAAGCCCATGCTGATCAGCAGCGTCATCGGCGTGATCGGCGGCGTGCTGCTGCTGCAGTGGCTCAGCGGCAATGCGCTGAGCGGGCTGCGCATGCTGCTGGGCCTGGCCATCGTGGCCTGCGCGCTGTTGCTGTTGCTGCAAAAGCAGGTCAACGCGCAGGTGTCGGGGCCGGTGTCGCTGTGGGTGGCCGGTGTGGCCTCGGGGCTGCTGGGCGGGCTGTTTGCCACGCCGGGCCCGCCCATGGTCTACCACCTGTACCGCCAGCCGCTGGACCGCCTGGTGGTGCGCCAGTGCCTGTTTGCCATGTTCCTCACCTGCGCGCTGCTGCGCCTGGCGATGGTGGCCTGGGAGGGCGAGATCACCGCCAGCGTGCTGCTGGCCGCAGCCCTGGCCTTTCCCGTGGTGACGGTGGTGACCTGGCTGCACATGCGCCATCCGCCCGCCCTGCCCAAGCGGCTGGTCGAATGGATGGTCTGCCTGCTGCTGGTGCTGTCGGGCACCAGCCTGCTGGTGTCGGGCTGGAACGCCAGCCACCCCCAGCCCGTGGTGCCCGATGACGAGATGGCCATGGCCGTACCCCAGCGGTCCCAGGCTGCGGCCCCCGCGCCGCGCTGACAACAAAAAAGCCCGCCGGGCGGACCGGCGGGCTTTTTTTGAAGGGGGAAGGAACCGATCAGTTCACGACCTGCTGCAGCGAACCGGCAGCGTACTTGGCGGCCATCTGCTCCAGCGTGTAGCCCTTGATCTTGGCGCCCTGGCCTTCGCAGCCGAACTCGATGTAGCGGGCCTTGCAGATCTGCTTGGCGGCTTCGCGGGCAGGCTTGAGCCATTCTCGGGCATCGAACTTCTCGGGGTTCTCGGCCAGGAACTTGCGCACGGCGCCGGTCATCGCCAGGCGGATGTCGGTGTCGATGTTGATCTTGCGCACGCCGTGCTTGATGGCTTCCTGGATTTCCTCGACGGGCACGCCGTAGGTTTCCTTCATGGCGCCGCCGTACTGGCGGATGATTTCCAGCAGTTCCTGGGGCACGGAGGAGGAGCCGTGCATGACCAGGTGGGTGTTGGGCAGGCGCGCGTGGATTTCCTTGACGCGCTGGATGGACAGGATGTCGCCCGTGGGCTTGCGTGTGAACTTGTAGGCGCCGTGGCTGGTGCCGATGGCAATAGCCAGCGCGTCCAGCTGCGTGGCCTTGACGAACTGGGCCGCTTCCTCGGGGTCGGTCAGCAGGGCCGAGTGGTCGAGCACGCCTTCGGCGCCCACGCCGTCTTCCTCGCCGGCCATGCCGGTTTCCAGCGAGCCCAGGCAGCCGAGCTCACCTTCGACGGTGGCGCCCAGCTTGTGGGCCATTTCCACGACCTTGCGGGTCACGTCCACGTTGTATTCAAAGGAGGAAGGCGTCTTGCCGTCTTCCATCAGCGAGCCGTCCATCATCACCGAGCCGAAGCCCAGGTTCAGCGCGCCCTGGCAGATGGCGGGCGAGGTGCCGTGGTCCTGGTGCATGACCAGGGGGATGTGGGGATACTGCTCGGCGGCGGCCTGGATCAGGTGCTTGATGAAGGGCTCGCCGGCGTACTTGCGGGCGCCTGCGCTGGCCTGCAGGATGACGGGCGCGCCCACTTCGTCGGCGGCCGACATCACGGCTTGCACCTGCTCCAGGTTGTTGACGTTGAAGGCGGGAAGACCGTAGCCGTTTTCGGCAGCGTGGTCCAGCAGTTCGCGCATCGAAACGAGAGGCATGTGTAGGGTCCGTATCAAGTTGTTGAGAGGGGGATGCCCCTGCCGCATGGCGGCCGCCGCTGCGTCATGGGTTCGCTGCGGGGCTGCGGCCGGGGGATCGCGGCAGTAACCGCTTGGTAACTGGCGATTTTAACCAGCTGCCGCCAACCCTGTCCCGGGCATTCCCATGCGGTAGCAGGTCGTGAAGCCTTCGGGCGGCGCGGCCTCGCCAAAGCTTCCCTGGTGGGCGCGCAGCACGCGCGCCACGATCTCGTGGCCCAGGTGCAGGCTGTCCACGGGCGCTGCCGCGCGCTCTGCGCCGTCACGGCGGCCGTCGCTACGGCGGCCGTCATCGCAGACCTGCAGCCAGACCTCGCCATCCGGCCCCTGCCCGGCCTGCACCTCGATCTGCGTGCCGTGCGGCGTGTGCTTGAGGGCGTTTTCCACCAGGTTGCGCAGCGCCAGCTCCAGCAGCACGGCATTGCCCATCACGCCCAGTGCCTCAGGCGCCTGCACGGACAGGCTGCAGCCGCGCTGCCAGGCCGCCTGCGCATGGGCGGCCACCACCTGACGGGCCAGCGCGGCCAGGTCCACGGGCACGGGCGGGTCGGCCAGCATGGCGCGTCCTGCGCGCGCCAGTGCCAGCAGCTGGCTGAGCACATGGCCGGCGTGCAGCGCGTCCTGGCCTATGCGCGCCAGCGCGGCGCGCTGGGCCGGGGCATCCATGGCGCCGGCCGGCGCATCGCCCAGGGCACGCGCCTGCAAGGCGATGGAGGCCAGCGGCGTGCGCAGTTCATGGGCCACTTCGTTGGCCAGGCTGCGCTCTCGCTCCAGCGCCTCCTGCTGGCGGTCCAGCAAGGTGTTGATGGAGTTCACCACGGGCATGAATTCCCGAAGCGCGTGGCGGTGCGAGACGCGCTCGGCCTGGGCCAGGTCCAGGCGCTCGACCTCGCGCGAAAGTTCGTTGAGCGGCCGCATGCCGCGTCGAATGGCCAGCCCCAGCGCCAGCGCGACCACAGGCAAAAGCCACAGGCCCGGCTCGATCATCTGGCCCGCGATGTCGTCGGCCAGTTCGTCGCGCTCCTGCAACTCGATCATCACGCTGACCTTGCGTGCATGGTCGCGGCTCCATTGGGTGAAGCTGCGCCAGGCCCGATGCTCGGGACCCAGGCGCAGGGTGGCAAAGCCCTGCTCGGTGTCGAAGGCGGGCTCGGGCGCATCGCCCGTGCGCGAGATCAGCCGCCCCGCGCCATCCCACAGGGCCACGCTCAGCGACTGCTGGTAGTCGTGGGCCATGAGGCCGGGGGGCTCATGCACGGGCGTGGCTGCTCCCTGGCCTACGGCGCCTGCGACTTCCAGGTTGAGCACCAGCGCAGCGACGCCGGCCAGGTGGCCGTCGGTGAGCTCGTCTGCCTCGTGCACGCCGGTCTGGTAGCCCAGTGCCACGAAGCTGGCCCAGACCACGACCAGCGCGCCCAGCATCCAGGCCATCAGATGCCAGATCAGCGAGGGGCGGCGCTGCTGCGCGGTGCTCATGGGTTCTCCGCAGGAAGAAAGTAGCCCACGCCGCGCATGGTGACGATGCTGGCATTGCCCAGTTTCTTGCGCAGGTGGTGGATATGGACCTCGACGGCATTGCTTTCCACGGCCGTGCCCCAGCTGTAGAGATGTTCCTCGATCTGCTGGCGCGAGAGCACGCGCCCGCGCGCCTGCAGCAGCACCCAGAGCACGGAGAACTCGCGCGGCGACATCTCCACCAGCTTTCCGTCGCGGCGCACGGTGCGCGCGGCCGGATCGACCTCCAGCTCGCCATGGCGGATCACGGGTGCCGCCTGCCCGCCTGCGCGGCGCAGCATGGCGCGCAGCCGCGCCTCCAGCTCGTCGATGTCGAAGGGCTTGACCAGGTAGTCATCGGCACCCAGGTCCAGCCCGGCGATGCGTTCGCGCACCTGGTCGCGCGCGGTGAGGATGAGCACGGGCGTGTTGGGGTCCGGCAGGGCGTGGCTGTCGCCACCCGGACGGCGCGGGCTCCGCAGGCGGCGCAGGATTTCGCTGCCATCGCCATCGGGCAGGCCCAGGTCCAGCAGCACGGCGTCGAAGCGCTCCATCTCCAGCGCATGCCAGGCATCGGCCACGGTGGAGCAGACGTCGACCGCATAGCGGCGCTGTTGCAGATTGGCCTGCAGGCCTGCGGCAATGCCCGCGTTGTCTTCGACGACCAGTATTCGCATGCGCGCATTGTGCAATGGCCGCTGCCGGCTGCGGCGCCAGACGATGGCCGCACGCCGGGGCATGCGTTAAGACGGGTTTAAGCCGCGCTTCTCATGCTGCCGGCCATGCCGACACCCGACCCCCGAGATTTCTCCGCCACCCCCGCGCAGGGCCCCTCCTTCAAAAGCACCCTGCTGTGGACCCTGGCGGCCCTGGCCGTGGTCCTGGCCTGGGATGCCGGCGCCCTGGACCTGGCCATGGCCCGCTGGTTTGGCGACGCCGATGGCTTTGCGCTGCGTTCGGACTGGTTCTTCGTGAACATCGCCCACGAAAGCGCACGCCGCCTGGCCTGGCTGGTGGTGCTGGGCCTGACGCTGTGCGTCTGGCGGCCCATCGGCCCGCTGCGCCTGCTGCCTCACGGGCGGCGCGTGCAGCTGGTGGCGGGCATCTTGCTGTCGCTGGCCCTGATCTCGCTGCTCAAGTACACCAGCGCGACCAGCTGCCCCTGGGACCTGGCCGAGTTCGGCGGCGTGGCGCGCCATGTCTCGCACTGGTCGCTGGGCCTGGCCGACGGCGGGCCGGGCCGCTGCTTTCCCGCAGGCCATGCCTCGGCAGGCTTCGCCTTTCTGGCCGGCTATTTCGCGCTGCGCCGCCATGCACCCCGCGCAGCCTGGATCTGGCTGGCCGTCTCGCTGGCCGCAGGCCTGTCGATGGGCCTGGCCCAGCAGATGCGCGGCGCCCATTTCATGAGCCACACGCTGTGGACCGGCTGGCTGTGCTGGACGGCGGGCTGGCTTTTCGACCTGGCGGTCACGCGTGCGCTGCGCACCCGGGACAGCGCGCCTGACTCCCTGTGGCCCGCCGCCAGCCTTCCGCCTTCCACTCCCTGATCAAGCGTTGCCATGCTGCCCCTGGACCCCGCCCTGTTCACGCTGCTGAACGCCAACGCGCAAACGCCCGCCATCTCGATCGAGGCGGCGCGCGCCATCTCCTCCTGGCTTCCCTCGCTGTGCGCCCTTCCCGTGATGGCCGGGCTGCTGCGCGGCTCGCCCGCCCTGCGCCGCACGCTGGTGCTGGCCCTGCTGTCCATGCTGGCCGCCTGGGCCGTGGCACGGCTGATCCGCTGGGGCTTCCCGGCGCCGCGTCCTGCCCAGCTGGGCATGGGCGTGCAATGGGTGGAACACGCGCTGCGGTCCAGCTTTCCGAGCATGCACGCCACGGGCGCCTTTGCCCTGGCCCAGGCGCTGACCCTGGGCTGCACGCTCCACCGCCGCTGGGTCATGGTGTCCGCCTGGTCGCTGGCCCTGGGCATGGCCTGGAGCCGCGTGCACCTGGGCGTGCACTTCCCGTCCGATGTGGTCGGCGGCGCCATCGTGGGCATCTGCAGCGCCACCCTGGTCTGGCATGCCGCGCTGTGGCGCCGCCTTGCCGTCATGCCCAACCTGCTGCCCTACAACGCACGAACCCACTCAGGCAGGCCCCGATAGACCATGGCGAAGGCATAGCGCACGGCACATAAAACTGGCGCTCCCCAGAACGAGGGACACCGAGCAAGGGCCGCCCCGCCGCGAGGGTGTCGTCCCCCCCGCGTAGCGAGAGGGGGAAGGCGCGAAGCGCCTCAGGGGGTTAGTTCACACGACATATCTTCAGCATGTTCGTGCCGCCGGGCTGGCCCATGGGCTCGCCGCAGGTGATGGCGTAGACATCGCCGCTTTGCACGATGTTGCGCGCGCGCAGATGGCCTTCGGCCTGGTCCAGCGCGGTGTCGCGGTCGGCGCTGGTGTCCATGAGCAGGGGGCGCACGTTGCGGTACATGGCCATCTTGCGCTGCGTGGAGATCTTGGGCGTGAGCGCGTAGATGGGGATGTGGATGCGGTGGCGGCTCATCCACAGCGCGGTGGAGCCGCTGTCCGTCATGGCGACGATGGCCTTGGCGCCCAGGTGGTGGGCCGTGAACAGCGCGCCGATGGCGATCGACTGGTCGATGCGCGAGAACTGGCGGCCGGTGAACTCGGCATCGCTGTCCGGGTCTTCGGCCGCTTCCGCGGCGGCGCAGATCTTGGCCATTTCCTGCACGGTCTCCAGCGGGTACCTGCCGGCGGCGGTCTCGGCGCTGAGCATGACGGCGTCCGTGCCGTCCAGCACGGCGTTGGCCACGTCGCTGACCTCGGCGCGCGTGGGCACGGGGTTGGTGATCATGCTCTCCATCATCTGCGTGGCGGTGATCACGAACTTGTCCATGTCGCGCGCCATGCGGATCATCTTTTTTTGCAGCGCGGGCACGGCCGCGTTGCCCACTTCCACGGCCAGGTCGCCGCGCGCCACCATGATGCCGTCGGAGACATGCAGGATCTCTTCCAGGCGCGGAATGGCCTCGGCGCGCTCGATCTTGGCGATCAGGCCGGGCTTGTGGCCGTACTGGGCCGCAGCCACGTTGCACAGCTGGCGCGCCATTTCCATGTCGGTGGCGTTCTTGGGAAAGCTCACGGCCACGTAGTCGGCCTGGAAGCTCATGGCGGTCTTGATGTCCTCCATGTCCTTGGCCGTCAGCGCCGGGGCCGTCAGGCCGCCGCCCTGCTTGTTGATGCCCTTGTTGTTGGACAGTTCGCCGCCGAGCTTGACGGTGGTGTGCACCTCGTCGCCACGCACATGGTCCACGGTGAGCACGATCAGGCCGTCGTTGAGCAGCAGCACGTCGCCGGGCTTCACGTCGCGCGGCAGTTCCTTGTAGTCCAGGCCCACACCGTTGATGTCGCCGGGCTCGGTGCGCGACGCGTCGAGCACGAAGCGCGCGCCGGGCTCCAGCATGACCTTGCCTTCGGCGAACTTGCCGACGCGGATCTTGGGGCCCTGCAGGTCGGCCATGATGGCCACCTCGCGGCCTGCGCGCTGGGCCGCCTCGCGCACCATGGTGGCGCGGTCGATGTGGTCCTGCGCCTTGCCGTGGCTGAAATTCAGGCGCACCACGTTGACGCCTTCGCGCACCATCTGTTCCAGCAGTTGCGGGTCGCTGGAAGCGGGGCCCAGGGTGGCGACGATCTTGGTGGCACGGCTCACTTGCATGGAATGTCTCTCGCTCAGGGTTTGTAATCGGGTTTCAATTCTCACACGAATGCGGTTACATGAAGGCAACATTCCGGCATGCGGTGCGGGCCTGAAGACCCCGCGTCCTGAGCCTGCGCAAGGGGGCGGCCGGATGCCGTTGCCATCGCCGAACACTGCGGTGCACTGCCTTTGCCGCTATTGCTTTTGATGCTGCACGGCAGCATTCCCGGCAAAGGCGCTGTGCCATGCCGGCCTCCTGTGAAAGCAGTTTTGCCCGCCGCGTTCGCAATGCTCACCGCGCCGCAGGACACCACAGAATCAGACTGGTCCACATTGACGCGGCCCGCCCCTGCTTCCTAGCATCGCCTTCATATTCCTGTGGTCCACCCGGCCCGCAGGCCGCAGCCAGAACATACGGTTCCCCTTGGTTTCGCATGCTCAGCCAGCCCATCCACAGCTTTGCCATGCCACCAGGAAATCCACCATGCTTGACCGCAGACGCTTTGTTCTGACCACCCTGGCCTCCCCGGCGCTGACCGCCTGCGGCGCAGGTGGCGATGTTGCCGCCAACCGCTATGTCCAGACTCCCCTGCTCGCCAGCCATGCGCGCTACGGCGCGCGCTTCACGCAGCCCGGCTTCGTCAACGGCTGGGGCATCGCCATCCGCCCGGCCGGCGCGGGAGGCCATTTCTGGATTGGCGGCGGGGGCACGTCCTGGCAGTTCATCGGTGACGTGGCTCGCTCGGCCGATCACGGGATACGCGCCCTGCACCAGGACGGCCTGCGCGAAGTGGCCGTTCCGCGCTCCGATGCCCTGACCGGCGATGACAGTGCCGGCAAAGTCACCGGCGTGGTCTACAACGGTGCGCCCCTGGACTCGCAGCTGCTGCGGGTCCGGCAGCAGCCTGCCGCCGGACGACTGCTCGAGGGCTCGGCCCGCTTCGTCTTCGTGACCGACAGCGGCAGCGTCAGCGCCTGGACGGAGCGCGATGCGCAGACGGGCGCCATCGTCCGGGTGGACGGCCCTGCAGTGGAAATGTTCAATGGCGCCGACCAGGGCATGGCTTTCTTCGGGGCCGCCATCCACACGGGCCGATGGGACCGCGTGTGGATGGCCGACTTCGGCGCCCGGCCCCAGATCCGCACGCTGGACGCGCAGTGGCAACTGGTGCCCACCCAGGGCTTCGCCAACCCGTTCGCATCAGGCGCGGCAGGCGAGGCCCGGCCCGGTGATCCGGTGCCCTTCAACATCCAGGTCGTCAACGACGGCCGCCGCGACCGCGTGTTCGTGCTCTATGCGATCAGCCAGCCCGACCCGGACGATCCCCTGGCGTTCCATGCCGGCGAGGAGGATGCTCTGGACGCAGCCGCAGAAGCGGCCAGCGGCAACCAGCCTGCGCGCGGCAGGCTGGCCGAGTTCGACCTCGACGGCCGCCTGCTGCGCATGTATGAGGACGATGGACGCCTGAATGCGCCCTGGGGCGTGGCCATCGCTCCTGACGGCTTCGGCGCACTGGCGGGGCACCTGCTGGTCGGCAACTTCGGGGGAGCAGGCCGCATCTGTGCCTTCGACCTGTCCACGGGCCGCTATGTGGACGATCTGCGCGACGCGCAGCACCGCCCCGTGGCCATCCCCGGCCTGTGGGCCCTGCAGTTCGGCAACGGCGTGGCCCTGGGCGACAGCGACGCGCTCTACTTCGCCGCCGGCCCCGAGGACGAAACCGAGGGCCTGTTCGGCTCGCTGAGGCTTCTGTGACGCTTCATCCTGGCGGTGTCATTGCGCAGACGCCAGGCCTCACACCAGCCCGTGCGAGAGCAGGTAGGTGATGGCATGGGCCACCATGGCCGCCTCCAGGCCATAGCGCCAGAACAGGAAGCCGCCCACGGCGCCGTGGACGACCTCGAACAGCAGCAACTGCAGCACCAGCGCGTCCGACAGGCCGCCCCAGGTGCTCCAGGCCAGGGCCAGCTGCAGCATGCCCCACAGCAGGGCCGACAGCATGACGGACCACCAGCCCAGCGTCCATCCCGGGCGGCGGTCTGTGCGCCCGCTCAGCCGCCACAGCAGCCACATCACCAGCGTCATGCCGCCCAGCCGCATCACCAACTCGGCCGTGATGCCCGCGTACAGCATCTTGGCGCCCAGCGGCATGGCGTAGACGGGGTCGATCAGGGTCAGGTCGTCGGGCCAGGCCAGGGCCAGGGTCACCAGCCAGGCCGCGCCGACCACGCCCCCGGCCAGCCCCGGCAGCGTGAGGTAGCGCACGGCGCGCTGGGGCGAACGCCCGGCCACCCAGGTGGTCAGCAGCGGTGCGGACAGGCCCAGCCGCGGCCCCAGCCACACGCCCACGCCCACGGGCAGGGCCAGCAGCGCGGCCATCACGCCAATGCCGGTGAGCGGCGTGACCAGCGGCTCCACGGGCAGGCCCAGCATGCGCATCCAGTCGGGCAGCACGAACCAGGCCATGGCCGCCACGCCGGGCAGCCCCAGCAGCCAGAGCACCGTGAAGATGCGCCAGCTCAGCCGGGGCAGTGCGGGTGCGGCATAGGCCGATGGGGCGGGCATGAGAGTGGACACGGGGCCGGTGGTGGGCAGGCTGGCGTTGTCAGTCACGCATCAAGGCTTCTATCTCGTCGGGCTCCACGGGCACGCCGCGCGTGATCAGCTCGCAGCCGGTCTCGGTGACGATGGCATCGTCCTCGATGCGGATGCCGATGTTGTGGAACTGCTCGGGCACGCCGGCCGCAGGGCGCACGTAGATGCCCGGCTCGATGGTGGTGCACATTCCCGGACGCAGGATGCGGCTGGGGCGGTTGGTGATGGTCTCGCCCGACAGCGGGTCCTTGCGCTCGTGCGACTGGCCCAGCTCCGAAGGCTCCACATAGCTGCCGCAGTCATGCACGTCCATGCCCAGCCAGTGGCCGGTGCGGTGCATGTAGAACTGGAAGAAGGCGCGCTGCTCGATCACGTCCTGGGCATTGCCATAGACCTTTTTGTCCAGCAGGCCCAGATCCAGCATGCCCTGCGCCAGCACGGCCACGGTGGCGTCGTGCGGATCGTTGAAGCGCGCGCCGGCCCGCGTGGCCGCCACGGCAGCCTTCTGGCTTTCCAGCACCAGTTCGTAGAGAGCGCGCTGCGGGCCGGTGAAGCGGCCATCGGCGGGGAAGGTGCGCGTGATGTCGCTGGCGTAGCCGTCGAGCTCGCAGCCGGCGTCGATCAGCACCAGTTCGCCCGCGCGCACGGGGGCCTTGTCGGCCTGGTAGTGCAGCACGCAGGCATTGGCGCCGGCGGCCACGATGGAGCCGTAGGCCACGTACTGCGAGCCCTGCTGGCGGAATTCATGCAGCAGCTCGGCATCCAGGTGGTATTCACGCACTTCCTGGCCCGCGCGCAGCATGCGCGCCGAGCGCTGCATGGCGCGGATATGGGCCTGGGCGCTGATGGCGGCGGCGCGGCGCATGATGTCCTGCTCGTGGGCGTCCTTGACCAGGCGCATCTCGTCCAGCAGCGTGCACAGGTCGCCCTGCTCGGACGGGCACAGCGCGCCAAAGCGCACCCGTGCGCGCACCTGGCCCAGCCAGCCTTCCACGCGCACGGCCAGCCCTTCATGCGTGGCGAACGGATACCAGAGGCGGCCCCGGTTCTCCAGCAGGCGCGGCAGGCGCGTATCGATCTCGGCGCTGGAGAACGCCTGGCTCACGCCCAGCGTGGCCACGGCAGCCTCGGGGCCCAGGCGGATGCCGTCCCAGATTTCGCGCTCCAGGTCCTTGGGCTGGCAAAACAGCACGCTGGTGCCATCGGCGGCCAGTACCAGGCAGGCATTGGGCTCGGCAAAGCCGGTCAGGTAATAGAAATAGCTGTCGTGGCGGTACAGATAGCCGGTGTCCCGGTTGCGCTGGCGCTCGGGAGCGGTGGGAATGATGGCGATGCCGCCGGCGCCCAACTGGGCGGCCAAGCGTGCGCGGCGTTGGGCATAAACAGATGTCATGCAGCTATCGTACTGCCGTCCGGGGTTCTCCACAGTCCCCGGAACAGGGGAAGGAGGGGGGGCAGCCGGCCGGCGTCAGGTGGACTTCAGCGCAGACACCGTCACTGCCCCAGGGCGCGCCGATTCCAGGGCGCCTTCATCAGCATGCGCGCCAGTCCGCAAAAGCCGGTGGCACCAGCCACGATCAGACCGCAGCCCACGAAGGCCGAAAGCAGGTGCCACCACGGTGAAACCGTGGCACCGAGCACGGCGCCCAGCAGAGCCAGCCCGCCCGCACCCAGTTGCACCTGGCGCTGCAGCTCCAGCGGCTGGCGGCTGTCGTGCAGCACGGGCAGGCCTTCGGCCTTCCAGGCGTCCAGGCCGCCGTCGAGCACATGGCCGGCACAGCCGGGCGGCAAGGCAGCCGCCAGGGCCTGGGCGTTGAGCCGCGTGCGGTTGCCGGAACGGCAGTGAAAGACCACGGCGGCCGGCGCATCGCCCCAGGCCTGGGCGCCCAGGCGCTCCATGGGCATGCTGCGGGCGCCTGCCATGCGTTCGCGCGCATGTTCGTCGGGCGCGCGGATGTCGATGAGCCAGGCGCCTTGCGCCTGCAACTGGCGGGCGGCCTGGGCCGAGATGAGGGGAAGGGACATGGGACGACTCCTGGGGTGGGTGTTTTCAGGGACAGAAGATGCTCTTGAGTGCCGCCACCAGCTTTTGCGCATCGGGATCGGCGATGCGGTAGTACAGGGTCTGCGACTCGCGGCGGTAGGCGACCAGGCCCTCCTCGCGCATGCGCGCCAGATGCTGGGACAGGGCCGACTGGCTCAGCGGGATGCGCTCCAGCAGCCCGCCCACCGACAGCTCGCCATGCTCGATCAGCAGGCACAGCACCAGCAGGCGCCTCTCGTTGCCCACGGCGCGCAGCAGGGCGGCGGCGCGCGCCGCACCCTGCTGCAGGAAAGCCTGTTCGGAGGAGAGGATGGGTTGGTTCATGATTAAGAAAAATCTAATTTAGCAAATTCTAATATACTTGCCGGCAGGCTGCACTGGAGCCATCGACAAAGGAGTGCTTTCATGACCTCGCCGCTGCGCATCGCGCCATTCTTCGACGAAGCCACCCATACCGTGACCTACCTGGTCTGGGATGCGAACACGGGCGAGGCCGCCGCCATCGACCCCGTGCTCGACTACGACCATGCCAGCGGCCAGGCCCACACCGGCTCGGCCGATGCCGTGCTGGCCGCCGCGCAGGCCCAGGGCCTGCGCCTGCGCTGGATCCTGGAAACCCATGCGCATGCCGACCACCTCAGCGCGGCCCCGTACCTGCGCGAGCGCACAGGCGCCCCGATCGCCGTGGGCGAGCACATCCGCGAGGTGCAGCGCATCTTCCGCCCCGTCTTCAACCTGCCCGCGCCCGCCGGGGAGCCGCCTTTCGACCGACTGCTGGCAGACGGCGACAGCCTGCCCCTGGGCGGGCTGCACATCGAGGTGCTGCACACGCCCGGCCATACGCCCGCCTGCGTGTCCTACCGCATCGAGGATGCGGTCTTCGTGGGCGATACGCTGTTCATGCCCGACTACGGCACGGCGCGCGCCGACTTTCCGGGCGGCGATGCGCGCACGCTGTTCCGCTCCATCCAGCGCCTGCTGGCCCTGCCGCCCGCAACACGCCTGTTCATGTGCCATGACTACAAGGCGCCGGGCCGCGACCGCCACGCCTGGGAAACTACCGTGGCCGACCAACGTGCCGGCAACGTGCATGTGCACGCGGGCGTGGACGAGGCCAGCTTCGTGGCCATGCGCAACCGGCGCGACGCCACGCTGTCGGCGCCCGCCCTGCTGCTGCCAGCCATCCAGGTCAACATGCACGCAGGCCATTGGCCCGAGGCCGAGGCCAACGGCGTGCACTACCTCAAAATTCCGCTGCGCATGAAGCATCGGCCCCAGGCAGCGGACGCCAAGCAGGCGTAGAGTCGTCCGTTGGCTCCCCCACCCCTCTTGCGACACCCCCAGGACAAAGGACCTTCCATGATCCACAGCGCCCATGCCACCAGCACGGACACCCCCTATCGCGTCACGCTTGGCGACCCCCAAGGCCACAGCTGGCATGTGGAAGAGCCCGCGGACAAGGGCGGCGGCGACACGGCGCCCAACCCCCTGCAGCTGCTGCTCTCGGCCCTGGGCGCCTGCACCACGGTCACGCTGCAGATGTATGCGGCGCGCAAGCAGTGGAAGCTGGAGCAGGTGGATGTGCAATTGCGCCTGAACCCCGAAGGCACGCCGGCCAGCGGCAATCTGATCGAACGCCAGATCACCCTGCAAGGCGACCTGGACGACGAACAGCGCCAGCGCCTGCTGCAGGTGGCCGAGGCCTGCCCCGTGCACAAGCTGCTGGCCGGCGAAGTGCGCATCCAGACCGCGCGCTGCAGCTGCCCGCCTGAGCGAAGGACTGGCCACCATGCAAAAGGCCCTGCGGCAGGTATGCCGCAGGGCCTTCGGAGTGGACGGGGACATGGCCGGCGTCAGGCTTCGCTGACCTCGATCTCCCCCGTATCGACATAGAGTTCGAACTCCCGCTTGGCCAGCGACACGGTGATCGGCTGATCCTCCTGGGTCCAGGACAGCACATAGCTTCCGATGGCCGTGGCCACCTGCACACGGGTGCCACGCGGAATGTCTTCCAGTTGGCCATCGCCTACCCGGTGCTGCACATTGCCGGTGACCGTGGCTTCAAATTTCTCGGGGAATCGCTGGACTTCCACGGCGCTCTGGACCGCCTCTTCAGCGGCTTCGGCGTGCGTCTGTACGGATGTATTCATGGCGTTTTCTCCTGTAAGAGTGAGGCCGGCGCCCGCCAAAAGGACGGGCGCCGGGCCGTTCCTCGAATGTAAACAATGTTCCTGAGAATGCGCTGTCAGCGAACAGGCCCAATATCTGCGATCCTGGTTTGCCTGCTGCGCCGAGCTGCACGACACTGGTGGCCTCCCCCACGAACCAGGCCGATCCGCCCATGTCCGACACGTCCCCACCCAACTCCCAGCCCCAGCACCTTCCCACCCGCACCGCCGACGTGGGCGGCATTCCCATCCAGCGCGCCATTCCGCAGCGCGCCCTGCGCAAGGTCGGTGCCTGGTGCTTTCTCGACCACGCCGGCCCCGCCGATCCCGCGCCGCCCGGCATGCAGGTCGGCCCGCATCCCCATATCGGCCTGCAGACCTTCACCTGGATGATCCGCGGCGAAGTGCTGCACCGCGACAGCCTGGGCAACACCCAGATCATCCGGCCCGGACAGGTCAATCTGATGACGGCAGGCCACGGCATCGCCCATTCCGAGGAAAGCCAGACGCCCTCGCACATCCACGCCGCCCAGCTGTGGATTGCGCTGCCCGAATCGCACCGCAACGGTCCGCCCCGCTTCCAGCACTACCCCGAGCTGCCCAGGACCACGGTGGGAGACTTCACGGCCACGGTGCTGGCCGGCGAGGCGCTGGGCCTGACGTCGCCCGCCGAGGTGCACACGCCCCTGATGAGCGTGGACCTGCATGCGGACAGCGCACGCAGCGCCAATGCCGTCGCCACGTTGCCGCTGCGCGCCGATTTCGAGCATGCCGTGCTCAGCCTGGAAGGCGACGTGCGCGTGAATGGCCAGCCGCTGCCGGTAGAGGAATTGCTCTACCTGCCCCTGGGCACGCCCTCGGTCGCCATCGAAGCGGCGCCCGGCAGCCGCCTGCTGGTCATTGGCGGCGAGCCCATGGATGAAGCCATCTTGCTGTGGTGGAACTTCGTGGCGCGCACGGGAGAGGAAATCGCCGAGGCCCGCGCGCAGTGGGAGGCCGAGACCCGGCAGCCCGCCACTGCGGCGCGCCGCTTCGGACCGCCGCTGGCTTCGCCCCTGGCGCCGCTGCATGCGCCTTCGCTGGACGGCGTGGTGCTGCGCGCCTCGCGCTGAAACGCGCCGTACCGCAGTCTTCGCGGCGATCGCCGCCCCAGCAAAAAGGCGCCCCGAAAGGGGCGCCTTGCCGTTGATGTTGCGGGAGTTTCGAGGGTCAGGCCGGGCTGGCCGCATCCACCTCGGTGCCATCTTCCACGCCGCGCACGCTCTCGCGGCCATGCTTGTCCTTGAGCTTGCCCAGATCGGTTTCCACCGCCCGCTTCAGCTTATCGATGGCGGCATTGAAGGCGTCCTTGACCTTCTCGGCCTCGGCGTTCACGGCGATCGGCGGGCGTCCATTGGCCCGGGTCTCCAGAACGCAGCGCTTGCCGGGAGCCCCCGAGGTCTTGAGCGCATCGACACCCGTGAGGAACACCTCCACGCGCACCACATAGTCCTTCAATCTCGCCAGCTTGGCGTTGATTTCTTCCTGCGCCCATTGCGCCAAGGACTCGCCACCCTGGATCGAATCGTCGGCATGAACCTGAACTTGCATGCATATCCTCCTAGTCGCCAAAAGCCGCACCACCGGCGCGGCGGGGTTGTCGGGGCCATTGATGAACTGGCGAAACCATCGTAACGCCATGCGGGCTGCCTGCACAGCAAGTCGCACCCTGCGTCGTCAGGTTTTTCGCACTGCAGCATCCGCAGTCCCCACCCTGCCTACAGGCTACACCCAGAGGGGCGACGCCGGGTTCAGCGCGCTGAAGAAGCTTGAGATGCCTCAAGACAACTCTTGCATTCACCTACACCTATTTGCGGTGATGGCCCTGCGCCGGTCGCGGGCGTTCAACCCCTTCCTACAGGTCGCAGGCACGATTGGGCTTACAACGTGACCATCAGGACTTTCCCCTTGCCCACCACCCCATGAGCCCACTTGCCTCACGCCGCCTCAAGATCGGCCTTTCGGCCTGTTTCTCCCATGCGGACCCGCAGCGTCCGCTTTTCACGGGCAAGACGCTGCAGTACGTGGAGCAATCGATAGCGCACTGGATCATGTCGGCCGGCGCCATGGTGGTGATGGTGCCCTGCCCCACAGGCGAGACCGCACGTGGCGACGTGACGCTGGAGCACTATGCCGAGTGGCTGGATGGGGTGGTCATGCATGGCGGCGCCGACGTCTGGCCCGGCAGCTATGGCGAGGAACCCATGCGCCCCGAATGGCTGGGCGACCGCGTGCGCGACCTCTACGACCTGGCCGTGGTTGAGGCGTTTTCCCAGGCCGGCAAGCCCATCTTCGGCGTCTGCCGCGGTCTGCAGCTGATCAACGTGGCCTTCGGCGGAACGCTCTACCAGGACATCGAGACCCAGGTGCCCGGCTCGCAGCTGCACCGCAATCCCACGGAGTACGACCGCCACTACCACGACATCGCCATCGTGCCCGGCAGCCGGCTGGAGGCGCTGTATCCCACGCTGGACCGCGCACGCGTCAACAGCATCCACCACCAGGGCATCAAGGACGTGGCGCCTGAGTTCGATGTGGAGGCCTGGAGCCTGCCCGACCGCATCCCCGAGGCCATCTTCCGCAAGCCCGGCACGCTCAAGAGCTACATCGCGGCCACGCAGTGGCACCCCGAATTCCAGTTCCGCAACCCGGACACCAGCACGCTGGATGACAGCGTGCTGCTGCGCGACTTCCTGGCCGCCTGCTCACGCGCCCGCGTGAGCCCGGCCGTGAGCCACAGCCCCTTCCAGATCCGCAACCGCGCCGCGCGCCTGCTGCGCCGCGCCTTGCTTCGCAGGCATTGACGGCCCGGCGCCGCCAAGCGCCTGCGCCACCACCTGCTGCAACTGCCCACGCAGCCACGCATGGGCGGGATCGGCCTGGTGGCGCGCGTGCCAGATCATGAACATGGGCAGCGGCGGGCAGTCCACGGGCACCGCAACGCTGGCCAGCGATGACAGGGCCGTGCAGCCCAGCAGCGACGGCGCCGTCGCAAGCAGCGGCGTGCCGCGCACGAAGGCGGCCAGCGCCGCAAAGCCCGGCACGCGCACGGCAAAGCGGCGCTCCAGCCCGCGCGCCTGCAGTTGCAGGTCCAGGTCCAGCGCCTGTCGGTCGGCATAGGCCACGGTGGCGTGGTCGGCCTGCAGATAGTCGGCCAGGCTGGCCGGCGGCTGTCGCACGGCGCTGTCATAGAAGACGGCGTACTCATCGCTGAACAGGCGCTTTTGCACGATGTCCGTGGCATCGGGCGGGCGCGGGCTGATGGCCAGCAGGCAGGCGTCCGAGCGCAGCAGTTCGGCATCGGGCGCGCCGCTGTCGATCACGCGCAGCACCGTCCGGGGCGCGGCTGAGCGCAGGCGCCGGACCAGTGCGGGCAGCAGCAGCTCGCGCTGCAGGTCGTTGGCGGCAATGGTGATCTCGGCACGCCAGTGCACGGGGTCAAAGCTGGGCCCCTGGCCGAACTGCTGCATCTGCAGCAGCAGCTCGCGCGCAGGGTCCTGCAGCGCCAGTGCATGGGCCGTGGGCGCAATGCCCCGCCCCTGCCGCACGAACAATCGGTCGCCCGTGATGGCGCGCAGCTTGTCCAGCAGATGGCTGACGGCCGATTGCGTCACGCCCAGGCGCTGCGCCGCCGCCGTGACGCTGCCGGTCTCCAGCACGGCCAGCAGCAGTTGCAGCAGCCTGCCATCGAGCTGCGATCCATCGATTTGTCTCATGCATTCCATGATTGGCCGCCGCTTTATCTTTGGCAACGCGGGCCGGACACTGCCGCTGATCCAACGCAAATACCGGAGACAAAACATGGCCGATCAGCCGCAGATTCCCGGCACCACCCTGTTCGACGGCAGGCAGGCCCGCAAGGGCTATGCGCTCAACAGCATGTGCTTTTCCTTCAACGAGCTGGCCAACCGCCAGGCCTTCCTGGCCGACGAAGAGGCCTATATGCGCAGCTACGGGCTGAACCAGGAGCAGGCCGAGGCCGTGCGCGCGCGCAACGTGCTGCAGATGATCGCGGCCGGCGGCAACGCTTACTACCTGGCCAAGCTGGCCGGCATCTTCCACCTGGACATGCAGGACATAGGCGCCCAGCAGACCGGCATGACCAAGGCCGAATTCCAGGCCCTGCTGCGCTCGCACGCCTGAGCCCCGCCGCAGCCCACACGCAAGAGACAGCACAGGAGACACCCACCATGGCACATCTCATCGGCGGCCTCGGCACCTCGCACATTCCCGCCATCGGCAACGCCATCCACAAGGGCCTGCAGAACGAGCCGTACTGGAAGCCCTTCTTCGACGGCTTTCCGCCCATCCGCGAATGGCTGGTCGCCCAGCGCCCCAACGTGGTGGTGGTGTTCTACAACGACCACGGCCTGAACTTCTTCCTCGACAAGATGCCCACCTTCGCCGTGGGCGCGGCCGAGCGCTACTGCAACGCCGACGAAGGCTGGGGCATTCCCACGCTGGCACCGCTGCGCGGCCACACGGAGCTGTCATGGCACCTGATCGAGTCCCTGGTGGGCGAGGATTTCGACGTGGTCAGCTGCCAGGAGATGCTGGTGGACCACGCCTGCACGCTGCCGCTCAAGCTGTTCTGGCCCGAGGGCGACTGCCCGGTGGCCGTCGTGCCGGTGTGCATCAACACCGTGCAGTTCCCGCTGCCCTCGGCGCGCCGCTGCCATGCGCTGGGCCAGGCCGTGGGCCGGGCCATTGCGCGCTGGAACAGCGACCAGCGCGTGGCCGTCATTGCCTCAGGAGGCCTGTCGCACCAGCTCGATGGCGAGCGCGCGGGCTTCATCAACAAGGCCTTCGACCTGCAGTTCCTTGAAAGCATGGCCACCAATCCCGAATGGGCCACGCAGTTCAGCGTGCATGAACTGGTGGAAAAGACCGGCACCCAGGGCGTGGAACTGCTGATGTGGCTGGCCATGCGCGGCGCCCTGTCAAGCGCCGCGCCCGGCGTGCGGCGCGTGCACGGCAACTACCACATACCGATCTCCAACACCGCCACGGCGCTGCTGGCGCTGGAGGCGGTCTAGTCGGAAAACACAAAGGCCGCCGGGCATGCCGGGCGGCCTTTGGCTTTGCGGGGCCGTGCGGACCGGGTGTATCCCGGCCCCGCCTCTCAATGGTGGTGGCCGTGGCCGCCGTGCACGTGGCGGTGCTCGATTTCCTCGGGCTTGGCCGCGCGCACTTCGGTGACCTTGCAGGCAAAGTGCAGCGCCATGCCGGCCAGCGGATGGTTGCCGTCCAGCAGCACCACGGGGCCCTTGATCTTGACCACGTGGTAGATCTGGGGCTGGCCCTGGTCATCCGTGCCGCGCAGCTGGCCGCCGACCTTCACGCCGGGCGGGAACTCGCCCTTGGGAATGGTGCGCGTCAGGCTCTCGTCGCGCGCGCCGAAGGCGTCTTCCACGGCCAGATCCACGGTCAGCGTGTCGCCCACGGCCTTGCCGTCCAGGGCGGCTTCCACCTTGGCGAAGATGTTGTCGTAGCCGCCGTGCAGATAGGCCACGTCGCCCTTGTCGAGCAGTTTGCCCAGCTTGTCGGTGATCTTGTAGTTGATGGTGACGGCGGTGTCTTTGGTGATGTTCATGGCAAAGGCCTTGGAAAACCGCAGCGCAAAAGGCGCGCCGCGCAAAGCCGCCATTGTCGGCGACCTGGGGCATTCCAGCGTCGGGACCGGGGGTTCACCGGCTGCCCAGCCTCAGCCCAGGCACTCGCGCGCGCATTCGAGCAGGCTGCGCGCCCAGCGCGCGCGGGCCGAGGTGTTCAGCCACAGCAGGCCGACCTTGCGCGCATCGGCAGGCCGGGGGCCCTCGCCGCCGGCCTGATCGGGCAGCGCCAGCACCCGCACGTCGCGGCCCTGGGAGAGCACGGGGCCGATGTCGGGCACCAGGCCCACGCCCAGCCCCTGGTCCACCATCATGGCCACCGCCAGCACCGAGTTCAGCTCCATGCGCTCCAGCGGCGCAATGCCCTGGGAGCGCAGATAGCGGTCGGCCAGCCGGCCACCGGCCAGGGAGCGGTCGTAGCGCACCAGGGGCCGGGTGCGCAGCAGGGCCAGCGGGTCCTGCTGCGCGTCGCGAGCGCGGCACAGCACGACCAATGGCTCCTGGCGCAGCTCGGCCCAGCACACGGTCTTGGGCAGGTCGAACGAGGGTTGCAGGCAGATCAGCACGTCCAGCTCGGACTGGACCAGGGCCGTGTACAGCTCGGGCGTGAGGCCGGCGCGCACGCTGATGCGCACCTCGGCGTGGCGCGCCACGAAGGCCCGCATCACGGCGGGCACAAAGCCGTGCAGCGCCGTGTTCACGGTGCCCAGCCGCAGCTCGCCGCCGTCCGCGTCCGAGGCCACCCATTCGCGCAAGCCCTCGAAGTCCTGCAGCAGCTGGCGGCCGCGCTCGAGCAGCCGCTCGCCCGCCTCGGTGGCGCGCACGCTGCGGCCATGGCGCACCAGCAGCGGCGCACCCAGCTCGCCCTCCAGCACGCGCATTTGCTGGGCAATGGCCGAGGGGCTCAGATCCAGCTGGCGAGCAGCTTCGGACATGGAGCCGGTGTCCACCACTCTCAAGAAATTGTGTATGTATCTCACGTCCATTTCACACATTTTCTTGAATCACAACGCAGATGCAACTGCTGTTTTCCCAGGCTGCGCTGCACCACACTGCGTGACAACGACTATTTCAGGAGACAGACGCATGGATTCCCGGCCCACCTCTCAAACCGCTCAAGCCTCTCAGACCTCTTTGCCGCGCCGGATGTGGCTGTCCACCGCCGCCGCCGCGCTGGCCGCCTGTGCGCTGCCGGCCTGGGCCCAGAAGCGCGGCAGCCGCCTGGTGGTGCCGTTTGCGCCGGGCGGCGGCAACGATGTGTTCGCGCGGCAGATGGCGCATGGCCTCAACGAGTCCTTCGGCTACGGGATGATCGTGGAGAACAAGGCCGGCGCGGGCGGCAACCTGGGCACGGAAGCCGTGGTGCGCGCGGCCGGCGACGGCGGCACCTGGCTGCTGGGCCATACGGGCACGGTGTCCATCAATCCCTCGCTGTACCCGGGCCTCAAGTTCAATGCGGCCACCGATCTGCAGCCGGTGGCCATGTTCGCCTCGTCGGCCCTGCTGCTGGTGGTGCCGGCTTCCTCGCCCGTGCGCAGCGTGGCCGACCTGGCCGAGCAGATGCGCAAGCGCAGCGGCGAGATGAACTACGCCTCCAGCGGCTCGGGCACGGGCGGCCACCTGACGGGCGAGATGTTCGCCCACGCGCTGGGCGCCAAGGCCATCCATGTGCCGTACAAGGGCACGGCCCCATCGCTGACCGACCTGGTGGGCGGCAATGTGGACTTCAGCTTTGGCGTGATTCCCGCGGCCATGGCCCTGGTGAAGGCCGGCAAGCTGCGCGCCCTGGCCGTGACCGGCGCCAAACGCCAGCCCCAGCTGCCCGACGTGCCCACGGTGGCCGAGTCCGGCGTGCGTGCGCTGGCCGACTTCGAGAGCTCGCTGACCTACGGCATCCTCGCGCCCAGGGGCACGCCCGCCGAGACGGTGCGCGCGCTGGGGCGCGACGTCCTCAAGGTGGCGTCTTCCGAATCCTTCCAGTCGCGCCTGGGCATCGAGGGCGCCGTGCCGCTGCTGGGCGATGGCGCGCAGTACGCGGCCCGCATCCAGGTGGAGAGCGCCAAGTGGGCCGCCGTGATCAAGGCCTCGGGCGCCACGGCCTGAGACCGGCAAGGACAGCATGTCATTGGTGAAGGACTATCTGGGCCCGGCCGACAGCGGCCACTGGTTTGCGGACGCGCGCTGGCTGGACGCGCTGCTGCGCTTCGAGAGCGCGCTGGCCCAGGCCCAGGCCGACTGCGGCCTGGTGCCGCGCCCGGCCGCCGAGGCCATTGCGCGCGCCTGCGCGCAGGCGCCGCTCACGTGCGAAGGCGTGGTGGAGCAGGCACGCGCCAGCGGCGCGCTGGGCCTGGCCGTGGTGCGGCCGCTGCAGCAGTGGCTGCAGGCCCACGCCCCGGAAGGCCTGCCCTGGCTGCACTGGGGCGCGACCACGCAGGACGCCGTGGACACGGCGCAGGCCCTGCTCACGCAGCAGGCCCTGCAGGCGCTGCTGGCCGAGCTGGGCGGGCTGCAGTCCGCGCTGCAGGCCCTGGCCCGCACGCACGCGGCCACGCCCATGCTGGCGCGCAGCCTGCTGCAGCCCGCGCAGATCACCAGCTTCGGCTTCAAGTGCGCGCAGTCGGCAGCCGCCGTGGGGCGCAGCATCGAACAGTTTGAAAGGCTTGCCACCGCTGCGCTGTGCGTGCAATTGGGCGGCGCCGTGGGCAATGGCGCCGTGCTGGGAAGCCACCGTGCCGAGGTGGAGCAGGCACTGGCCCGGCGCCTGGGCCTGTCGGCCTGCGGCCGCAGCTGGCATACCCAGCGCGACGACTGGATGCGCCTGGCCATGGAGGCCGCCGTATGCGGCGGCAGCCTGGCCAAGCTGGCCAAGGACTGGTCGCTGATGGCGCAGTACGAGGTGGGCGAGGTCAGCGAGGCGCCGCGCGGCAGCACCTCCAGCGCCATGCCGCACAAGCGCAATCCCGTGCACCTGATGCAGGCGGTGGCACAGGCCCAGGCCGTGCCCCCGCTCGCGGCCCTGCTGCTGGGCTGCATGGCCCAGGCCCATGAGCGCGCGCTGGGCGAGTGGCAGGCCGAGGTCGCGCACTGGCCCGACCTGTGGCGCCATGTGCATGGCGCCGCCGCCGCATTGCGCCAGGCCGCGCAGTCGCTGCAGGTGCATCCGCAGCGCATGCTGGGCCATGTGCGGGGCCTGCACGGACTGGTGTTTTCAGAGGCCTGCGTGCACGCCATGGCGCCCTGGACAGGCAAGCCCGAGGCCCTGGCCGCCGTGGAGCTGCTGGCCCCGCAGGCGCTGGAGCAGGGGCGCGAGCTGCGCCTGCTGCTGGCCGAATGGGCCGCGCCCCGGCTGGACGCAGCGGCCCTGCAGGCGCTGCAAGATGCGCTGGCCCGGGCCTGCGACCCGGTACGCGCCGTGCAGGCATCGCATGATGCGTGCCTGACGCTGCTGGCAGCGCCGCAGACCCACGCCAACGCCTATGCCCATTCCCATGCTTGACACAGGAACCCCCGCCATGACCGAATCTTCCGCCGACGCCCTGCAGCGCGGCCTTGCCAACCGCCGCCGCGTGCTGGGCGATGAATGGGTGGACCAATCCGTGGCGCGCGCCAACGAACTGAATGTGGAGTTCCAGCGCATGATCACGGCCTATGCCTGGGACGGCATCTGGAGCCGCCCCGGCCTGGAGCGCCGCACGCGCCGCATCATGGTGCTGGCCATCACGGCCTCCATGGGCCGCTGGGAAGAGTTCGAGCTGCACATCCGCACCGGCCTGCTGGCCGACCCGGCCGATGCCGAGGCCGCGCCGCTGGACCTGGACACCATCCGCGAAGTGCTGCTGCAGACCGCCGTCTATGCCGGCGTGCCCGCAGGCAACACCGGCATGGCCATCACGCTGAAGATCCTCAAGGAGCTGGGGCGCACGCCCGCGCCGGCCAGCTTTCATCCACCCTCAGACACGGCCTGACGCGGCCTGACCGGACTCAGGCGGCCGGCGGCTGTTCCTCGGCCGCAGCGCCCGGGTAGCGCGCAAAGCGCCGGTTCTCTGCGCCATGCACCGGGTCCTGCTCGGCCCAGGGCCACCCGCCGAACTGGGTGCGCCGGTAGTCCTGCATGGCCTGCATGATTTCCTGCTGCGTGTTCATCACGAAGGGGCCGTACTGCGCCACGCTCTCGCCAATGGGGCGGCCTTGCAGCACCAGGCATTCCACGGCGTCGGCGCCGCTGTTGTGCAGCTCCCAGTCCTGCGTGGCATCCACATGCAGGGCCGCATGCTGGGCCAGCGCCGTGGGCCCGACCTGCAGTGCCTGGCCCGCAAAGAAATACAGCATGCGCTGCGTGTCCGCGCCGGCTGCGCGCGGCAGCGTCCAGCGTGCGCCGGGCTCCAGGCGCAGCGTCCAGATGGCCACGTCGCCCTCGGGTTGCGAGGCCCAGGATTCGGGCGGCGGCGGCAGGGCGGCCGCCGTGCCGGGCAGGCTGCCTGCGACCACGGTGACCACGGTCCTGCGGCCTGCGGCGTCTGCGTGCTCCAGGCGCGGGATGCGCTCATTCCAGAACATGGTGAAATGCGGCTCCACCATCTTGGAGCGCGCAGGCAGGTTCAGCCAGATCTGGAACAGCTCCAGCGGATTGGGCGCGTCGCTGTTGAGCAGCGGGAACATCTCCGAATGCTGGATTCCCTTGCCGGCCGTGAGCCACTGCACGTCGCCGCCGCCAAAGCGCGCGGCCGCGCCCAGCGAATCGGAATGGTCGATCAGGCCCTTGCGCACCAGGGTCACGGTCTCGAAGCCGCGGTGCGGATGGCCGGGAAAGCCCGGCACGCCATCGCCGTGGTACATGGAAAAGCCGTCCTTGCGGCTGAAGTCGCTGCCCATCTGGCGGCCCTCCAGGTCCACGGCCTGCACGCCCAGTCGGCCATCGCTGGGCGGATAGGCATCGTCATGGTGGGCACAGAACAGGAAGGGGTCCATGGTGGGCCACAGCGGGCCCAGCGGCTGGCTCTGGAGGACGGGGGTGGTGGCTGCGGTCATCGTGGCTCCTGTGAGGCTGCGCCCGCAAGAAAAAAGGGGGCGCTGCATTCTCGGACAGATGCGGCCCCCGCGCCCGTTTTGAAAGCCACCATGGCTGGGACAGTGCGACCCAGGAATGCAACGCCCGCCGGGTCAGTTGCGCGGCGGCGTCACCAGGCCCTTTTGCACGGCCGGGCGCGCCACGAAGGCGGCCAGCACGCGCTGCAGCTCGGGAAAGCGCTCCCAGCCCAGCAGTTCGGCCGCGTTGTAGCCCTGCTCCACCACCATGTTGCGCACCCAGGGCCACAGGGCGATGTCGGCAATGGTGAATTGCTCACCCATCACCCAGGCGCGGCCTGCGAGGCGGCGCTCCAGCACACCCAGCAGGCGCACGGACTCGTTCACGTAGCGGTCGCGCGGGCGCTTGTCCTCGAAGTCCTTGCCCGCGAATTTGTGGAAGAACCCCAGCTGGCCGAACATGGGGCCGACGCCACCCATCTGGAACATCAGCCACTGCAGCGTTTCATAGCGCGCGGCCGGGCCGGCGGGCAGCAGCGGGCTGCCGGACTTCTCGGCCAGGTAGACCAGGATGGCGCCCGACTCGAACAGCGCCAGCGGCTTTCCGCCCGGACCCTGCGGGTCCAGGATGGCCGGGATCTTGTTGTTGGGAAAGGTGTCCACGAACTCGGGCGAGAGCTGGTCATTGCTCTCGAAGCCCACGCGGTGCGCCTCATACGGCAGGCCCATCTCCTCCAGAGCGATCGACACCTTGACGCCGTTGGGCGTGGGCAGGGAATACAGCTGGATGCGGTCCGGCTGCATGGCCGGCCACTTGCGCGTGACGGAAAAGGCGGAAAGCGGATTCTGTGGAGTCATGGGGCACCTTGAAGGCTGGACGGGTTCGCCAAGAAATCGATGGCCGCTGCATCGTAGCGTTCGGCGCCCAGCCATGCTTGGCACGCCAAATAACGGCGGACCCGGCCCTGCCGCCGGGTCATGACAACCCACGCAGATTGCATGGCCAGTCTCCCCGCTCGCCGCCATGCACCGGCTACCGAGGCGCTCGGATGGAGGCGCACGGCTGAACCGAGCACCGCCCGCCCGGCGCAGCTCTCAGCGCGGCGCGACGGGCTTCTGGACCAGGGCCACGCTCAGGCCGTCCGGCGTCACCGTGATGGCGCCGGGCTCCATGTTCAGAGAGTCCATCAGGGCCAGGTCCTTGTCCTGCAGCTGGTAGAGCACGAGCTGGCCCAGCGCCTGCTCGGCCAGGGCGCTGGCGTAGGTGGTGATCATGTCGCTCATGGCGGGGGCCAGGTCGTTGATGACCAGGCTGTTGACCTTGATCTGGTGGGCGCGCAGCGTGCGGTCCGTGGGCTCGTAGCGCAGCGCGAAGTCCAGGTTCAGATGGCCGCCATAGGCTTGCTTGAGCACGGGTCCCGACAGATCGGCCTGCAACACCGCATTGAGCGCGTTGCGCTCGGGCAGCAATCCCAGCACCGGCGAATGCAGCTTGAGCTGCAGCATGCCGGCCACGGGGAATTGCCGTGGAAAGCGCTGGGCCACCACCTCCTGCAGCCTTTGCCGCGAAATCGAGACATTTCCAGGCCCGGACTTTCCCGAACATCCGGTCGCAGCCAGGCTGCAGCCCGCGGCCAGGACCATCAACAAAAAGCGGCGATTCATCACGACAGCACAAGCCCCAGAAAGCCCGACACGAAACCCTGAAGCGCCATGCATGCCATACGCATGGCGCTATGTTTTTTGAGATCGGCATTGTCCCGCCAGGGGCTATTCCCTGTCCCTGCAGTGGGTGTTGCCCGGCACCTGCGCGAAGGCGCTTCACAGCGAGTGCCCATCGGACATAGGCAGTACCGCCACCCGTACGGAAACATCACCCAATCCTTCTGGCCGGCGCTCCCGCC
>NZ_WUMG01000040.1:0-57949 GCF_009827015.1 Delftia sp. CH05 | reverse complement strand
CCATCGGCTGCAACGGCCGTGGCGTGCAGCGCTCCTCGCGCCACCAGCCCATCGGCCTGCAGGAGCTGCCCATACGCGAGCAGTTCCGCCTCGTCAGCGAGACCGGCGTGTTCGACTGCTTCGACCGCCTGCCGCTGCGCCACCAGCTGGCCGACTACGAGTCGGCCATCGCCGAATTCAAGCTGCCCGTGCACACCGCCAGTTGGTTCTACCGCCTGGGCGAGGACGAGGTCCTGCTGGCCGGCAACCTTCGCATCTGCCGCGAGATCGGCGTGCGCTGCCACAACATCATGACCTTCAAGCACCACCGCGACGGCCATGTGCTGTCCGATGTGGAAATCGCCGAACACTATCTGCGGGTCTATGACGACGCCATGGGCCTGGGCGTGGAGCCCAGCTTCGCGCTGCATGTGAACACGTGGACCGAAGACTTCCTGCGCGTGCGCAGCGTGGCCGGGCACGTGCAGGCACGCGGCGTGCCCTTTCACTTCACGCTGGACTACAGCCATGTGAACTTCAAGATCGGCAACCCGGCCGAGCTGGACCGGTCGGGCGTGCGCGGGCTGCTCGAGCGCGGCGAACTGGTGCTGGACCCGTTCGAGCCCGGCTCGCTGTGCGAACAATGGCTGGACATGGGCATCGTGCGCTGGGCCCAGCTGCGCGCGGCCGGCCCCAACCAGCCCCTGAACCTGTGGCACCGCGACGAGGACGGCAGCCCGGGCCGGGGCATCCAGTACCCCATGCTGCGGCCCGGACCCGGCGAATGGCATTCGCCCTGGCATGCCTACCTGCTGGAGCCCTCCAAAGAGGCCATCCGCAAGGTGCTGGCCTGCCACCATGCGCAGCCGCACAGCCCGCTGCGCTACCTCACCACCGAATTCATCAATCTCCCCGACTACGGCCTGGGCGCAGGCTATGACCTGCTGGAGCAGAACGTGGCGGCCGCGCGCTTCATGCGGCAAGCCTGGGACGAGATCTGCGCCCGCCCCGTACTCCGGGCCTCCTGCGAAGGTGCAGCATGAACCCCGCACAACACCCCCAAGGCCATGCCGTCATCATCGGCGCCGGACACGCCGGTGGCACCCTGGCCGCCCTGCTGCGCCAGTACGGCCACCCGGGTCCGATCACTGTGGTAGGCGGCGAGGACCTGCCGCCCTACCTGCGCCCGCCGCTGTCCAGGGCCTGGCTGCAGCAGGCCATGGGCCCGGACGAGCTGTTGCCGCGGCCCGCCGGCGCCTCTGCGGACCAGGCCATCGCCCTGCGCCCGGGCATGCGCGCCATGGCCATAGAGCCGGGCTCGCGGCAGGTGGCGCTGAACGACGGATCGGTGCTGCACTACGAACACCTGGTCATTGCCACAGGCTCCGCGCCGCGCTGGCTGGTCCTGCCCGGGGATGAGCGGCCTGGCATCACCTACCTGCGCACCATGGAAGACGCGCAGGCGCTGCGGGGTCATCTGCAGACCGCACGCTGCCTGGCCATCATCGGCGGCGGCTATGCGGGACTCGAAATCGCTTCCACGGCCCGCAAGCTGGGCGTGCAGGTCCGGATCATCGAGCGCGAAGGCAGGCTGCTGACGCGCAGCGCCTCGCCGCAGATGGCTGCGCATCTGCTGCAGCTGCATGCAGGCCAGGGCGTGGAGGTGCATTTCAATGCAGCGGTCGCCGCCATCCAGGGAGACAGCCCCACCCGCATCACGGCCCTGTGGATGGCCGATGGCTCCCGACTGGAGTGCGATGCCGTGCTCATCGGCGTGGGCGCGGCGCCCTGCATGGAACTGGCGCAATCCCTCGGCCTGGACTGCGCCGACGGCATTGCCGTGGATGGCGAAGGCCGTACCGCCATGAGCGGCATCTACGCCATAGGCGATGCCACGCGCCGCCCGCTGGCCGGCTACCCCGGGCTGCACCGGCTCGAAAGCGTGCCCAGCGCGCTCGAACAGGCCCGGCGCGCGGCCTGCGCCATCACGGGCAGCGAACTGCCCGCCCATGAAACGCCCTGGTTCTGGTCCGATCAGTACGACACCAGGCTGCAGATCGCCGGCCTGCCCGGCCAGGGCGACCAGACCGTGCTGCGCGGCAACCCGGCCAGCGGCAGGTTCGCCGTCCTGCACCTGCGCGGTGGCCAGCTGTGCGCCGCCGAATGCGTGAACTCACCGGGCGAATTCATGGCTGCGCGCAAGGCCATCGCCGCCACGCACTGCGCCGGCCCCGGTTTCCCAACGCTCCCCTCCAAAGCCCCACTCACGTCATGATCTCCATTGCCTTCATGGAGCACGGCGGCAGCGAGCATGCGGTGCAGGCCACGGAGGGACAGAGCCTCATGCCGAATGCGGCGGCGCCGGTGGCGCAGCGCCAACGCAGCCGCAGCCGCAGCCGCAGGATCAGCGCGTTGCCAGGCTGCGCCCCACCGCCCGCAAACACTCCACCAGCAACCGCGTCGTCGCCGTCATCGGCTGGCCGCGCAGGGTGATCAGGCCCACGGGGGGCAGGTCGATGGGCACGGGCAGGTCCAGCACGGCGACCAGCCCCTGCTGCGCGAAATGCTCGGCCACGCCGCGCGCCATGAAGGCCACGGCGCCGCGCTGGTGCAGGAAGCTGATCTGCGACAGGAATGAGGCGGACTCGACCAGATCGGCCGGAGGATGCAGGCCGTGGGCGAAGAACTGCTGCTCCAGCTTCACGCGCAGCGATGCCCAGGGCGGGGGCATGACGCAGGGCATGTCGGCCAGCGCCTGCCAGCTCGCAGGCTGCGCCAGCAACGCATGGCCGGGGCGCACGACGGCGACCATGGGCTCGTCGTACAGGGCTTCGGTCTCCAGGTCGGGCGAGGCATAGCCAGGTTCGAGCCGGCCCACGAACAGGTCCAGCTCGCCCATGCGCAGCTTGGGCAGCAGCCGAGTGAGATCGCCCTCCTCGACCAGCACCGTGGTCTGGGCCGATCGCGCCTTCAACTGCTCGACGGCCCGGGCCAGCAGCACGGGCGTGGCCACGACCATGGCGCCCACGCTGGTGCGCCCGCGTGTGCCGCTGGCCTCGGCCGCCATTTCATCGCGCGTGCGTTCGAAGCCCGCCAGCACCGAGCGCGCAAAGCGCACCATGCTGACGCCGGCCGCCGTGGGCTCGGTGCCTCGCGTGGAGCGCTCGAACAGCGTCATGTCCAGCATGCGCTCGATCTCGGCCAGGGTCTTGGAGACGGCGGGCTGGGTCACGGCCAGGAACTCGGCGGCGCGGCCCAGATGGCGGAACTGGTCCAGCGCCACCAGCAGCTGCAGATGGCGCAGCTTGAGGTTGGAGCGCAGCACGCGGTCTATCTTGCTCATGGGGTCTTCATAGCTTTGAGGTTATGAAGCCAGTCTATCTTTTCATTGGATTGTCATGATCAGGCACTGAACAATCGCGCCAGCCAGCCCAAGGCCCGGATCACAGGGCTGCAAAAAGCCAATACAGGAGACAAGCGATGAACACCCCACGCACACGCCATGCAAGCCGGCGCGAATTCGTGCTCGCCACGCTCGGCGCCAGCGCACTGGCCGCCACCGGACCTCTTTTCGCCCAGAACTGGCCCGAACGCCCCATCACCTTCATCTGCCCCTGGCCTGCGGGCGGCACGGCCGACCAGTCCATGCGCGCGCTGTGCACCGTGGCCGGCAAGCTGCTGGGCCAGCCGATCGCGGTGGAGAACCGCGCGGGCGCATCGGGAATGATCGGCGCCAAGGCGCTGGCCTCGGCCAGGGCGGACGGCTACACCATCGGCCAGATTCCCATCTCGGTCACGCGCTTTTCGCAACTGGGCAGCCTGCAGGCCGATCCGCGCAAGGACTACACCTACATCGCGCGCACCTCGGGCCAGACCTTCGGCATTGCCGTGCCCGCCCATTCGCCGTTCAATACGCTCAAGGACTTCGTGGCCGCCGCCAAGGCGAGGCCCGGCCAGGTGACCTATGCCCATGCAGGCGTGGGCGGTGCCACGCATGTGGGCATGGAGGAATTTGCGGGCGTGGCCGGCATACAGCTCAACCATGTGCCCTACAAGGGCGGCGCCGAGGCACTGCAGGGCGTGCTGGGCGGCCATGTGGATGCGCTGGCCGACTCCAGCTCCTGGGCCCCCCATGTGGAAGCCGGCAAGCTGCGCCTGCTGGCCACCTGGGGCGAGCAGCGCACGGCGCGCTTCAAGGACGTGCCCACGCTGCGCGAATGCGGCTACGACGTGGTGGTCGATGCGCCCAACGGCATCGGCGCGCCGCGTGGCCTGGAGCCGGCCGTGGCGGCCAGGCTGCGCGAGGCCTTCCGCGCCGCCGTGGCCAGCCCCGAGTTCAAGTCCGTGGCCGAGAAGCTGGACGCGCCGCTGCTGTACCTGGATGGCCCGGACTACGAGAAATACGTCAACACGGTCTATCAAAAAGAGACCGTTTTGATCGACAAGCTCAAGCTGCGCGAATTGATGAAGGGCTGACAGCCCGCGAACCCACACCGATGAAAGCCACGCATGTCCCGCATGTCCCGCACCGATAGCCCCCTGCTGCACCTGCATCCCAACGACAACGTGCTGGTCGCCAGGACCGCTCTGTCGCTGGGCCAGGAGATTCCCGAACTGGGCGTGCGCGCCCGCGCCCAGGTGCCTGCGGGCCACAAGATCGCCGCGCGCCGCATCGCAGAGGGCGAGCAGGTGAAGAAGTACGACACCGTGATCGGCGTGGCCACGCGTGAGCTGGAGGCCGGCGACTATGTGCACAGCCACAACCTGCGCATCGTGGACTACTACCGCGACCCGGCCTTCGGCGCCGATGTGCGGCCCGTGGACTATGTGCCGGAAGCGCAGCGCGCCAGCTTCCAGGGCTTTGTGCGCGCCGGCGGCGGCGTGGGCACGCGCAACTTCATCGGCATCCTGTCGTCGGTGAACTGCTCGGCCACGGTGATCAAGCGCATTGCCGCGCACTTCACGGCCGAGCGCATGGCGGCATTTCCCAACGTGGACGGCGTGGTGGCCTTCGCCCAGACCAGCGGCTGCGGCATGTCCTCGCCCAGCGAGCATTTCGACGTGCTGCGCCGCACGCTGGCCGGCTATGCGCGCCACCCGAACCTGGCCGGCGTGCTCATCGTGGGCCTGGGCTGCGAGCGCAACCAGGTCGATGCCCTCGTGGAGTCGCAGGGCCTGTGCGAAGGCCGGCTCATGCGCACCCTGGTGATGCAGGAGGTCGGCGGCACGCGCGTGACCATAGAGGCAGGCATCCGCGCCATCGAAGAGATGCTGCCCGAAGCCGATGCCGCGCGGCGCAGCACGGTCAGTGCCAGCCACCTGAAGATCGGGCTGGAGTGCGGCGGCTCGGACGGCTTTTCGGGCATCACGGCCAACCCGGCACTGGGCGCGGCCATGGACATCCTGGTGCGCCACGGCGGCACGGCCATCCTGTCGGAAACGCCCGAGATCCATGGCGTGGAATTCATGCTCACGCGCCGCGCCATCACGCCAGCCGTAGGGCAGAAGCTGCTGGACCGCCTGGCCTGGTGGGAGCGCTACGCGGCCGGCCAGAACGCGCAGTTCAACGGCGTGGTCGGCCACGGCAACCAGGCCGGCGGCCTGGCCAACATCTTCGAGAAATCGCTGGGCTCGGCCATGAAGGGCGGCACCACGCCGCTGCGCGCCGTCTACGAATATGCCGAGCCCATCACCGAGCCGGGCTTTGTGTTCATGGACTCGCCGGGCTACGACCCCGTGGCCTCCACGGGCCAGATTGCCAGCGGCGCGCACCTGATCTGCTTCACCACGGGGCGCGGCTCCATGTTCGGCAGCAAGCCCGCGCCCACCATCAAGCTGGCCAGCAACACGCCCATGTACCGGCGCCTGGAGGAAGACATGGACATCAACTGCGGCCTGATCGTGGACGGCGAATGCGGCGTGCCCGAGATGGGGCAGCGCATCTTCGCGCAGATCCTGCGCCACGCCAGCGGCGAGCCCACCAAGAGCGAGGCCCTGGACCTGGGCGACCATGAGTTCGTGCCCTGGCACCTGGGCATCGTGAGCTGAGCCGCCCCTTACAACACCTGCATCCACCGATTCCATGCCACTGACCCTGACCCGCCCCGAGCTGCTGCGCAGCGCCAACTTCATCGCCGGCCAATGGACGACCGCGACTACCACTGCGACTGCCACGCCCGCCGCTCCCGCCCCGCGCCTGGCCGTGACCGACCCCGCCACGGGCGCACTGATCACCGAGGTGCCCGACTCCGGCGCCGCCGAGGCCCGCGCCGCGCTGGACGCCGCGCATGCCGCCTTCCCCGCCTGGCGCAAGACGCCCGCCAAACAGCGCGCCGCCATCATCAAGCGCTGGAACGGCCTGGTGCTGGCCCACCAGGACGACCTGGGCAGCCTCATCAGCCGCGAGCAGGGCAAGCCCCTGGCCGAGGGCAAGGGCGAGGTCGCCTACGCGGCCAGCTACATCGAATGGTTTGCCGAAGAGGCCACGCGCATGAACGGCGAGATCATTCCCGCGCCCGTGCCGGGCCGGCGCATGTTTGCGCTGCGCGAGCCCGTGGGCGTAGTGGCCGCCATCACGCCCTGGAACTTTCCGGCCGCCATGATCGCCCGCAAGATCGCGCCCGCGCTGGCCGCCGGCTGCACCGTGGTCTGCAAGCCCGCGGAAGACACGCCGCTGACCTCGCTGGCCCTGGTGCTGCTGGCCCAGGAGGCGGGCGTGCCGGCCGGCGTGCTCAACATCGTCACGGCCTCGCGCGAGAAGACGCCCGAGGTGGTGGATGTCTGGCTGGACGATGCGCGCGTGCGCAAGATCACCTTCACGGGCTCCACGCCCGTGGGCAAGCACCTGGCGCGGCGCAGCGCCGACACGCTCAAGAAGCTCTCGCTGGAGCTGGGCGGCAATGCGCCCTTCATCGTCTTCGAGGACGCCGACATCGATGCCGCCGTCGACGGCTTCATGGCCGCCAAGTTCCGCAATGGCGGCCAGACCTGCGTCTGCCCCAACCGCGTCTTCGTGCACCGCAGCGTGCACGACGTGTTTGCACAGAAGCTGGCCGCGCGTGTGGCCGCGCTGCACGTGGGCCCGGCCAGCGACCCGGCCTCGCAGATCGGCCCCATGATCAATGCGCGTGCCGTGGAAAAGATCGAGCGCCATGTGCAGGACGCCGTGGCGCGCGGCGCCAGGGTGCTCACGGGCGGCAGGCGCCTGGATGCCCTGGGCGCCAACTACTACGCGCCCACCGTGCTCACGGGCGCCGATGCCTCCATGGCCTGCGCCTGTGAGGAAACCTTCGGCCCCGTGGCGCCGCTCACCGTCTTCGACAGCGAGGACGAGGTCATCGCCGCCGCCAACGACACGCCCTTCGGCCTGGCCGCCTACTTCTACAGCAACGACGCACGCCGCATCTGGCGCATGGCCGATGCGTTGGAGACCGGCATCGTCGGCATCAACGAAGGCGCACTGGCCGCCGAGGCAGCGCCCTTCGGCGGCGTCAAGGAGTCGGGCTACGGCCGCGAGGGCTCCACCCACGGCCTGGACGACTACCTGCACACCAAGTACGTCTGCCAGGGCCTGCTGGACTGAATCTTTCCCTCAACGAAATCACCGGACACCATGCCAGCCCATAACCCCTTCAAGACCGCCCTGGCCGCAGGCCAGCCCCGCATCGGCCTGTGGCTGTCCATGGCCGACCCCTACCTGGCCGAGGCGGCCGCCACCTGCGGCTACGACTGGCTGCTGATCGACGGCGAGCACGCGCCCAACGACGTGCGCAGCACCCTGGCCGCGCTGCAGGCCGTGGCCCCGCACCCGGCACAGGCCGTGGTGCGCGTGGTCGAAGGCAGCACGGCCCTGATCAAGCAGATGCTGGACATAGGCGCCACCACCTTGCTCGTGCCCATGGTGGACACGGCCGAACAGGCGCGCGCCGTGGTGGCCGCCACGCGCTACCCGCCGCTGGGCGTGCGCGGCGTGGGCAGCGCCGTGGGCCGCGCATCGCAGTGGAGCGCACGCGCCGACTACCTGCAGGTGGCCGACGACGAGGTATGCCTGCTGGTGCAAGCCGAGACCGTGACCGCGCTGCAGAACCTGCCGGCCATCTGCGCGGTGGACGGCGTGCACGGCGTCTTCATCGGCCCCGCCGACCTGGCCGCCTCCATGGGCCACCGCGGCAACCCCGGCCACCCCGAAGTGCAGGCCGCCATCGAGGGCGCCATGAAGACCATCATCGCCAGCGGCAAGGCGGCCGGCACCCTGACCTCGGACCCCGCCCTGGCCCGCCGCTACCTGGACCTGGGCTGCAGCTTCGTGGCCGTGGGCGTGGATGTGCTGCTGTTTGCGAATGCGGCGCGCAGGCTGCGGGGGCAGTTCGATGATTCGCCGGTGGCCGCGCCTGCACAGCAGGCAGCTGCCGCCTATTGATTCAGCCAGCCACCAACCAGGCCAGCAGCCCCGCCGCCGCTGCAGCGGCCGCCACACGCCGCGCGAACTGCGGTGCATAGGTCAGCAGCAGGCCCAGAGCCAGGGCCGCAAAGGTCAGCAGGCCCAGCCAGGCGGCCACGGCCACCGAGGCATTCCAGCGCAGCAGGCAAGGCGCCAGCGATAGGGCCAGCAGCGCGTAGCCGGCCAGCCGCCAGGCCTTCAGGCGCGCGGGCGTCAGGCCTTCGGTGCCCAGTTGGTCCTGGTGCCGGTCCATGGAAGCGGCGACGACGGCAAAGCCTGCAAAGGCCAGAAAAAAGGCGGCAAGAATCATCATGACGCGCGCTCCAGCGTGGGGGCATGGCTGGCGGCACGGGCTTGCGTGCGGGGCACTGCAGCCGCTGCCGGCTTGCCGCGCAGCAGCCACCAGGCCACCACGCCGTGGATGGCGGCCAGGCCCAGCATCAGCAGCTCGAAGCTGGCGATGCTCCACTGCCCGTTGGCCAGGGTCTGCACCAGCGATGCGCCGCCCGTCAGCAGGTTGAGCAGGGGCAGGAGCGCGTACAGCATGGCGGCCAGCGCCATCTGCTGCAGCCAGGCATTGCGGTGCGAGACCAGCAGCGGATGCAGCAGGCACAGCAGCCAGATGATGAAGAAGCCGTTGATCTCCCAATCACTGCGTGCCTGCATGGGCACGGGCAGCAGGCGGTTGAGCCAGAAGAAGCCGGCCACGGCCACCGACAGGCCCGCGATGGAGCCCACGTTGAGCACCTCCACCAGACGGTGGCCGAAGGGCGTGCGGCCCAGCTTGCGGCGCTCGGGCATGCGCTTGACCACCCACAGCACCATGCCCGACGCGGCCATGAAGGTGCCGACCACGCCGCTGAGCAGCAGCAGCCAGCGCATGGCGGGCTCTGCAAAGCGGCCCAGGTGCACGCCGGTGATCACGTTGCCGGTGGCACGCACCCATGAGATGGCGGGCGCCTCGGGGCTGGCCTGCAACTGGCCGGTCACGCCGTCGAAGCGCAGGGTCTCGGACTGGCCGCGGTTGATGAGGCTCATGCCGCCGCCTTCGCGCAGTTCGACCACCGCGCGCGAGGTGCCGGGCGCGTTGACGGTGATGCTGCCCACGCCGTGCTCGGGCCAGCGGCGCGCGCCCTCGGCCATCATGGGCGCGATATCGGCCAGCGCGGCAGCCTGGCGCTCTTGTTTGCCACCGCGCGCGCCCGGGCCCTGGTTGGCCGCCTGACCGCGCGCACCCCGCACATCGGCGAAGTAGGCATTGGTGTCGCCGTTGTAGGCCGCCTGTATGCCCCAGGGCATGAGCATGAACATCAGCAGCACCAGGCCGCTGAAGGTGATGACGATGTGAAACGGCAATGCCAGCACGGCCGTGGCGTTGTGCGCATCCAGCCAGGAGCGCTGGCCCTTGCGCGGGCGGAAGGTGAAGAAGTCCGTGAAGATCTTCTTGTGCGTGATCACGCCCGTGATGATGGCCACGAACATCAGCATGGTGGCGAAGCCCACGATCCAGCGGCCCCAGATGCGCGGCATGGCGTGCAGCTCGAAGTGGAAGCGGTAGAAGAAGTTGCCGGCGCGTGTCTCGCGCGGCTCCAGCTTCTCGCCCGTGGCGGCGTCGATCTCGGCGCGCTTGGTGCCTGCGCGGCCCGTGGCGGCGCCGGGCTCGCGCCAGGATACGGCCACCGCCACCTGGCGCGGGCCGGGCAGGCTCAGCGTCCAGGTCGTGGCCTCCGGCGCGATGCGCTGCATGGCGTTCAGTGCGCGCTGCGCGGTGTCGGCGTCCTGCACCGAGCCGTGCAGCTCGGGCCGCATCCAGTCGTTGATCTCGTCGCGGAAGTAGCTCAGGGTGCCCGTGAAGAACACCGCGTAGAGCAGCCAGCCCAGCAGCAGGCCGCTCCAGGTGTGCAGCCAGGACATGGACTGGCGCAGTCCCTCGGGTTTGCCGTCTGCCCTCATGCGGCGGCTCCGTTCGACAGCATCCAGGCCAGAAGTCCCAGGCCCGCGCCCGGCAGGCCGATCACGGCCCAGGCGCGCCAGGCGCTGGCGCAGCCAAAGGCCCACATGGCCGCCACGGAGTAGATGATGAACGCCAGCAGGGTCGAGCCCAGCGCCGCATCGGCCCGTTCCACGCCCAGCCAGACCATGGCGCGCGCGCCCGTGGCGGCGCAGGCGGCCGACAGCAGATAGCCGCCGCCGATCGCCGCCAAGGCGCGCGAGGCCACGGCCACGCGGTAGCGCAGCAAGGATGGAGAGGACCCTCCCGGGGTCGAGGCTTGCATGGGGATGACCTTTCTTGCGGATCGTTGCCCGTTCCGGACGCCGCGGCCGCAGCGCAGGCCCGGACGGACAAAGGCGCCACAACAGTTCAAGGTCTGTGCGGCGCCGGGCGTTGGCCGCGCGCCTGAAGCACGCCGCCTTTCAAAGAGCGGGAATGATAATGATTTTTATTACCCGAGTCATTTAAAGAAATGCAAAGCCGGCCTGCTGCCACCGGCCCCGACCATCCCCCTGGCGCCTGTTCCCCTATCGCGCCCGCCCCGCCAGCCAGCGCCCGCCGAACTGGTTGATCACCATGCCCGCCAGCACGGCCAGCGTGCCCATCCACTGCATGAAGGTGGGCCGCTCGCCCAGCAGCAGCATGGCCGAGACCAGGCCTACCACGGGCACCATCAGAGACAGCGGCGCCACCGTGCCGGCCGCATAGCGCTGCAGCAGGCGCGTCCACAGGCCGTAGCCCAGCAGCGTGGCCAGCAGCGCCAGGTACAGGATGGAGGCCACGGCGGTCAGGTCGATCCCCGCCAGTTGCTGCACGACCGTATCCGCGCCATCGGTCCAGACGGCCAGGGCCATCAGCGGCGCAATGGGGAAGATGCTGCTCCAGACGATGAAGGGGAAAGGCTCGTAGGGGCCGCTGCGCGCCGCATAGCGCGTGATCATGTTGGACACGGCCCACATGCAGGCTGCGCCCACGGTCAGCAAAAAGCCGGCCAGCGTCATGGCGTTGTCGCCCTCGCCATGGGCGCTGCCAATGGCAACCAGCCCGCCCAGCGATACCACCAGGCCCAGCCAATGCCACAGGCGCGCGGGCTCGCCCAGCAGGAAGGCGGCCAGCAGCAGCGTGACGAAGGCCTGCGTCTGCAGCACCACCGAGGCCATGCCCGCCGGCATGCCCAGCTTCAGGCCCAGGAACAGCATGCCGAACTGGCCCACGCCCTGCACCAGCCCATAGGCGGCCAGATAGCGCCAGCCCACCGACTTGGGCGGGCGCACGAACAGCAAAAAGGGCAGCGACGCCACCACGAAGCGCAGCGCGCTCAGCAGCATGGGCGACAGCGTCAGCAGACCGAACTTCATGGCCACGAAGTTGGTGCCCCAGATCAGGATGACCAGCAGCGCACGCGCCCAGTCGCCACGGCTCAGGTGCTGCGCGGTCATGCCCTGCCCTCGGTGCGGCGGGGCCTGCAATGGTCAGGGACAGCGGCCGGCAGCACCGGCAAGGAACAGGAGGAAGGCATGGCGGGCAATGGGCAAAAAGAAAAGGGGCGGATCACATCCGCCCCCGGCGTTTGTACCACCGCCGCCCGTGCGCTGCCGGGCGGCCGTGGCTCGGCCCTGCGTTTCAGTCCGCCGCGTAGTCGATGGGATCGTGGGCATGCTGGCGCCCCAGCGCGCCGGCCATGGCCAGCATGAAGGCCAGGCCGCGCCGCACATCGGGCTCGCGTGCCATGCGCATCAGGCCGATCAGGGTGGGCGTTTCCTCCATGGCCTGCACCTGGGCCGCCGCCATGCGCGCGGCATTGCCCGCGGCCCAGGCCCCGCCCACGCCATCCTCGAAGGCCTTGGCGACCTTCTCGACCATGTAGTCGTCTGCCATGTCCACCAGGTCCGCCGTGGCCGACAGCAGATCGACCACGCGGTTCAGGCGCCGGCCCGCCAGCAGCGGCTCCAGCTTGCCCATCAGTTCGGCCAGCCCCTGCAGCGCGGCGTCGTCCTGCAGCAGGCCGCCGGCGGCGGGCTGCGCCACGGGAATGTCGGAAGCGATGTTCATCTCGGTGCTCCTTGTCTTCGTGCTTGGAATGACAATGCAAAGGCCCTGGCCTCAGACCAGGGCGCGGGCCACGGCCCAGTACATGCCGCGGTTGAAGCCCTTGCGCATCATCGAGCCGACCTTGGTCGGCGGCGTGGGCTTGACGTCGACCTGGTAGTCGTACCAAAGCGGCATGCCGCCGTCCAGGCCCATCTGGGCGATGGCTACCACGCGCCCGTCGTAGGCATCGCTGGTGCGGCCGAAGCGGATCTGCGAGGCGATGTTGTTCACCACCACGGGCGACTGGTTGTGGCAGGCGCCGCCGGCCTTGCTCACCGGCAGGTCCACCGTATCGCCCAGCACATAGACATGGCTCTGGCCCAGCACCTGCATGGTCTCGTGGTCGGTGGGCAGCCAGCCCTCGCCGTCCTGCGCCTGCGACAGGCCGCAGTCGCGCACGGCCTGCACGGCGCGTATGGGCGGCGTGGCCATGAGGATGTCGAAGTCCTCGGCCTGGCCCTCTTCCGAGTGGGCCACCTTGGCCTCGGGGTCCACGCGCGCCAGCGTGAAGCCGCGCTGGTGGCGAATGCCGCGCTGCTCGAACACCGTGGGCAGGATCTCGCAGGTGTCCTTCTGCAGGAACAGGCAGTTGCGCAGCAGCTGCGAGACCGTGGGATAGGTGTAGACGATCTCCACCTTGTCGCGCACGCCGCGCCGGCGCAGCAGGTCGTCCAGCATCAGCGTGGTCTCTATGGGCGCGATGCCGCACTGGTGCGGCACATTGGGCGTCTTGGGAAAGGTGACGGTGACGAAGATGCGGCCCTTTTCTATGCGCGACAGCTTGTCGGCCAGCTGCCGCGCGGGCGCGTGCTGGTAGAAGTGGTCGCCGGCCTCGGCAAGGCCTTCGATGCGCTCGGGCGAGGGCACGCAGCCCGTGGAGATCACCAGATGGTCGTAGCCGAAGCGCTTGCCGCTCCTGCAGTGCACGGCCTGCAGCGCAAAGTCGAAACGCTCCACCTCTTCCACCTGGAAGTCGATCTCGGGCCGCAGCAGGCCGCGCTGCCTGCGCCGCAACTCGTCGCGGAAGAAGGCATTGAAGGCCACGTACATGAAGGCAGGCTTGTAGTAGTGCCAGGGCGAATTCGACAGCATGGTGATGCGCACCTTGCCCGTGACCACCTCCGGATACAGCTTGCTGACCAGGTGGTTGGCGGTCATGGTGCCGCCAATGCCCCCTCCGATGATCAAGATGTGATGCGCCATCCCTGCTACTCCTTGTGCTTTCGCCTCAGTGGAACAACCGCTGGCGCCGCACGGCGCCAGCGCCGGAAAATGCGCCGCTCAGTCAGGCTTGAGCGATCGCCACACCCCGTCCCAGAGCGCGTCGAACAGGGGCTCTATGGGCGTGTCGATGATGCCGTCCAGCCGCAGGCAGATCATGCGGATCGCGCTGCCATACATCAGGCTGGCCGCCACCATGGGCTCCATCTGGCGGATCTCGCCATCGGTCATGCCGGCGAACACGAAGCCGCGCATGCGCACGAAGGCCGAGGCCGAGCAGATGGCCTGCTCGTCGGGCAGAAACTCGCGGTGGCGCGCATTGACCACGAAGCCCATGGCCTCGGGCTCGGCCTCGGCCTCGGCCAGCCCGAACAGCATGCGCAGCACCTCGCGGCAGCGCTGGGCGCTGCCCGCGTGCCGCTCCTCGATATCGTCGAGCAGCACATTCATGCGCGCCAGCAAATGCCGGTACAGCTCGCGCGCAATGCCTTCCTTGTCGGCAAAGTGGTTGTAGAAGAAACCGATGGACACGCCGGCCTCGGCGCACAGGTCCTGTATCGAGGTATTGAAGAAGCCCCGCTCCACGAACAGCCTGAGCGCCACGCGCAGCGTCTGCACATGGCGCGAACCCGCATGCGGGAAGAAGGTCCAGGCCTCGTCTTGTATGGGAAATGATCGTAGAACGAATCTTCATTCTATTTTCACAAGCACGTGCAAACTACACCAGGGTTTTCCTGGACCTTGGCCTCAATCCATCAGCCGGAGTGCCTCGGCAAGCGATGCCACGTTGGCGATGCCCAGCTTTTCGTAGATGGAGCGGATCTGATTGCGCACCGTGGCAGGAGCACGCTGGAGTTGGACTGCAATCTGCTTGTGGGTCAGGCCCCGGACCACAAGCCGGGCAACCGTGGCTTCGCGGGGGGACAGCCCGTCGGCTGCGCACCGGGGGCGCGCTCGCAACCACAGCAGACCGTGCTGCGTGAACAGCGTGATGACCAGGGTGTGGGCCACCAGACGATGGGCGCCGCCCTGTGCCGCAGTCTGCACGGCCGCAGGCAGGCGAGGACCTTGCCAGCCCGGCCATTCGGCGCGCAAGGCGTGCTCGAAGACGACGTCCATGTGGTGGATGATGCCGCGCGGGTCTGCCAGTGCCGAGCCCAACCGATCACGGGCCAGGCCCTGCCGAAGCTGCCCCAGATGCGTGAGGCGGTTGAGTTCCAGCGCCTGCTGCACATGGGGCAGCAGAGCGGCCAGCAGTTGGCGCTCGCCCTCGGTGCAATGCGCATCCGTGCGGGCGCGAAACAGCGTGAGCCAGCGCGTGTAAAGAGTGCTCGGGTTCAGCATCCCGCCGATGAAGAAGTGCGACTGCTCGAAGCGCCTGCCGTAGTCGCGCAGCGCCCCCTGATGCCGGCCACTGAACCAGGTCCTCGCTTCGAAGGCCAGCGTCTCGCTGGGATGCATGGTGACGGCCTGCGCCGCCGTGTCCAGGTGCTTGACCTCTTCATAGGCCTGCAGCATTTCGGGCGGCTGCCGGTGAAGGTGGATGGTGTGGATATCGATGCCGGCCGCCGTCATGGTGGCCGAGCCCCACATGGCCGAGTCGAAGGGCAGCACGGGTTTGAGCAGGTCCAGCGCCTGGTCCTGGAAATGTTCGACAGGCTGCTCGTGCGATAGCCGGTAGAGGTTCAGCAGCAGGTGGTTGTATGCAGCGTCCATGGCGGCTTGCCTGCCTCTCTTCGATACGTTGAGATCGACTGCACGGGCGGGTGTTGCGCGAGCCGTGCCCTCTTGCCCCACCCCGGCAGCGCTTCAGGATAGTGCAATTGCATCATTTTGTTTGTTGCGTGTCACACATAGAGTTGGCTTGCCACCCACATTCCTGTACCGACACCATGCAAATCCACCCCAGTGCATCCACTTCCTTTCCCGCCGTGCGCCCTTTGCTGCTGTGCGGCCTTGTTGCAAGCCTCTATGCCTGTGGAGGAGGCAGCGGCGGCACCGACAGCGGCGGGGGCACCGGCGGCGGCACCGTGACACAGCCGGCCATCACGCTGTCAGGCACCGTCGCCATCGACCAGGCCGTGCGCAACGCTGCAGTCTGCGTGGATCTGAACGCCAATGCAGCCTGCGACACGGGCGAGCCCAGCGCAGCGGCCACCGGCAGTGACGGCAAGTTCAGCCTGACCTATCAACCCGGCGATGCGGCAGCCACCGCTGCCTTCAACCAGGCTCCCGTGCTGGCTCGCATCACACCCGAATCCGTGGACGCTGCGGACCCCACCAGCACCGCCACAGCCAAGGCGTTCGTGCTGTCTGCACCGGCTGGCAAATCCGCGCAGATCAATCCACTGACCAGCCTGGTGCAAAAGGCCATCGCGGCCGGCACGGCCAGGGAAGTGGCCGAGGCTGCAGTGGCCCGCCAGCTCGGCATCGACGCCGCCAGGATCTACGACTACCAGAGCGACGCGGCCTCCAGTGCCGCCGTGCTTGCGGATACCGCGCGCACAGCCGCCAAGGTCACCGCCTACGCGCTTGAGATGGGCGTGCCTATTCAGGTGACGGCACCTGGCGCAGCGGCCGTGGCATCGAACCAACTGGCGTTCCTGAACTATGGCAACGCGCAGAACTACTCCGTGCGTGAACGCAGGTCCGACGGCGTCGTCCAGGCAGACGGCTTTGCCCACCAGTTCGAGACACGCAGCGGAAAAACCAACGGTGCACCCAGTACGCAGGAAGCGCTGTTCCCGTCCGTCACGCTCACCAGCACCGGATGGACGCGCTGCGACAATTCCGTTGCGCGCCTGACGACACAGGGGGTTCCCTCGCGCACGCTGCTGTGCAACCAGTCCACCGCCTACCTGGGCTTTACCACCGCTTCGCAGGACGTCAGCGGCAAGCCCATGGCCGAAGTCATCACGCAATTGCGTGCCGGAGACACAACGCTGCAGGCCGAGGGCATCCGCCATGACCGCTCCATCGAAATGGACCCTGCCACGCTGGGCTCGGCCGTCTTCCCGCAGGGCGCACAGATGCGCACTGCACTGTCGGTGCAGTTGAACCGGTCGCCGGCCTTCATCAACAACACGGCCACGGACCGCTTCGGCTTCGCCACGCTGGAAGCCATGATTGCCGGCCGCCCGGCCAGCGCGGTGAACCTGTCGACTCCAGCCACCGTGCGCGCCTCGACAGTCGGGGCGGCGGGGCCGGTCGATGCCAACCATGTGTTGCGCGTGGCCTTCATCGATGCGGCCAACGCCCAGTTCTACAGCTGTGAGTCCACCCCTCCGACCTACAGCGATCTGGGCGCCTGCACCGTGCATTCGCAAAGCGCGTACACCCTCTCCACCTCCCAGGGCGTGCGCCTGCTGAGCTTTGCCGACTTCCCTGGCAAGACCTTCATGCAAGGCGTGACGCGGGGCTATACGGAATTCGACGGCAGCGTATTCGGCTATCGCCTGCCTGCCGCCATTGCCAGCGAAGACCAGGCGCTCAGCTATTCCACCCGGCTGAACGGCGTGGCCTGGGCTGCCATGAAAACGGTTCTGGGCATTGAGTGAGCCTTGCAGCCGGGAGCGGGCATTTCAAGCAAGGGATGGGGCGAGGCATCCCACGCGGCGCCCCGCAGCCGCGTGGGCCGGCATGCCGGGCATGCATGCCTCAGCTCCATCCTGCCGGACCGTAGAATCCGCGCGCAGCCATTGGAGACAGAGACAACAATGACGGGCTGCACACGAATCCGACCCAAAGGCCTTTTGCAAATGCAACTCCCCATCCACGTCATCGACGCATTCACATCGGAACGATTCAAGGGCAATCAGGCCGCCGTCATTCCCCTGGATGCATGGCTTGCCGATTCCACGCTGCAGGCCATTGCCGCAGAGAACAATCTTTCGGAGACCTCTTTCCTGGTCTGGAGTGGCGAGCGCGCCGCCTTCGAGATCCGCTGGTTCTCCCCCCTGACCGAGATCGCGTTCTGCGGCCATGCCACGCTGGCAAGCGCCTTCGTGCTGTTCGAGGCCGACCCGGCGCTGCGCAGCATCACGTTCTGGGCCGCCGCCGTGGGCAAGGTCACGGCCGCGCAGGAGGATGGCGGACGCATCGTCATGACCTTCCCGCGCCGCGATGCCAAGCCGCTGGATGAGGTGCCCGCCGCACTGCGCGAAGGCCTGACGCCCGCACCCACGGCCTATCTCGTGAACCAGCAGGCCTACGTGGCCGTCTACGCAACCGAAGACCAGGTGCGAGCCGTCAAGCCGGACCTGGAGCGCCTCAAATCGCTGGGCCCGCTGGACGTGGTGGTGACGGCGCCTGCGGATGCGGGCGCCTCCCATGACTTCGTCAGCCGCTATTTCTGGCCCGCCAATGGCGGCGAGGAAGATCCCGTCACGGGCTCCATCCATGCGGCGCTTGCGCCCTACTGGGCGGGCAGGCTGGGCAAGAACCGTCTGATCGGCCACCAGGCCTCTCGCCGCACGGGCACGCTGTTTTGCGAGGTGACCGATGCCAGCGTCGAGGTGGCCGGCCATTGCGCGCGTTATCTGACCGGGACCATTACCGTCTGACGCCCGACTTTGCGCTGGCACGCAGGTACCATCCGCGCATGAGTACCCACTACGAATCACTGTCGCAAGCCGACGCCTACCGCGACGCCTTCGGCGTGGAGGCGCCTGCCGCCAGCGAGCGCAACATGACACCGCGCAAGTCCGGCTTTTTCATCCGCAGCGTCGCCGTGGCCGCGGATGCCGCCACCGAACAGCAAGAACCCTCCGCTTCCGACACACCGCCCGCGCCTGCGGCACCGCCCGCACGCGAGCTGGTTGCCGCCCAATGGGGCCTGGTGCCGCACTGGGTGAAGTCGGCCTCCGATGGACGGCTGCGCGCGCTCAAGCTGGTGAATGCGCGTTCGGAGACCGTCTCCACGGCCCAGGCCTTCCGCGATGCCTGGCTCAATGGCCAGCGCTGCATCGTGCCCATGGCCGCCTTTTTCGAGGATGACTACCGCAACGGCAAGGCCCTGCCCACGCGCATCTCGCGCATCGACGGCAAGCCCATGGGCGTGGCCGGCGTGTGGGCGCAGTGGACGGGCCCGGATGGCGAGGTGCTGCTGAGCTACGCCCTGCTCACGGTCAACGCCAACAGCCATGCGCTGCTGCACCGCTACCAGCAGCCCGGCGCGGAAAAGCGCATGCCGGCGATTCTCAACGAAGGCGCCTACGACGCCTGGCTCAACGCGCGCGTGGAAAAGGCCCGCGAGTTCATGCGCCAGTACCCGTCCAACTGGCTCACCGCCAATCCGGTGGAGCGCAAGGCCGACAAGCGGCCTCCAGGCCTGATGGGCTGATGGGCCTTGTCCCGCGCGCTACGGCGCCTTGGGCAACGCGTTGATGGAGCGCAGGATGTCGCGCGTGATGGCCTGACGCTTGGGCAGGTCGGCCAGCCGGTGGGGCGTGTCCATGTTCATGGCGAAGAACACGGGGCCGGCAGGCCATTCCACCCAGCCCACCCACCAGCCGATACGGCCCGTCCAGCCGGTTTTGGCGCGCAGTATCCAGTCGGTGCCGGCCTCGTTGATCATCACGTCCTTCACCAGCCGCTGGTGTTCCACCGGCAATGGCAGCCGATTGCGGTACAGCTGCTGCAGGAAGGCCACCTGCTCCAGCGCCGAGATGGCCAGGTCGCCCTCCACCCAGAAAGGCGCCTCGCCCGTGGCCAGCGCATTGCCGTAGTCGATCTTGCGCATGTAGGCAGCCTCGCGCGCGCTGCCCAGTTCCCCGGCAAAGCGTTCGTACACCCAGACGGTGGAGTTGCGCATGGCCGAGCGCAGGTCCTGATCGGCATTCCAGGCCGGCAACTGGCGCTTCACGCCATCCCAGGCAATGCGCTGGAATTCATCCCGCACCAGCCCGGCGTCCAGCGCGAACAGGCTGTGCGGGATCTTGAAGGTGGAAGCGGGCGAGTAGCGCCTCACCGCGCGTTCACGGTTGTGGACGTAGACGGCTTCGGCCGGGCCTCTGGCATCGACCACGACGATGCTGCCATCAACCTTGGCATCGGCAAAAAAGCGGGCCCACTCGGGCCTGTCCTGCAGTTCGGTAGCCGCCAGCGCCGCCTGTGACAGACAGGCGAGCAGCGCGGCGCACATCAGATTTCTTCGATTCATGCCGGCAGTTTAAGAGCTGCACCACCGCACGCCGATGGTGCACCGCCCGCCCGGCTGCCCTGTTTTGACTCGCGGTTTTCCCGTTTTGGTGTTCCGGCTGCATCGCACGGCCCCCAAGGGCCCCGTCTGCGCTGGCACGACTTGTGCAAGGCCGCTGCAGGCCGGCCAATGCAGCCATGGCGGCAACGGCAGACGGCCCCATGACCACAACAAACAAGGGAGTCATTGCATGCACAGGTGCGCACGGGCATTGAGAACATTGGTGGCGGGAGGATGGGTTGCGGTCCTGGGTGCGGCGCAGGCGGCCGAGCAGGCGATCACGCGGCCTTCGCTGGTGGCGGTGGAATCCATCAGCGCCGTGGACACGGTCTGGCTGATGACGGCCACGGTGCTGGTGCTGCTGATGACGCTGCCCGGCATTGCGCTGTTCTATGCGGGCATGGTGCGCCGCAAGAACGTGCTCAACACCATGGCCAGCGTGGTGGCGATTGCCTGCCTGGTCAGCATTCTGTGGTTCGCACTGGGCTATTCGCTGGCCTTCACGCCCGGCAATGCGTGGATAGGCGGTGATTCGCGCGCCTGGTTCGCGGGGCTGGATTTCAACGCCGCCAAGGGCCTGGTGGCCGTGAGCCACCTGGCGCCGCACGTGCCCGAAGCAGCCTATGCCATGTTCCAGCTGGCCTTTGCCGTGATCACCGCCGCCTTGCTGGTGGGCGCCTGGGTGGAGCGCATGCGCTTCGGTGCCATGCTGATCTTCGTGGGCCTGTGGAGCCTGCTGGTCTATGCACCGGTGGCGCACTGGGTGTGGGAGCCGGGCGGCTGGCTGGCGCGCATGGGCGCGCTGGACTTTGCCGGGGGCACCGTGGTGCATGTGAACGCGGGCGTGGCCGGGCTGGTCTGCGCCTGGTTCCTGCGGCCGCGCCGCGGCTACGGGCACGAGCCCTTCGAGCCCTACAACCTGGCCCTGACCATGATGGGCGCGGCCCTGCTGTGGATGGGCTGGTTCGGCTTCAACGCCGGCTCATCGCTGGCCGGGGACAGCCGCGCGGCGCTGGCGCTGGCCGTCACCCACATTGCCGCCAGCGCGGGCGCCCTGGCCTGGTCGCTGGCCGAGTACGTGGTACGCGGCAAGGCCACGCTGCTGGGCCTGTGCTCGGGGCTGGTCGGCGGCCTGGTGGCGATCACGCCGGCAGCCGGTTTCGTGACGCCGCTGTCGGCGCTGTGCATCGGCCTGATCGCCGGTGTCGCCTGCTATTGGGGCGCAACGGGGCTCAAGCGGCTGCTGGGCGCGGACGATTCGCTGGATGTGTTTGGCGTGCATGGCGTGGGCGGCATCGTGGGATCGCTGCTGACCGGCGTGTTTGCCAGCCCGCAGATCGGCGGCGTGCAGGCCAGCGTGCTCACCCAGGCGGTGAGCGTGCTGGCCGTGGCCTTGTTCACGCTGGTGGCCACGGCGGCGCTGCTGTGGCTGCTGGACATGCTGATCGGCCTGCGCGTGGATGAGGAAAGCGAACTGCAGGGCCTGGACCTGGCGCTGCACCGCGAACGCCTGAGTGGATGAACGGCCGAGCCGCAAAGCGGCCCGGCGCCCGATGATCGTCAAACCGAAGGAGTGCCACTACATGCCCGAAAGCGAACTCCTGGCCATCGCCGCGCACCTGCATGTGCTGCTGCGCAGAAGCTGCGGCCGCGTGACCGATACCGAATGGCTGGCGGCCAATGCCGAGTACGCCGCCGAAATCATCCGCTTCGCACGGGAGCAGGAAGGGGCGCGCAGCACGCCCGAACTGGTGGAATGGACCCATCGCTTCGAAGCGGCCTGGAATGCCGCGCTGGCCGGGCCCGCCGAGCGCTCGCCGCTCATGCAGCGCGCCGGCGAGCTGATGCGCCAGCGTGCGGAAAACCGCAAGTACGTGGGCACGCTGCGCTAGGGCCTGGCTGGCTCAGGCAGGAGGATCAGGCCGGTGGAGCGGGCACCGAGTGCAGCAGCACGGGCGCGTCGCCATCGCCGTTGACGCTTTCCAGCTGCACGCCAAAACCCCACAGGCGCGCTGCGTGCTTGAGCACTTCCAGCGCATCGTCGGACAGCGGCCGGCCCTGGTAGCGGGTGTGGCGCAGGGTGAGGCAGCGGTCGCCGCGCAGATTGACGTTCCAGACCTGGATATTGGGCTCGCGCGCGCCCAGGTCGTATTGCTGCGACAGCGTCTGGCGCAGGGTGCGGTAGCCGTCGTCGTCATGGATGGCGCTGACCAGCAGCTCGCGTTCGCTGGCGTCGTCATGGATGGCGAACAGGCGCATGTCGCGCATCAGCTGTGGGCTCAGGTACTGGCCGACAAAGCTCTCGTCCTTGAAGTTCTGCATGGCATGGTGCAGCGCCGGCAGCCAGGGCGTGCCGGCCAGGTCGGGGAACCAGCAGCGGTCTTCCTCGGTGGGGTCCTGGCAGATGCGGCGGATGTCGCGGTACATGGCAAAGCCCAGCGCATAGGGATTGATGCCGCTGTAGGCGCGGTGACCGGCCGGGGGCTGGTAGATGACATTGGTGTGGGAGGACAGCCATTCGATCATCACGCCGTCGGTCAGCCAGCCTTCGTCGTACAGGGTGTTGAGCAGGGTGTAGTGCCAGAACGTCGCCCAGCCCTCGTTCATCACCTGGGTCTGGCGCTGCGGGTAGAAGTACTGGGCGATCTTGCGCACGATGCGCACGATCTCGCGCTGCCAGGGCTCCAGCAGCGGGGCGTTCTTCTCGATGAAGTACAGCAGGTTTTCCTCCGGCTCCTTGGGAAAGCGCTCGCTGTGCTGGGCCGCGCTGTCCTTGCCCGGGCGGGCCGGCAGGGTGCGCCACAGCTCGTTGACCTGCTGCTGGGCATAGGCCTCGCGCTGCTCGCGCTCGGCCCGCTCGCGCGCCAGGCTTTTCTTGGAGGGGCGGCGGTAGCGGTCCACGCCCAGGTTGGACAGGGCATGGCAGGAGTCCAGCCATTGCTCCACCGTCGTCAGGCCGTGGCGCTCCTCGCACTGGGTGATGAAGTCGCGCGCATAGACCAGATAGTCGATGATGCTGCCGGCATCCGTCCACATGCCGAACAGGTAGTTGTTCTTGAAGAAGCTGTTGTGGCCGTACGCCGCATGGGCGATCACCAGGGCCTGCATGGCCGTGGTGTTCTCCTCCATCAGATAGCTGATGCAGGGATTGGAGTTGATGACGATCTCGTAGGCCAGGCCCATGTGGCCGCGCCGGTAGCGCCGCTCGGTCGCCATGTATTCCTTGCCGTAGCTCCAGTGGCGGTAGCCCACGGGCATGCCCACGCTGGCGTAGGCGTCCATCATCTGCTCGGCCGAGATCACTTCCAGCTGGTTGGGATAGGTGTCAAGGCCGTAGCGTTCGGCGGCGGCCGCAATCGCTGCGTGATAGCGTTCGATGAGCTCGAAGGTCCAGTCGCTGGGATCGGGCAGAGGCTCGGCCGGCCGCTCCCCCGCCGGCAGCGGCGCGGAGGGCACGATGCGCTGGGCCCGTTCGCTGGCCAGATGGGATTTCCACTGCGGCGTGGCATGGCGGGGCGCCAGCACGGGATAGTGAGAGAGGTTCATACCGATACCCCCTCTTTCTTGAACAGGTCGCGGAACACGGGGTAGATCTCGCTGGCGTCCGACACCTTGCGCATGGCGAAGTGCGAGAACAGCGGCAGCACCTGGCTGTACTCCTGCCACAGGCTCTGCTCTTCCTGCACCACCTGCACATAGGCGAAGTAGCGCACCAGCGGCAGGATCTTGTCGACCAGCAGGTTGCGGCAGTTGGAGCCGTCGTCGCCGAAGTTGTCGCCATCGCTGGCCTGGGCCACGTAGATGTTCCAGTCCCCGGACGGGTAGCGCGCGCGGATGATCTGGTCCAGCAGCACCAGCGCACTACTGACCACCGTGCCGCCGCTTTCCTGGGAGTGGAAGAACTCGTCCTCGCTGACCTCGGCCGCCTGCGTGTGGTGGCGGATGAAGACGATGTCGATCTTCTCGTAGTGCCGCGTCAGGAACAGGTACAGCAGGATGAAGAAGCGCTTGGCCAGGTCCTTGCGGTCCTGGTCCATGGAGCCGGACACATCCATCACGCAGAACATCACGGCCTGGCTGATGGGCGCAGGCACGCGCGTGCGGTTGCGAAACCGCAGGTCGATGGGGTCGAGAAAGGCCACCGTGCCCATGCGCAGCTTCAGCGCATCGATGCGCTGCTGCAGCTCGGCCGCCGCCTCGCTGGTGCCATCGTCCTGCGCCAGCAGCGCTTGCAGCTGCTCCTCCAGTGCCTTGAGTTCACGGTGCGGCGCCTTGGTCAGCGCAATGCGCCGGCCCAGGGCGCCGCGCATGGTGCGCAGCAGGGCCAGGTTGTGCGGCGTGCCGTCGTGGCTGTATCCGGCGCGGCGCGTCTTGTACTGCATGGTGTTGCCGATGTGGGTGCGCAGCAGGCGCGGCAGGGCCAGGTCTTCAAAGAACAGTTCCATGAACTCTTCCTTGGTCAGGGTGAAGGTGAAGTCGTCCTCGCCCTCGCCGCTGTCGCTGGCCTGGGAGCCGCCGCCGCCTGCGCCGCCCTGCGGCCGGGCAATGCGGTCGCCGCGCACATGCTCGGTGTTGCCCGGGTGCACCGTGTCATGGACGCCGCCCTGCCCATGGTGGAACACGGGCTCGCGGATGTCCTTGCGCGGGATGGAGACGCTCTCGGACTCCTCCATGTGGCGAATGCCGCGCTTGTCCACCGCGCGGCGCACCGCCTCGGCGATCTGCGCCTTGTAGCGGCGCACGAAGCGCTCGCGGTTGCCCACCGACTTGTTCTTGCCGGCCAGCCTGCGATCGATGATTTGCAATGCCATCTGTTCCCCCCAGCCCGGGCGCGCCGAAGGGCGGCGCACCCACCCGTCAGTTGCTCTTGCGAACGCGCAGATACCACTCGCACAGCAGGCGCACCTGCTTGGACGTATAGCCCTTGGCCTCCATGCGGGTGACAAAGTCCTCGTGCTTGCGGGCATCCTCGGCACTGGCCTTGGCGTTGAAGCTGATCACGGGCAGCAGCTCCTCGGTATTGGAGAACATCTTCTTCTCGATCACCACGCGCAGCTTCTCGTAGCTGGTCCAGCTGGGGTTCTTGCCCTGGTTGTTGGCCCGCGCGCGCAGCACGAAGTTGACGATCTCGTTGCGGAAGTCCTTGGCATTGGCGATGCCCGCGGGCTTCTCGACCTTCTCCATCTCGGCGTTGAGCGCGTTGCGGTCGAAGGCCTCGCCGGTATCGTTGTCGCGGTACTCGCTGTCCTGTATCCAGTAGTCGGCGTAGGTGACGTAGCGGTCGAAGATGTTCTGGCCGTACTCGCTGTAGCTCTCCAGATAGGCCGTCTGGATTTCCTTGCCGATGAACTCGGCATAGTGCGGCGACAGGTATTCCTTGATGTAGCTGGTGTACTTGGTCTCCAGCTCGGCAGGGAACTGCTCGCGCTCGATCTGCTGCTCCAGCACATACATGAGGTGCACCGGGTTGGCCGCCACCTCGGTGCTGTCGTAGTTGAAGACCTTGGACAGGATCTTGAACGCGAAGCGCGTGGAGATGCCCGACATGCCCTCGTCCACGCCCGCATAGTCGCGATACTCCTGGAAGCTCTTGGCGCGCGGGTCCGTGTCCTTGAGGCTCTCGCCGTCATAGACCTGCATCTTGCTGAAGATGCTGGAGTTCTCGGGCTCCTTCAGCCGCGTGAGCACGGCGAACTGCGCCATCATCTTGAGCGTGCCGGGCGCGCACACGGCGCTGGCCAGCGAGGACTCGCGGATCAGCTTCTCGTAGATGCGCACCTCCTCCGACACGCGCAGGCAGTACGGCACCTTGACGATGTAGACGCGGTCCAGGAAGGCCTCGTTGTTGCGGTTGTTGCGGAAGGCCTTCCACTCGCTCTCGTTGCTGTGGGCCAGCACCATGCCGTCGAAGGGAATGGCGCCAAAGCCTTCCGTGCCCTTGTAGTTGCTCTCCTGCGTGGCCGTCAGCAGCGGGTGCAGCACCTTGATGGGCGCCTTGAACATTTCCACGAACTCCAGCAGGCCCTGGTTGGCCAGGCACAGGCCGCCCGAGTAGCTGTAGGCATCGGTGTCGTCCTGGGCAAAGTTCTCCAGCTTGCGGATGTCCACCTTGCCCACCAGGCTGGAGATGTCCTGGTTGTTCTCGTCGCCCGGCTCGGTCTTGGCAATGCCCACCTGCCTGGAGATGCTGGGATAGCGCTTGACCACGCGGAACTGGCGGATGTCGCCGCCCAGCTCCTCCAGGCGCTTGACGGCCCAGGGCGACAGCACATGGTTGAGGCAGCGCCGGGGAATGCCGAACTGCTCCTCCAGCAGCGGCCCGTCCTCCACCGGATCGAACAGGCCCAGCGGCGACTCGTTCACGGGCGAGCCCTTGAGCGCGTAGAACGGCACCTTCTGCATCAGGTATTTGAGGCGCTCGGCGATGGAGCTCTTGCCACCGCCCACGGGGCCCAGCAGATAGAGGATCTGCTTGCGCTCTTCCAGGCCCTGGGCCGCATGGCGGAAGAAGCTCACCACCTGCTCGATGGAGTCTTCCATGCCGTAGAACTCGGCGAAGGCCGGATAGCGCCGGATGACCTTGTTGGCAAACAGCCGCGACAGGCGCGGATCATTGCGCGTGTCCACCATTTCGGGTTCGCCTATGGCCGCCAGCATGCGCTGGGCGGCGCCCTCGTAGGCCATGGGATCGCGCTGGCACAGGGCGAGAAATTCGTCCAGCGACATCTCTTCTTCGCGAAGGCGAACGTAACGTGCAGCCGAGTTGCTGATGACATCCATACGACCTCTCCCGGCGGCACCCGAGGGCGAACAGTGCCGCGAAGTTGCAAGGCATTCGCTACCGTGTGGAACTGTTGTAGCACCTTGCATCCGCTTTGAATAGCTCATACGTCCCACATGTCTGCATTGCGCGCGAGGTCACAATGTCAGGTTCCTGGACTACCCCGCTTTTTGCGGCGCCGGGACAGGGGCTTGAGCCAGCCGGGCCTGCAGCAAGGCCCGTGAATACAGCGCCTCACGCTCCCACTTTTGACAAATGATAGTCCGCACTCACACAGCGGCACAGGCCCGAATTCAGAACCGATGTCTCCTGCCGACAACCCCCTACTTGCCGCCGGTCGCCCATCGCGCAAACTGGCTGCCGTCACGCCGATGCACCTGCTGTGGGCCCTGTGCCTGCTGCTGGGCCTGCTGCTCGCCCTGCTGGCACCGGGCCTGGCCAAGGCCGCACCGGCAGCAGGCCCTTTGGGTGCCTTGCAGGGCACCCTGGGCGGTGGCTCCGCGTCCGACAAGGAACGAAGCAACGCCATTCAGACCCAGCTCGATGCCGCAGCCTCGGCCACAAAGGAAGCCGATGCGCTGGCCCAGGAACTGGACCGCATGCGTGCCAGGGCACGCACGCCCGTGCCGGCCCTGCCCGCGCCGCTGAGCGACGAGCAGCTGGGCAGCCTGTTCGATCGCTGGAAGGAACGCGTTCCCGCCAACGCCAGCCAGGAAGTGCTGGAACGCCTGCTGGCCGATGAGCGCGATGCCATTGCCGCCCTCAAGGCCGGCATCGAGAAATCCGCGGCCGACCAGGCCAACCTGGTCTCGCAGCCCGGCCCGGGGCGCATCGATCTGTCCATCCTCCAACAACGCGCGCAGGAAAACGCCGAGCCCGTGACCGCCGAGCCCGGCGAAGCCCCCGACCTCACCCAGGCCCGCCAGGCAAGGCGCAGCGCAGAGCACCGCCGCGCCCTGCTGGAGCTGGCGCTGCGCCAGGAAGAGCAGTCCACCATCGAAGCCCGCCAGCGCCTGCTGGCCGCCCAGCTGCAGGCCCAGCGCCGCGAGCTGCTGGAGCGCATGCCGCGCGCCGCCTGGCTGACCCAGCGCATTGCCGAGCGCAGCCGCCAGCAACTGGAGCAGCAGGTGCAGGAGATGGAGCTGGCCGCCCAGCACGCTTCCGCCGCCGATCCCGCCATACGCGACCTGGCCCAGCGCAATGCGGCGCTGGCCGCGCAGATCCTCAAGAACTCCAATGAACTGGCGCAGGAGCGCAAGACCCTGGCCAATGACGAATATGTGCGTGACCAGTTGAGCGCCACGCTGCGCGACACCCAGGCACGCCTGCGGCTGGGCGGTGGCAGCGCGGCCGTGGGACAGTGGCTGTGGCAGCAGCGCGTGGAGCTGTCCTCCGGCAGCACCATGCAGGCCAGGCACCGGGCCGTGCAGCGCCAGCTGGCCGAGCTGCGCCTGACACTGTTCAACTCCAGCAAATGGCGCCAGAACCCCGGCGCGGACACGGCGGCGCAGGCCCCGGCCGACGCTGCGGATGCAGGCGGCGTGGCGGCACCGGAGCCGGCCGCCAACGCCACGGTATCGGCCCAGCAGACCGCTTTGCTGGCCCGGCAGGTGGCCCTCACCGACCAACTGCAGCCGGTGTTGCTGCGCCGCATCGCCGTGCTGGAGCAGACTGACGACGCACTGCGCGCGGCCCTGCGCAGCGGCAATGAGTTGCGCCAGGTGCTGGACAAGGAACTGCTGTGGTTCCCCAGCCACCGCCCCATGGACCGCACCTGGCTCAGCGAGTGGCAGGCGCTGGAGCAGGATATCGAAGGCAGCAGCTCCCCCTGGAAAACCGCGCGGGCGCTGGCCGCCAGCATCTGGAACGATCCCTGGGCCTTTGGCGCCGTCGGCCTGATCGTGGCCCTGCTGCTGGGCCTGCGCCGCTACGCGCTGCGCCAGCTGCAGTCCATCGCCGTGCGCGTGGGCGACTTCATGCGCGACCACTTCGGGCTGAGCCTGCTGGCGCTGGGCTGGAGCCTGCTCTACACCTTGCCCTGGAGCTTTGCGGCCGCGGCGCTGGGCAGCCTGCTGCAAGGCCCGGAAACCGTGGGCACGGCGCTGGAGCCGCTGGGCGCCACCCTGGTCCAGCTCAGCGATTTCATCTTCGTGGCCACCTTGCTCAACGCCCTGTTCTGCCCGGGCGGGCTGGCACTGGCCCACTTCGGCTGGCCGGCTGCTCGCGTGCAGATGCTGCGCCAGATGGTGCGCCGCGCCGCCTGGCTGATCGTGCCTGCCGAACTGCTGGGCGGCCTGGCCTTCTACAGCCATGACAACCACGCCATCAGCACCTGGGGGCGCATCTCCATCCTCATGCTGTCGCTGGGGCTGGCCTGGATGGCCTGGCTGTACTTTCGCCGTGTCATGCAGCAAAAGCGGCCCGGCATCCACTGGGGCCAGATCGTCAGCGTGGTGCTGATGCTCATGCTCAGCGCGCTGGCCGTGGGCATCGTGCTCGGCTATGTCTACACGGCCACCGAAGTCATCCAGGCCCTGATGGCCAGCTTCGTGTTCCTGGGCGCGGTCGAGGTCGTGGTCAACCTGCTGCGGCGCTGGCTGCTGCTGGGCGAGCGGCGCCTGGCGCTGAACCGGCTGCGCGAAGCCGCCAGACTGGCCCAGAGCGGCTCGGGCGTGGACACCGGCAAGGCCCCCACCGACGAAGCCACCCAGATGGCCCTGGTCACCGTGGGCGCCCAGGCGCACCGGCTGCTGGGCCTGCTGCAGCAGGTGCTGGTCGTGCTGACCCTGGTCTACGCCTGGCTGCCCGTGCTGCCTGCGCTGCTGCGCTCCGAAGGCGTGGTGCTCTGGTACACCACCAACACCGGCGCCGACGGCATCGCGCATGCCGCCCCCGTGAGCCTGATGGATGCGCTGCTGGGCGTGATGATCCTGCTGCTGACCTTCAGCTTTGCACGCAACCTGCCGGGCCTGCTGGAAGTGACGCTGTCGGCCTCCAACCGCATCAGCAGCTCCGCGCGCTACACCCTGGCCACGCTGGCGCGCTACGCCATCACCATCGCGGGCACGGTCAGCGCCTTCACGCTGCTGGGCCTGCGCTGGGGCCAGCTGCAGTGGATGGTGGCGGCGCTCACCGTGGGCCTGGGCTTCGGCCTGCAGGAGATCTTCGCCAACTTCGTCTCGGGCCTGATCCTGCTGGTGGAGCGGCCCTTCCGCGTGGGCGATGTCATCACCATCGACACCCTCACCGGCACCGTCACGCGCATCCGCACGCGGGCCACCACGGTGCTGGACTTCGACAACAAGGAAATCGTCATCCCCAACAAGACCTTCATCACGGGCCAGGTGACGAACTGGACCTTGAGCGACGACGTGACCCGCCTGGTGATCGACGTGCCCGTGGCCCACGGCAACGACCCCGAGCAGGTGCGCAACATGCTGCTGGACATTGCCAGGGAGCACCCCCAGGTGCTGCGCGAGCCCGAGCCCAACTGCTGGTTCATGGCGCTGGAAGGCAACGGCCAGCGCTTCGAGCTGCGCGCCTACGTGGGCAAGGTCGAAGACCGCCTGCCCGTGCGCCACGACCTCAACCGCCGCGTCAACGACCGGCTCAAGGACGCTGGCATTGCCGTGGCCTTCCCGCAGCTGGACCTGCATGTGCGCAACATGCCGGCAAATCCTGCGGGGCAGCCGGCGCAGCAGACACCGCCCCAGCCGGCTGCATGAGACATTGAAACCCGCCACTCTCGACCCATGGAGTGGCGGGCCATGGGCACCACGGCATTCCACCCTCAAATCACCGTGACTCATATATCCTAGGATCATTCTGAAAATTTTCCTCCCCCTTCATTTCCTCCTCCAACTGAATGGCAATCCGCACACAATCGGCATCTCACAACGATGTCTGCGGACGCTTCAAATCCTGGGAGGGGCAATGGCGGAAAGAAAATATACCAGTGCAGGAACGGATGGCTGGCTCAATGTCAGGCGCGAGCCTTCGGGCGCTATTGTTGCGCTGCCGGAGCATATTGCCACCGAGATGGAATCCAGCTCGAATGGGCGCGACCATTTCATCGTCAAGGAGGGCGTCGAAAGTGGCAACAGGTTTTCTGTGAAACAGGGATACCTCCGAAAACAGGCTCCCGCATATCGGCCTGCTGCAATCATTCAATTCATTTTGAGCCGCAAGACCCTGATCTATCCAGGGGGTCGTGTCCGAGCTTTTACAGACGACGAAAATCCTATTAAAACAGGAACGCACCCTGTTCAAATCCCAGATTTCCCACACTCAATAGGGTCTGCATATTTACATAAAACACCCTATGCCAAAAATTGGTTTTTCCTCAACAATGGAAGTGCAACTCCTTTTCGCAACGATAGATACCTGCACCCAGGGCACGAGAGTGCCGGATGCATCACCGTGGATCCGGCGCAATGGAATTCACTTTATCAATATCTAATTCTCTGCAGGAGTGGTGATGGCAAAACTGTTGGCATGGTTTCCGTGGTTCGCTAGCGCCCTGCTTCTCGCTGGATGCTATGCACAAGAAAAAAGTCCAGAAGATCTCCTGGCATCGGAAGAGGTGGGCGATGCTGACTTTGTACGCAACTGGCTTCAAACAAATCGGCATGCAGACCAAACCGCCGCGCAGAACTTCTACCAGCACGGCATGAAAGACTTTCAACGTAAAGCATGGTCTCCCGCCGCCAAATCCTTTGGAACGAGTATGCGACTCTATCCTTCCCCCGAAGCCTTGTATAGATATGTGGACGTCAAACTGCAAATGCTCGCCATGGTCAGAAAGCGAGAGGGCGATATTCAGGAAAAGCTTCCACTGGACATGAACTACGCGCTCAAGCTCTACCGTTCTGCGCTTTCGGCCAACATGGTATTGGGAACATTGTCCGAAGAGGAAAAGACGCGCATTGAAAACCATGTGAGTTGCCTACAGGCCTATGCAGCGGCTGGCCGTCCCGACATGGACTGCGAGCCGCTGCACTGGTACTACAACGCGGCCCGATGAACACAGGGTCAGAACACTTCCCAGTTCTCACCAGCGCGCTCGGCTGCAGTGCGGGGGCCAGGCACCCGCATTGCCGTGGATGTGGATCTGCTGTCGCCCCGCATGGCGGCCTGCGCCCCGGACTGGCGAGGCAAGCTGTCGGCACCTGAAGGCAGACCACGCATGCCGGAGGCCACGGCGGGCTTCGCGACAGGAGCCTGATCGGCAGGTGAGGACAGCCCATCCAGCTTGAACAGACTGACCAGATCGACCAACCTGGCAGCCTGCGCGTTCAGGCTGGCAGCAGCCGCCGCCGACTCTTCGACCAGGGCCGCATTCTGCTGCGTGACCTGGTCCAGCTGTACGACGGCGTCGCCCACCTGCGCCACACCGTCGGCCTGCTCGGCCGTGGCCGCGCCTATTTCGCCGATCAGGTCGGCAACGCGCTGCGCCTGCTGGACGATGTCCTTCATCGCGGAGCCCGTCTCGCTCACCAGGCCCGAGCCCTCGTCCACCTTGGACACGCTCTCACCTATCAGGGCCTTGATCTCCTTGGCTGCCCCCGCGCTGCGTTGGGCCAGGCTGCGCACTTCGGATGCCACCACGGCAAAGCCACGCCCCTGCTCGCCGGCCCGCGCCGCCTCCACGGCGGCATTGAGCGCCAGGATGTTGGTCTGGAAGGCAATGGAGTCGATCACGCCGATGATGTCCTCGATCTTCCGGGAACTCGCGGTGATCTGCTCCATAGTGGCTACAACGCGGTCCACGATCTTGCCGCCGCCGGTGGCGGCCTGGCTCGACGATGCGGCCAGCTGGGTGGCGGTACGCACCGTATCGGCATTGAGCTTGACGGTGGCGTTCATCTCCTCCATGGAGGCGGCGGTCTGCTCCAGATTGCTGGCCTGCTCCTCCGTGCGCTGGCTCAGGTCGGCATTGCCCGATGCGATCTGGCTGGCGCCGGTCGCGATGGATTCGCTGCTTTGCCGCACATCGGCGACCACGCGCGCCAGGCCGGCACGCATGACCTCCATGGCGTGCAGCAGGCTGGAGGTGTCTCCGGGCGCCAGTTGCACCCGCACGGACAAATCGCCCTGCGCGATCTGGCGCGCCACCCCGGCGGCATAGGAGGGCTCTCCGCCCAGCTGCTGCTTGACCGTCCTGGTGATCATCCAGGCCACCAGAGAGCCCAGCGCGGCGGCCAGCAGCGTCAGCACCAGCATGGCCACGCCGTCTTCGGCCACGCTGCGCAGGGAGCCGTCCACCGTGGCCTGCGTCTGTGCCTTCTGGTAATCGACCAGTGCCTCGACCGCATCGAAATAGGTCGTCTGCAAGGAGCGCAGGCGCCCCATGATCAGATCCCTGGCGGCATCGCCCTGGTTGGCCAGGCCCAGGTCACCGGCCTGGCGCATGGTCTCCACGAAAGGCTGGCGCGCCTGCCGTATGTCGGCAAAGAGCCGGCGCGCCTGCTCGGTCTGCAGGCGCTGGTCCAACTCCTTCATGACCAGGCCGTTCCTGGCAACCACCTCATCCAGCCGGCGGCTCTCCTCGGCCATCTGCGCCGGATCGGTGATCAGCGCCAGATTGCGCACCACCCGCGCCGACACATTGGCGTTGTCCTTGAGCGATTGCAGCCGGGCCAGATTGCCCATGCGGTCCTCGGCCAAAACACGCAACTGCTCCCCCTGATCGTGCAGCTTCATCCAGCCGAAGCCGGCCACGCACACGCAGACCACGATCACCGCAAGGAAACCCATGCCCAGCATGGTTCCCAACTTCATACGCCTCAGAAAACCCACGTCGCTCTCCCTCGAACCACCTAAGCAAACCGGCCAGACTGCTGGCACGGAAGAAACACATTCAGGAACAAATTTGACAATTTGAATCAGTCGCATCGCCTTCCCAAACCCTGCTCATCCGGTAGGACAGCGCCTTGCCGGCATGCAGGCATCGGGCTGTCAGCCGTCGTGATCGGAGGCAGTGGGCGCATGGATATCCCGCGCACCGACAAGGCCCCGTCATTCCCAGACTTCGCGAGACATTCCTCACAATGGGCGCCGGCATCTGCGCACCTGCAGCTGCTCAACAGCACCTGCAGCCGGCAGAGCGACCCACTCCAGGAACTCCAGAGGAAACTTCATGAAACTGCTGAGATTCGGCCCCGAGGGCCAGGAAAAGCCCGGCCTGCTGGATGCCGAAGGCCAGATCCGCGACCTTTCCGCCCTGTTGGACGACTACACGCCCCGCCTGCTGGGCCGCGAGGCGCTGCGGGCCCTGGCCGCCATCGACCCTGCCAGGCTGCCCCTGGTGCAAGGTCCGGTGCGCATCGGCATGCCGTGGAGCGGCATGTCCAAGTTCGTCGCCATCGGCCTGAACTACCGCGACCATGCCGAGGAAGCCGGCATGCCCCTCCCCAAGGAGCCCATCCTCTTCGCCAAATGGCCCAGCTGCGCCTGCGGCCCCGACGACGACATCCCCCTGCCCGAGGGCAGCACACGCATGGACTGGGAGGTGGAACTGGGCATCGTCATCGGCGAGCGCGCGCGCAATGTGTCCGTGGCCGATGCGCTGGAGCATGTGGCCGGCTACTGCCTTGCCAACGATGTGTCCGAGCGCGAATACCAGATCGACCGCAGCGGTGGCCAGTGGAGCAAGGGCAAGGGCTTCGACCGCTTCGGCCCCATCGGTCCCTGGCTGGTCACGCGCGACGAAGTGCCCGATCCGCAGGCCCTGCAGCTATGGCTGGATGTGAACGGGGAGCGCCGCCAGAGCGGCAGCACGCGCACCATGATCTTTGGCTGCGCCGAACTCATCAGCCACTGCAGCCGCGTGATGACGCTGGAGCCCGGCGACCTCATCATCACCGGCACGCCCCCGGGAGTCGGGATGGGCATGAAGCCGCCGCGCTATCTGAAGGCTGGCGATGTGATGGAGCTGGGGATCGAGGGGCTGGGCGTGCAGAGGCAGCGAGTGGTGTAGATCCACAAAAAAGCGGCTTCAAAAAGCCGCTTTATTTTTGAGCTGAACCAGCGCTCAGCTACCAGCCACCTTCATGCGGTTGATCAGGATAGAGCCCACGGTCTTGGCGCCGTAGTTGTAGGCATCCGCGCCCACGGCCTCGATGCCCTTGAGCATGTCCTTGAGGTTGCCGGCGATGGTGATCTCATGCACGGGGAAGGCGATTTCGCCGTTTTCCACCCAGAAGCCGCTGACGCCGCGCGAGTAGTCGCCGGTCACGTAGTTCACGCCCTGGCCCATGAGTTCGATCACGAACAGGCCCGTGCCCAGCTTCTTGAGCATGGCGGGCAGGTCGTCGCCGGCCTTGGTGCGGCGCGAGGTCATGACCAGGTTGTGCGATCCGCCGGCATTGCCGGTGGTCTTCATGCCCAGCTTGCGTGCCGAGTAGCTGGACAGGAAGTAGCCCTCGACGCGGCCGGCATCCACCACCTTGCGGGCCTGCACGCGCACGCCTTCCTCGTCGAAGGGCGAGCTGCCCTTGCCGCCGAGGATGAAGGGATCTTCCGTGATGTCGATGTGCTTGGGGAAGACGGGCTTGCCCAGCGAGTCGAGCAGGAAGGTGCTGCGGCGGTACAGCGCGCCGCCGCTGACGGCCTGCACGAAGCTGCCCAGCAGGCCCGCGGCCAGCGTGGACTCGAACAGCACCGGGCACTCGGTGGTCGGGATCTTGCGGCTGCCCAGGCGGCTCAGGGCGCGCTGGGCGGCGTAGCGGCCCACGGCTTCGGGCGAGGCCAGGTCGGCCGCGTTGCGCATGGAGCTGTACCAGGCATCGCGCTGCATCTCGCCATTGCGGCCGGGCAGCGATGCGATGGGCGCCACCGACAGGCTGTGGCGCGAGCTGGCGTAGCCGCCACGGAAACCATTGGTATGGGCGCTGAAGAAATGGCTTTGCTGGGCCGAGACGCCAGCGCCTTCGCTGTTGGTGATGCGCTTGTGCGTGCCCAGGGCAGCTTCTTCGCACTGCAGCGCCAGCTGCGCCGCAACCTCGCTGGTCAGCTCCCAGGGGTGGAACAGCTGCAGGTCGCGGTGGGTGCCGGGCGGGGCGATGTCGGCCGCATCGGGCAGGCCGGCCATGGGGTCCTCGGCGGTGAAGCGCGCGATGTCGTAGGCGGCCTGCACGGTCTGCTGGATGGCGGCATCCGAGAAGTCGGAGGTGCTGGCGTTGCCTCGGCGGTTGCCCAGGTAGACGGTCACGCCCAGCGACTTGTCGCGGTTGCGCTCCACGGTCTCCAGCGCCCCCTTGCGCACACTCACGCTCAGGCCGCAGCCCTCGGAAGCCTCGGCTCCGGCGTCGGTGGCGCCGAGCTTCTTGGCGTGGACCAGGGCACGGTCCACCAGGTCTTCAAAAAACGGTTGGCTGTAGCTGAAGCCGGAATCAGCCTGCGGTTTGGCGGTGCTTGCCGCGCGGGGACGGGGTTTTTTCATAGCGGCGGCTATGATAGCCGCCACTGCAGCGCCCTCCGCGCCGCCACTGTATTTGTCCCCTACCCCATGTCACGCAAACCCAAAAAAGGCTACTACGTCAAAGGTCACTTCGTTGCCGAAGGCAGCGAACTCGACCTGCAGCTCAAGGCCGAACTCAAAGGCACCCCCGACTCCAGCAAGACGGATCTCAAGCGCGAGTCCGACGCCTTGCAGGACCTCGGCAAGGATTTGCTGACGCTGCGCTCCGACCTGTTCAAGCGCCTGCAATTGCCCGACCAGCTGGCCGATGCCCTGGCCGAGGCCAAGCGCATCACCAATTTCGAAGGCAAGCGCCGCCAGCTGCAGTACGTCGGCAAGCTCATGCGCAAGCTGGACGAGACCGAGATCGCCGCCGTGCGCGCCGCGCTGGACGAGCAGCACAACGGATCGGCCGCCGAGAAGATGGCCCTGCATGCGGCCGAGCAATGGCGCGACCGCCTGATTGCCGAGGAATCGGCCCTGTCCATCTGGCTGGACCATTTCCCCGACACAGACACCCAGCAGCTGCGCGCCCTGATCCGCCAGGCCCGCAAGGACATGCCGGGCGCCCATGAGGCCAATGTGCAGGAATCCACCGGCCTGGCCCAGCGCAAGGGCCGTGCCTACCGCGACCTGTTCCAGCTGGTGCGCCAGCAGCTGGGCGGCACGGGCCGCGAGACAGCCGAGGACGGTGACGGCGCTGGCGAGGAAGCCGACGATGAGTGAGCCCGTCCATGACGCCGTGCGCATCGGCATCGTTTCGATCAGCGACCGTGCCAGCAGCGGCGTCTATGAGGACAAGGGCCTGCCGGCCCTGCAGGACTGGCTCACCCGCGCGCTCAGGAACCCCATCACGTTCGAGCCGCGCCTGATCCCCGACGAGCAGGCCGGCATCAGCGCCGCGCTGATCGAGCTGGTCGATGCCGGCTGCTGCCTGGTGCTGACCACGGGCGGCACCGGCCCTGCCCCGCGCGATGTCACGCCCGAAGCCACGCTGGCCGTGGCCGACAAGGAAATGCCGGGCTTTGGCGAGCAGATGCGCCAGATCAGCCTGGCCTTTGTGCCCACGGCGATCCTGTCGCGCCAGGTGGCGGTGATCCGTGGCAAGAGCCTGATCATCAACCTGCCGGGCCAGCCCAAGGCCATTGCCGAAACCCTGGAAGGTCTGAAGAACCCCGATGGCACGCAAAAGGTCAACGGCATCTTTGCGGCCGTGCCCTATTGCGTTGACCTGATCGGCGGGCCCTATCTGGAAACGGACGACAGCGTCTGCAAGGCGTTCCGCCCCAAGAGCGCAGTGCGCACCGCGCGACCTGCGGCCTGATCGCGCGGACACGGCAATCGACAAGCAGCCTGCGGGCTGCTTTTTATTTTTTCAGCCCCTTGAACCAGCGCTGAATCCGGGCCCGCAATTGCCGTTTGCCGTCATCACCCAACGGCATGCTGCTTGCCAGTTTCAGTGCCGCATCGACCTGTACATGGCCATGCTCCATCAGTGCCATACTCGTGGAAGCGAGTGCCTTCGCCAATGGATCCGTCGATCCGGTCCGCCAGATCCGGAGCGTTGAGCGGATAGATGTCCGCCTCTGCGGACATCTTGAAAACCGGCTCGGGATACGGGATGGAGCCCAGGATTGCCTGACTTCCCACGATGACGAATTCATACTCATTCGTCACATCCCCGCTCGCACGAATGATGTGCTCAAGATCCTCTCGGTTCATAGGCCCGCCCTGTATCTCCCAATGCAACGCCCCGCTTGAGATCCCCCACCTGCGCCCGTATCTGCTGGCGCACCTGTTCGGGCAGCACCGATGTCAGGGGCGAGGCCTGGCGCAGTTCCTGGGCCCTTCGCGTGCGGGCCAGGATGGTGCGCCAGCGGCCATTTTGCAAGACATCCTGCCACTGCCTCCACAGGCTGGCGGAATGCGAATCCCCCTGGCTCAACCACCTCTCCAACGTGTCCTGTGCCTGCTGCAGCAATGCCGGGTCAGATCGCACAAGGCGCACGGCTTCTTCATGCAATGCGAGGCTTTGCAGATCCTGCACTTCATGGCGCGCATCCTGCGCACGCACCAGAACCTGTACGACGGGCCTGGCATGGCGCGAACGGGCTGCGGCAGTTCCTGCGGGCGCGGGCTGCAGGGCGTCGCCCGCCAGCAATGCCAATTCTCCCCCTATGCCCAGTTCCGACATGACCCGCAGGTACGTGCCCATGGATGGCCCGGGATCGCCGGACTCGACTGCAGCGAGCGTGCTGCGGGATATGCCTACGCGCGAGGCCATCTCGACCGTGCCCAGCCCCTGCTCCTTGCGCAGACGCTTGAGCCGGTCACCGAACTGCAAAAGCAGTTGGCGCTGAAGAAGGGTGGACTTTTCTGGCGATTTCATTTGTCCATTATTCTAAGCAAAACCTGAATTTTTGATTGTTTTTCCAGACAAATTAATTCAAGTCCAGTGCTTTCGCATTCCCAGGTCAAGGAACGGAAAAGCAGGTCCTGACGCGCGCACAAGCCACGGCCGGGATACGCAGCGCATGGCGATCAATCAACGGGCCGGCCACGTTGCAAGGATGAGCGGCTGTACTGTCGCACCGGGGCCACCAAGCCCGTGCTTGCCCCAATGCGGCAGGCCCCTGTCCCTGCCAGCATGGAATCACCCGGCCCCTGCGCAACAGCAGCGGGCTTTTTCCATCCAAAGCAAGGAGACTTCATGCAGCAACGCCCCAAGACATCGCTGATGACACCGCTGGCCCTGGCACTGTGCGCCGCCGCACTGGCAACGCCGGCCCTGGCGCAGCAGGACAAGGTTCGGATCGGCTTCATCACCGACATGTCCAGTCTCTATGCCGATGTCGAGGGCAAGAACGGCGCCGTGGCGATACAGATGGCCATCGACGACTACGGCGGCAAGCTGCTGGGCAAGCCCATCGAGCTGCTGACGGCCGACCACCAGAACAAGGCCGACATTGCCGCCAGCAAGGCGCGCGAGTGGATTGACACGCAGGGCATCAGCCTGGTGTTTGGCGGCACCAACTCGGCCACGGCCCTGTCCATGGCCAAGGTGGCGCAGGAGAAAAAGCGGGTCTTCATCGACAACGGCGCGGGCAGCTCGGCGCTGACCAACGAGCAGTGCAGCCCCTACACCGTGCACTACGCCTTCGACACCGTGGCCCTGGCCAAGGGCACGGGCGCGGCCGTGGTGGAGGCCGGAGGCAAGAGCTGGTACTTCGTGACCGCCGACTATGCCTTCGGCCATGCGCTGGAGGCCGATACCACCAAGATCATCGAGGCGCGCGGCGGCAAGGTGCTGGGCTCGGTCAAGACGCCGCTGAACGCCAGCGACTTCTCCAGCTTCATGCTGCAGGCGCAGAACTCCAAGGCCCAGATCCTGGGCCTGGCCAACGCGGGTGGCGACACCATCAACTCCATCAAGGCCGCGCGCGAGTTCGGCGTGACCAAGGACATGAAGCTGGCCGGCCTGCTGGTGTTCTTCACCGACGTGCACAGCCTGGGCCTGAAGAACACGCAGGGCATGCAGTTCACCACCAGCTGGTACTGGGACATGAACGATGCCTCGCGCAAGTTCGCCGACGCCTTCATGGCCAAGACCCAGCGCCGCCCCAGCGAAATCCATGCGGCCGACTACTCGGCCACCATGAACTGGCTCAAGGCCGTGGAAAAGGCTGGCACGCTGGATGCCGACAAGGTCATGGCCACCTGGCGCGGCATGAAGATGGACGACTTCTTCGGCAGCGGCTACCTGCGCGAGGACGGCCGCTACGTGCACGACATGTACCTGATGGAAGTGAAATCCCCGGCCGAATCCAAGGGCACCTGGGACTACTACAAGCTGGTCAAGAAGCTGCCGGCCGAGCAGGTCTGGACCACCAAGGCCGAGAGCAAGTGCCAATATTGGCGCTGAACTTGCGCTGAACTTGCGGTGAGCCGAGGGGGCAGCCCGGCCGCTCCCTCTCCTCGCTTTTCTCCACTGAATCTCCATGCCTTGGTCAATGCCGGGACATCGAACCGCGCCAGACTGGTAAGTTCGAGCATCTGGCGCGGCGCCGGGCAGGGACTGTCTCCCCTGCGGCCGACCGCGCGGCAGGGGAAGAATGAAGTTCAATCGCAAATGGGCCATGGTCGCCGTCGCAGGCGCATGCATGGTCGCAGGCCTGGTGTGGTGGAAGGCCAGTGCCAAGCCCTCCACCCAATTCGCAACCGCACCCGTCACCGTCGGCGACCTGGAGCAGACCGTGCTAGCCGTGGGCCGGCTGCACCCCAAGGAACTGGTGGCCGTGGGCGCCCAGGTCTCGGGCCAGGTCAGGCGCCTGCACGTGGAGCTGGGCCAGAAGGTCAAGGCCGGCGACCTGATCGCCGAAGTCGATGCCCAGCCGCAGCGCATCAAGCTGCGCAATGCCGAGGCATCCGTCACCGCCTTGCAGGCCCAGTTGGCCGCGCGGCGCGCGGCCCTCGTCCAGGCCCGGCTGACCTTCCAGCGCCAGCAGGAGCTGCTGCAGGCCGACGCCACCTCGCGCGCCGACCATGAAGCCGCCAAGGCTGCGCTGGACACCGCGCTGGCCGATGTCGGCGCCCTTCAGGCACAGATCGAGCAGGCACGCACCCAGGTGGAGACCGAGCGCATCAACCTGGGCTACACCCGCATCGTCGCGCCCATGGACGGCGTGATCGTGGCCGTGGTCACCAAGCAGGGCCAGACCCTGAACTCCTTCCAGACCACGCCCACCATCGTCATGCTGGCCAAGCTCGACGTGATGACCGTGCGCGCCGAGATTGCCGAGGCCGACGTGGACAAGATCCAGCTGGGCCAGACGGTCTGGTTCACCACGCTGGGCAGCGGCCGCCAGCGCCACACCGCCACGATCGAGCGCATAGAGCCTGCGCCCGCCTCCATCGCCACGGACGCCACCGCTGGCGCAGCGACCGCCACCGGCGCCCAGGCCGCCAAGGCCATCTACTACAACGCCCAGTTCGACGTGCCCAACCCGGAAGGCAAGCTGCGCCCCTCCATGACCGCCCAGGTCACCGTGCGCGTGGCCCAGGCCGACAAGGCCGTGCTCATGCCGGCCGCCGCGCTGGGCAGCCGCGATGCCGACGACAACTACAGCGTGCGCGTGCGCGATGCCCAGGGCCAGGTCACCGAGCGCAAGGTGCGCGTGGGCCTGCGCACCAACGCCCAGGCCCAGGTGCTGTCGGGGCTGGAGCCCGGCGAGCAGGTGGTGATCGGCGAGGCCAGCCCCGGCGGCAAGCCGGCCGGCAGCGACCCGATGGGAATGTAAGCATGGACCATGCATTGCTGCAGATGCAGGGCCTGCGCCGGGAGTTTCCTGCGGGCGACACCACGGTGGCGGTACTCAAGGACATCGACCTGACCATCGAGGCCGGCGAGATGGTGGCCATCGTGGGCGCCTCGGGCTCGGGCAAGTCCACGCTGATGAACATCCTCGGCTGCCTGGACCATCCGACCTCGGGCAGCTACCGCATCGCGGGCCGCGAGACCAGCGAGCTGGGGCCCGACGCGCTGGCCGCGCTGCGGCGCGAGCACTTCGGCTTCATCTTCCAGCGCTACCACCTGCTGCCCGACCTCACGGCCCAGGGCAATGTGGAGCTGCCCGCCGTCTACGCGGCCACACCGGCCGGCGAGCGGCATGCGCGCTCGGCCGCCCTGCTCGAACGCCTGGGCCTGGCCGACCGCATGCAGCACCGGCCGGGCCAGCTGTCGGGCGGGCAGCAGCAGCGCGTGTCCATTGCGCGTGCGCTGATGAACGGCGGCGCCGTCATCCTGGCCGACGAGCCCACGGGCGCGCTGGACAAGGCCAGCGGCGAGCAGGTCATGCGCATCCTGCAGGAGCTGCATGCCGACGGCCACACCATCATCCTGGTCACGCACGACATGGCCGTCGCCGCCCACGCCACGCGCGTGATCGAGATCAGCGACGGCGCCATCATTGCCGACCGGCGCAGCACCCCGCACGAAGCCAGGCCGCCCGTGGAGCCGGCATCCGGCGCGCGCCGGGCCTCCTGGCGCGGACTGTCGGACCGCTTTGGCGAAGCCCTGCGCATGGCCCTGCGCGCCATGAACGCCCACCGCCTGCGCACCTTCCTGACCATGCTGGGCATCATCATCGGCATCTCGGCCGTGGTCTCGGTGGTGGCGCTGGGGCGCGGTGCGCAGCAGCAGGTGATGAACCAGATCAGCGAGCTGGGCACGAACACGCTGGACATCTTCCCCGGCAAGGACTTCGGCGACACGCGCGCGGCCGCCATCGAGACCCTGGTCGCCGCCGACGCCCAGGCCCTGGCCGAGCAGCCCTACGTGGACAGCGCCACGCCCAATGTGTCGGTCGGCGTCACGGCGCTGTACCGCGAGAACGCGGCCACGGCCCAGGTGACGGGCGTGGGCTTCGAGCACTTTCGCGTGCGCGGCCTGCGCCTGGCATCGGGCCGCTTCTTCGACCAGCGCGACGTGGACCTGCACGCCCAGGTGGCGGTGATCGACCAGAAGACCGCCACCGCCCTGTTCCCCACCAACCCCAGCCCGCTGGGCGAGGTCGTGCTGCTGGGCCAGATGCCCGTGGAAATCGTCGGCGTGCTCCGGCCTGCGCAAAACAGCTTCGGCGGCTCCACGCCCACCTTCTTCGTGCCCTACACCGCAGCCGCCACGCGCCTGGTCGGCAAGTACCACCTGGACAGCATCACGCTGCGCATCAAGGACGCGGTGCCGGCCGAGATCGCGCAAAAGGCCGCCACCAGCCTGCTGACCGAGCGCCATGGCACCAAGGACTTCTTCATCTGGAACTCCGACCAGATCCGCCAGGCCATCACGCGCACCAGCACCACGCTGACGCTGCTGGTCTCGGCCATCGCCATGATTGCGCTGCTGGTGGGCGGCATCGGCGTGATGAACATCATGCTGGTGTCGGTGACCGAGCGCACGCGCGAGATCGGCGTGCGCATGGCCATCGGCGCGCGCCAGTCGGACATCCTTCAGCAGTTCCTGATCGAGGCCGTGCTGGTCTGCATCGTGGGCGGCATCCTGGGTGTCTCTCTGGCGCTGAGCCTGGGCCTGGCAGTGAGCCTGTCGGGCTCCAGCTTCCAGCTCTCGTTCTCGGCCGCCTCCATCGTGCTGGCCGTGGCCTGCTCCTCCCTCATCGGGATCGGTTTCGGCTTCCTGCCGGCGCGCAGTGCTGCGCGCCTCGACCCCGTACAGGCTCTATCGAGAGATTGACATGCATATGCTGAAGACCGGCGTGCTGGCATGCGCAGTGGCCCTGGCCGGCTGCGGCGCCATCACGCGCACAACCTACGAGGCGCCGCAGGTGGCGCTGCCCGCACAGTTCGAGCATGCGCAGCCCTCGGCGGCCGCGCCTTCGCCCGAGGCATGGTGGCGCGCCTTCGGCGATCCGCGCCTGGATGCATGGATCGACATGGCCCTTGCGCGCAACCCCGACCTGGCAACGGCAGGCATCCGTGTGCGCCGCGCCGCGCTGCAGGCGCAGCTGGCGGGCCGCGCCCTGCTGCCGCAACCCGGCGGCACGCTCAGCACCGGGGCCAGCCGGCCGCTGTCCGGCAGCCCGCGCAGCACGCTGGAGACGTCCAGCGCCACGCTGAGCGTGGGCTGGGAGCTGGACCTGTTCGACCGCCTGGGTGCCCAGCGCGATGCGGCCGTCTTCGAGGCCCAGGCCAGCGAGCAGGACAGGCAGGCCGTGGCCCTGTCCCTGGCGGCCACCACCGCCAGCCTGTACTGGCAACTGGCCCTGGCCAACGAGCGCCTGGAATTTGCGCGGCAAAGCCTGGAGTACACACGCCGCACCGGCGAGCTGGTGGAGGCGCAGTACCGCAGCGGCGCCGTATCCAGCCTGGAACGGCGCGAGGCCCGGCAGGCGCTGGCCGAGCAGCAAGCGCTGCTCAGCCAGTACACGCAGTCCCGCGCCGAACTGCGGCAGGCGCTCAACGAGCTGCTCCTGGGCGCCGAGGCACCCGGTGGCGAGCCGCAGGCCCTGCCCACGGGCGCGCTGCCTGCCATTGCCGCAGGACTGCCCGCCGAACTGCTGGGCCGCCGCCCCGACCTGCGCGCCGCCGAACTGCGGCTGCGCGCCTCCCTGGCCAGCAGCGATGCGGCCACCGCGCGCTACTACCCCACGCTGTCGCTGACCGGCAGCCTGGGGGGCTCCAGCAACTCGCTGCTCGACCTGCTGGCCAACCCCGTGGCGGCCCTGGGCGCCAGCATGACCCTGCCTTTTTTGAACGTGGGCGAGATGCGGCTGAACACCGCCATTGCGCGCAACCAGCATGAAGAGGCCGTGGTCAACTTCCGCAAGTCGCTGTACGCCGCGCTGGCGGAAACGGAAAAAGCCCTGTCCGCCCGCACCGAGCTGGCCAGCCAGGAGCAGGCACAGCAGCGCGTCATGCAGGAATCGGCAGAAATCACCCGCCTGTACGAGGCACGCTACCGCGCAGGCCAGGTACCCCTGCGCACCTGGCTGGATGCGCAGGAGCGCAGCCGCAACGCACAGCTGGCCCTGTCGGCCCTGCACCTGGCGCAACTGCAAAACCAGGTGACGATCAACAAGGTGCTGGGCGGCGGATGGCAAGCCCCTTGAGCAAGGGCCGGCAACCTCCGCCAAAGTGCCCGCCCCGGTCAGAACGAATGCGCCATGCCCAGGTACAGGCCGGTCTGGCTGCCGCCCGGCGCCGGGTTGTTGTTGGTGGTCTCCACCGAGAAGTTCGCATTGCCGCCATTGCGCACATTGCCCACGCTGGCGTACAGCAGCGTGCGCCTGGACAGCGCGTAGTCGGCGCCCGCCATGAACAGGTTGGCGCTGCCGCCGCCGTTGTTGACCGTGGTGCGGTAGCCCGCCCCGATCAGCGTCAGCGGGCCTGACACCTTGTAGCGCGCGCCCATCCAGTACTGCCGCGCCTTGTTGGGCACGCCAGCCGCGCTGTCGGGCGCGGACAGCTGCTCATAGCCCGCGAACAGCTTGAGCGCGGACAGCGTCACCGTGCCGCCCAGCGTCAGGTTGCGGGATGTGGTGTACAGATCGCTGAAGCGGCCATTGGCATCGCGGGCCACGTCGTAGATGGCGCGCAACTCGAACGTGGGCGCGGTATAGGACACCGACAGCGCATCCTTGCGCAGCCGCGATGCGCCCTGCGGCTGCTCGCCCAGGCCGGTCAGCGCCAGCACGCGCAGGCCGCCCCAGCTGGGCGTTTCGTACGAGACCATGTTGTCATGCCCGCCCCAGTTGCGCCCCCGCACCAGCGTGGCCGAGCCGATGAACTGCTGGCCCGTGGGGTCCAGCGCCCAGTGCGCATCCGAGATCGACAGGTCCTTGCCCAGCTTCAGCGTGCCCCAGCCGCTGCGCAGTCCCACGAAGGTGCGGCGGTTGAAGAAACCTGCGCCGTTGAACCTGGCATCGTCGATGCTGAAGCCCGACTCCAGCGTGAACAGCACATGCAGCCCGCCGCCCAGGTCCTCCTCCCCCTTGAAACCCAGCATGCTTGTGCCCCACTGGTTGCCCACGGCCCGCCACAGGCTGCCGGAGCCCCCCGTGGCCGGGTCGTACACATTGTTCTGGTAGTCCACCCCCGCGACCACACGCCCATAGAGCGTGACCGAACTCTGGGCCTGGGCCGCCAGGGCCGTGCCCAATGCAAGCGCCGTGCCCAGCCATTGAATGGTTCTTCTAGCCATGTCGTCTCCTCCTCCCGATTGCCAGTTGGCGAAAGCCCTCGCCACGAGGGCCAGGGCGTACTGAAGTCCTTGCCGGCCACGCGTGGAAACTGTGGCCGTACAGTCAGCGCGTTCATGTTCTTGTGCCTGCGAAGCCTGCGGGGGCAACGCCGGTAACGGCTGGCCATGGAATTCTCGGAGGGAGAAGGTGGCTGGAGATAAACGATTCGGCGACGGACTGATCCTCAGCCATCACGGACCGCTAGGTGTTTTCCCAAGGAAAGGCCGCCGCGCCATCCACGGCGGCCACCGGGCCGCGCATTGCACGCAGCCCGGATCGGCTCAATGCCGCGCGATCAACGCGCTGTCGTATCGCTGCTGGCCGCCACGATGGGGATATAGAACTCTCCGCCCGCGCGGTTGAATTCCTCGGCCTTGGCCTGCATTCCGGCGGCAATGCCTTCCTGCTCGGCCACGCCCTTGGCGGCGGCGAATTCGCGCACTTCCTGGGTGATCTTCATGGAGCAGAACTTGGGGCCGCACATGGAGCAGAAGTGCGCCACCTTGGCGCTGTCCTTGGGCAGGGTTTCGTCGTGGTAGGCCTGGGCGGTGTCGGGGTCCAGGCCCAGGTTGAACTGGTCCTGCCAGCGGAAGTCGAAGCGGGCCTGGCTCAGCGCGTCGTCGCGGGCGCGGGCGCCGGGGTGGCCCTTGGCGACGTCGGCGGCGTGGGCCGCGATCTTGTACGCGATGATGCCCTGCTTGACGTCGTCGCGGTCGGGCAGGCCCAGGTGCTCCTTGGGCGTGACGTAGCACAGCATGGCGGTGCCGAACCAGCCGATCATGGCCGCGCCGATGGCGCTGGCGATGTGGTCGTAGCCGGGGGCGATGTCGATGGTCAGCGGGCCCAGGGTGTAGAACGGCGCCTCGTGGCAGTGCTTGAGCTGCTCGGTCATGTTGGCCTGGATCATGTGCATGGGCACGTGGCCGGGGCCTTCGATCATGGTCTGCACGTCGTGCTTCCAGGCCAGTTGGGTCAGCTCGCCCAGGGTCTTGAGTTCGGCGAACTGGGCTTCGTCATTGGCGTCCGAGGCGCTGCCGGGGCGCAGGCCGTCGCCCAGCGAGAAGCTGACGTCGTACTGCTTCATGATGTCGCAGATGTCCTCGAAGTGCTCGTACAGGAAGCTCTCGCGGTGGTGGGCCATGCACCACTTGGCCATGATGGAGCCGCCGCGCGAGACGATGCCCGTGCGGCGCTGGGCCGTGAGGTGGATGTAGGCCAGTCGCACGCCGGCGTGGATGGTGAAGTAGTCCACGCCCTGCTCGGCCTGCTCGATCAGGGTGTCGCGGAAGATGGGCCAGGTCAGGTCCTCGGCGATGCCGCCCACTTTCTCCAGCGCCTGGTAGATGGGCACGGTGCCGATGGGCACGGGCGAGTTGCGGATGATCCAGTCGCGCGTGGTGTGGATGTTCTTGCCCGTGGACAGGTCCATCACGTTGTCCGCGCCCCAGCGGATGGCCCAGACCAGCTTCTCGACCTCTTCCTCGATGCTGGAGGTGACGGCCGAGTTGCCGATGTTGGCGTTGATCTTGACCTTGAAGTTGCGCCCGATGGCCATGGGCTCGATCTCGGGGTGGTTGATGTTGGCCGGGATGATGGCGCGGCCGCGCGCCACTTCGTCGCGCACGAATTCGGGCGTGATGATCTTGGGGATGGCGGCGCCCAGGCCGTTGCCGGCCAGGCGCGCCTCGCGCGCGGCGTCCTGCTGGTACTCGGCCATCCATTCGCGGCGGCCGTTCTCGCGCAGGGCCACGTACTCCATCTCGGGCGTGATGATGCCCTTGCGCGCGTAGTGCATCTGGGTGACGTTGCCACCGCTCTTGGCGCGGCGCGGCTGGCGCTGCAGCGATGCGGCCTCGGCCCGCAGGCGGGCCACGCGCTCGTCCTCCTCGCCGCGCTTGCCGCCGTCGTCCAGGGCCTGGCGCAGGCGGCCGGCGTAGTACTCGCTGTCGCCGCGCGACTCGATCCAGGCATTGCGCACGCCCGGCAGGCCGCTGCGCACGTCGATGGCCACGGCCGGATCGGTGTAGGGGCCCGAGGTGTCATAGACGCTGACCTGCTCGCCATTGGTCAGCTGGATATCGCGCACGGGCACGTTGAGGCCGCTGTGCAGGCTGCCTTGCAGATAGCTCTTGGTGGAGGCCGGGAACGGCTTGCGCGACTGCGCCAGCAGGTCGGAAAAACGCTGTGCGTCTGGAGCTTCGCCGGCTGCGGGGGTGAAGATGGAATCGGGAGCGTTCATGTCGGGTTCCTTGCGTTCAAAGCGTCGATCAACAACGCTCCGGGAACCGGACACACTCCTTGGGCTGTGCCAAAGGCCGCGCACCGGGCTATGCCAGTGTGGGCCTGCCAGGGCCGTATGGCCTTGGCCCCTGGTTGCCACGCACGCCAAGGCGCACGAGCAGCCTTGGTTGGCAAGGGTCGATGCGCATCGGATGGTGGCCTGCCTGGCCGTTGCGGCCCTGCGTGTATCCGCCGTGGCGGACTTCCATCCTCTGACTTCGGCCCCGCTTCAGGGTCCCGCTCTTCTTCCGCCGGTATCAACCGGATCAAGTTCGTCGGGTTCGCCGCCTGGCCCATGCAGCGCATGGACCGGTTGGCATCTCAGTGCATCAGCACACCCCGGAGCAGCGGCAAGTATAGGGGATGGTTGGAGGCCCATCGCCTGCGGGTTTGCCCAGGGGCCATGCGCCGCCGTCAGTCAAAGCCGCGCAGCGCACCCCATTCGGCCAGCGGAGCGCGCGTGGCGCGCCAGCCGTTGATGGGGGCGCTCTTGTCCTCGTAGCCCAGCGCAATGCCGAAGGCCACGTGGTAGCCCTCGGGCAGCGCCAGCGCCTGGGTCACGGCGTCGTTGTAGCGGCGCCAGAAGCCCTGGGCGCAGGTGGCCAGGCCATTGGCGCAGGCCAGCAGCATGAAGGACTGCAGGTAGATGCCCAGGTCCACCCACTGCGGCAGGCCCATGCGCTCGTCCACCGCCACGATCAGGCCCACGGGCGCGCCGAAGAACTGGCCGTTGCGCGCCAGCTGCTCCAGCCGCGCGGGCTTGTCGTCGCGCGGAATGCCCAGCGACTGGTACAGCTCTTCGCCATTGGCAAAGCGCCGGCTGCGGTAGGGCTCCCAGAGGTTGGGCGGGTAGGACAGGCCGGGCTGGGCGTCCTGGGGCTCGGCTTCGGCAACGGCGGTCAGCAACTGCTGCAGCGGCTCGCCCGTCAGCGCCAGCACGCGCCAGGGCTGCAGGTTGCCGCCCGAGGCCGCATTGGCCGACTGTTCCATCAGGGTGCGCACCAGCGCCGCATCGGGCGACTGGGGCAGGAAGGCGCGCACGGAGCGGCGCGCATGCAAGGCCTGTTCAACGTTCATGCTGGTCGGAGTCTCCGGTCTTCTTGGGGGATCTTGGGGATCTTTGGTGATCTTGTGCAGGCCTACTTGCCCATGATCTGGTCGATCTTGTCCTTCTGGAAGGCCTGCGGGCGCTCGGACTCGCAGGGCACGCAGTCGCCCACCTTGCTGCCGGCCGAGAGCTTGGCAATCGCCTCCCACAGCAGCGCGATCTGCTGCTCATGCGCGGCCGCGCCATCGCTCAGGCCGCGCATGGCCTGGGCCACGGGGTCCATTTCCTGGGTGATGCCGTAGGCCGTGAAAGGCTGGGGCGCGGCGGCCGACGGGACCTTGATGGACTCGGCCTTGGCCAATGCCGGGTCGTGCTCGGTCACATCGGCGCTGTGGCCGTTCTTGCTGGCGATGATGCGCGCCGGAATGCCCACGGCCGTGGCGCCTGCGGGCACGGGCTTGATGACCACGGCATTGCTGCCGATCTTGGCACCGTCGCCCACCTCGAAGCCGCCCAGCACCTTGGCGCCCGCGCTGACCACCACGTCGCGGCCCAGCGTGGGATGGCGCTTGGCGCCCTTGTACAGCGAGGTGCCGCCCAGGGTCACGCCGTGGTAGATGGTGCAGCCGTCGCCGACCACGGCCGTCTCGCCGATGACGACGCCCATGCCGTGGTCGATGAAGACGCGCTCGCCGATGACGGCGCCGGGGTGGATCTCGATGCCGGTGAGCCAGCGGCCAATGTGCGAGATGAAGCGCCCCAGCCACTTGAGGCCATGGTTCCAGCACCAGTGCGCCGGGCGCTGCAGCCAGATCGCATGCAGACCCGGGTAACAGGTGATGACCTCCCAGGTGCTGCGTGCCGCAGGGTCGCGGTCGAGGATGCACTGGATATCGGAGCGCAGGCGGTCAAGCATCTAGGGGCTGGTTATTGTTGACAAGACCGCTCAGTCTAGCGTTTCGGTGGGGTGCTCTGCAGCATGGCCTTCGCAACACCGCGCAGGATGTGGATTTCCTCGGCGGTCAGTTGCGAGCGGTTGAAAAGCTGGTTGAGGCGCGGCATGAGCTTCTTGGGCGCAGCCGGATCAAGAAAGCCGATATGCGCCAGCGCCTGCTCCCAATGGCCCAGCATGCCGGCCACCTGGGCCGCGTCGGCGCGCTGCGGCGCGGGCGTGTGCTCCACCACGGGAAAGCCGCCCAGCGCCTGGCGCCATTCATAGGCCACCACCTGGATGGCCGCCCCCAGGTTCAGCGAACCGAACTGCGGATTGGACGGAATCGACAGCGCCACATCGCTGCGGTAGACATCGTCGTTGCTCATGCCGAAGCGCTCGCAGCCGAACAGGAAGGCCACGCCCGACTGGTTGCAGCGCGGCGCGGGAGCCGGTGCCGACACGGATGCATCGGCGGTCGGCGCCGCTTCATCGGGCGCATCGGCCTCATCGGGCGCAGCCAGCACATCCAGCGCCCCGCTGAGCAGCAGCTCGAAATGCTGGCGCGGCGTGCGCGTGGGCGGGCCGAAGTCGCGCGGCGTCATGGCCGTGGCGCACAGGTGGCTGATGCCGTCCAGCGCCTCCTCCAGCGTCTCGACCACGCGCGCATTGCCCAGCACGTCCAGCGCGCCGCTGGCCCGCTGGATGGTCTCTTCCTTGCGCAGCACGTTGGGCCAGCGCGGGCGCACCAGCACCAGGTCGTCAAAGCCCATGGTCTTCAAGGCGCGGGCGGCGGCACCCACATTGCCGGCGTGGCTGGTTTCTATCAGTACGAATCGGGTTTTCATGGCGTCGCTGGCCTGCCGGCGCCGGCAGAGCCCCCAAGACGGGACAGGTTGCGCAGCACAAAACGGACAAGGCGGGTAAAATTGCGCGCTATTGTCGCCGCCCCGCATCGCCGGACGCGGCTTTTTCCGTTCTTACCCGCGTCAAACAGCCTGCTTTTGCCAGAGAGGACCGTCCTCTCCTTGCACAGCCGCTGCTCCGCCTACGCCTCACAATCTATGTCGACCAACCTGCATCCCATGCTCAACGTGGCCATCAAGGCCGCACGCGCCGCCGGCGCCATCATCAACCGCGCGGCTCTTGACGTGGAATCCGTGCGTGTCGCACAAAAGCAGGTCAACGACTTTGTGACCGAGGTGGACAAGGCGGCCGAGCAGGCCATCATCGAAACCTTGCTGGGCGCCTACCCGGGCCACGGCATCTTGGCCGAGGAATCGGGCAACGAGTTCGGCGCCAAGAACTCCGACTACGTCTGGATCATCGATCCGCTGGACGGCACTACCAACTTCATCCACGGCTTCCCCGTGTACTGCGTGAGCATTGCCCTGTCCTTCAAGGGCAAGGTGGAGCACGCCGTGGTGTACGACCCCTCGCGCAACGACCTGTTCACGGCCACGCGCGGCCGCGGCGCCTACCTGAATGACCGCCGCATCCGCGTGTCCAAGCGCATCCAGCTCAAGGACAGCCTGATCTCCACCGGCTTCCCCTTCCGCCGTGGCGACAACTTCAAGCAGTACATGAACATGCTGGGCGACGTGATGCAGGAAACCGCAGGCGTGCGCCGCCCCGGCGCCGCCGCGCTGGACCTGGCCTACGTGGCAGCCGGCTTTGCCGATGGCTTCTTCGAAAGCGGCCTGCAGATCTGGGACGTGGCCGCCGGCAGCCTGCTGGTGACCGAGGCCGGTGGCCTGGTCGGCAACTTCACGGGCGAAGCCGATTTCCTGGAGCAGAAGGAATGCCTGGCGGGCAATCCGCGCATCTATGGTGCGCTGGTCGGCATCGTTGGCAAGTACAGCAAGTTTGCTTCTGCTGGTGAGAAGGCGGGGGTGCGGCAGGCTTTGGCGGATTCTGGTGAGGCGGCTCCGGCTGCTGAGGCTGAGGCTGCTGAATCTGAGCAGCAGCCTGAGGCCTGATTCCGGCTTCTCCTCTCTTATGAAAAACAGCTCCTTCAAGGAGCTGTTTTTCATTGAGCCTTTGGATTTGGGACGGGGCGCTTGTTTTTGTCCCTGCCGGGGGGTTGTTTTTCGAGGCCGGGTCTCGGCCCGGCGGCCGACTGCCCTTTCTTGATTCGCCAAGAAAGGTCAGATCAAAGAAGGCGACCCGAATGTCCACGTCCCTTCGCTTCGCTGCGGGCAACCTGCGCCGGGCCGCCTGCGGGGTTCGCCGTGAAACTCACTTCGCGCTGCGCGCTACGTTCAAACAATCACGGCGAGTCAGATGACCAGGCAGTCCTGTCCTGCGGCAGGACTGCAACCCCGCAGGCGGCCCGACGCAGGCGTGGACATACGGGAGGGGTGCAGGCCACGGCCATGGCCTCACGGCCTGGCCTGTGGCGCAGACTCTTTTACTTGACCCGCGCGTTGATCACGGCCTCGGCCACGTTGCGCGGTGCTTCGGCGTAGTGCTTGAACTCCATGGAGTAGGTGGCACGGCCTTGCGTTTGCGAGCGCAGGGAGGTGGCGTAGCCGAACATTTCGGACAGGGGCACTTCGGCCTTGATGGACTTGCCGCCGCCGGCCATGTCGTCCATGCCCTGCACCATGCCGCGCCGCGAGGACAGGTCGCCCATGACGGTGCCGGCGTAGTCCTCAGGCGTCTCGACTTCCACGGCCATCATGGGTTCCAGGATGACGGGGCTGGCCTTTCTCGCCGCTTCCTTGAAGCCGAAGATGGCCGCCATCTTGAAGGCCATTTCGTTGGAGTCCACGTCGTGGTACGAGCCGAAGGTCAGCGTGACCTTGACGTCCACCACGGGGTAGCCGGCCAGCACGCCGCTGGTCAGGGCCTCGACCACGCCTTTTTCCACCGCAGGGATGTACTCGCGCGGCACCACGCCGCCCTTGATGGCGTCGACGAACTCGAAGCCCTTGCCGGGCTCGTGCGGCTCCACCGTGAAGACCACGTGGCCGTACTGGCCCTTGCCGCCGGACTGGCGCACGAACTTGCCGTCCACATCGGTGACTTTCTTGCGGATGGTCTCGCGGTAGGCCACCTGGGGCTTGCCCACGTTGGCTTCCACGTTGAACTCGCGCTTCATGCGGTCCACGATGATTTCCAGGTGCAGCTCGCCCATGCCGGCAATGATGGTCTGGCCCGATTCCTCATCGGTGCGCACGCGGAACGACGGGTCTTCGGCCGCCAGGCGCGACAGGGCGATGCCCATCTTTTCCTGGTCGGCCTTGGACTTGGGCTCCACGGCCTGGGCGATCACGGGCTCGGGGAAGACCATCTTCTCCAGCACGATGGGCGCGGACGGGTCGCACAGGGTCTCGCCCGTGGTCACGTCCTTCAGGCCCACGCAGGCAGCGATGTCGCCGGCGTGGATTTCATCGACCTCCAGGCGTTCATTGGCATGCATCTGCACGATGCGACCGATGCGCTCCTTCTTGTCCTTGACGGAGTTGAGCACGCTGTCGCCCTTGTTGAGCACGCCCGAGTACACGCGCACAAAGGTGAGCTGGCCCACGAAGGGGTCGGTCATCAGCTTGAAGGCCAGGGCAGAGAATTTCTCGCTGTCATCGGCATGGCGCACGATGATGGAGCCGTCTTCCGCATGGCCTTCCACGGGCGGCACTTCCAGCGGGGAAGGCATGAGCTCGACCACGGCGTCCAGCAGGCGCTGCACACCCTTGTTCTTGAAGGCCGAGCCGCACAGCATGGGCTGGATCTCGCCCGCAATGGTGCGCAGGCGCAGGCCGCGCAGGATGTCGGCCTCTGGCAGGTCGCCCTCTTCCAGGTAGCGGTTCATCAGGTCTTCGCTGGCCTCGGCAGCCGCCTCCACCATGGACTCGCGCCACTTCCTGGCGTCTGCCACCATGGCTGCGGGAATGTCCTGGTACTCGAACTTCATGCCCTGCGTGGCCTCGTCCCAGATGATGGCCTTCATCTTGAGCAGGTCCACCACGCCGGTGAACTGCTGCTCCGCGCCAATGGGCAGCACGATGGGCACCGGGTTGGCCTTGAGGCGGTCGATCATCATCTGCCGCACGCGCAGAAAATCCGCGCCCGTGCGGTCCATCTTGTTGACGAAGGCCAGGCGCGGCACCTTGTACTTGTTGGCCTGGCGCCAGACCGTCTCGGACTGCGGCTGCACGCCGCCCACGGCGTCATAGACCATCACGGCGCCGTCGAGCACGCGCATGGAGCGCTCCACCTCGATGGTGAAGTCCACGTGGCCCGGGGTGTCGATGATGTTGATGCGGTGCTGGTCAAAGCGGCCGTCCATGCCCTTCCAGAAGCAGGTGGTGGCCGCCGAGGTGATGGTGATGCCGCGCTCCTGCTCCTGCTCCATCCAGTCCATGATGGCGGCGCCTTCGTGCACCTCGCCCAGCTTGTGGCTCACCCCGGTGTAGAACAGGATGCGCTCGGTCGTGGTCGTCTTGCCGGCATCGATGTGCGCGGAGATACCAATGTTGCGATAGCGTTCTATGGGGGTATGGCGGGCCATGAAAGGACTCCTGGGTGCTGCGAAAGCGTAAGTGCGTGATCTGCCCTAGGGTCTGCTCACGTTAATCTGCGGTCGCGAAGCGGTCTGCCAGCGTGCCAATCAAGGCGCGCGACGCCGTGCGTGTGCCCACACGCACAAGGAGCGCAACGCCGAGTGGCGCGCTGGCAGACCGCTTCCCTTCGGGTTGGCTGGTTGCGGGGCCGTCTGCGGCGTTGCACGCGCTTGCAAGGCACGAGCCTTGCGGCGCACGTGCGCCTTGCATACGACCCCGCAACCAGCCAACGCGATCCACAGATTAACGTGAGCAGACCCTAAGGTCGGATTCTCGCGGGGGTTGAATGAGGGTTGATGACAATTGGAATGTACGAAGACAATCGTACTATCTTCCGCAACTTCTTGCAGAACGATCCATGTTTTCACCACGCCATGCCCCTGTCTGCCAGATAACTGCCCGCGCCACGCCGCATCAGCGACGTGCGGCATTGCTTCCATGGCACAGTGGCGCCCCATCGACAGGATTGCGACTTGCGCAAGAAGGAACGCTACCAGCGTTCTTCCACAGGGCACAGCGCATTGCTGCAACCTGTTTGCACAAGTCCTGAGGACGATTCATGCTTGCCAACCACCCCGACCGCGAACAGATACGCCTGGAAAACCTGCTCAACGCCCTGGGCAACCCCCTGCGCCTGGCCGTGGTGCGCGCGCTGGCCGCAGGCCATGAACGCGCCTGCGGCTCGCTCTTGCAGGGCCAGTCCAAGTCCACCATGACCCACCACTGGCGCGTGCTGCGCGACAGCGGCGTGATCTGGCAGCGCCCCGACGGCCGCGAAAACCTGCTCTCCCTGCGCCGCGAAGACCTGGACGCGCGCTTTCCCGGCCTGCTGGACGCGCTGCTGCAAGCCCTGGCCGAAGACCCGCTCACCGAACAGACCACGGCCGCGCACCTCAAACCCTGCCTTTGAAACCCCGCCCCTGCAACGCAGGCGGCAGCCCTGCGCCCTACCCCTTCCCGGCAAGCGCCGCAGCAACGCCCTCGTCCGCAAACCGCTTGGCCGCCTTGAGCAGATAGCTCACGGCATAGAGGATGTGGTCGTCGGCCTCGTCGCCATTCAGATGGTCCACCACCTCAATGGCATAGCCCAGGTCCACCGCCGTGTCGTGCAGCAGGCCCAGCAGTTCCTTGTCCTGTGGCTCCAGCGACTGCGCCTGATCTGCCTTGGCGTAGTAGATGCGCAGCAGGTCGCGGCACACGCAGTTGATGGCCGTGACCTTGTGGCTGGCGTGCAGCTCCAGCACTTCGAGGGCAGCGCCCAGGTGCAGGACGGCGTCGATGGCCAGGTCGTCGAGTTTGGGTTGGGGAATGGCGGCGAAGGTTGGCTGCTCCAATGAACCTGGGTGTGCGTGAGTCATGGCTCACAATTCTTGGTTCTCAGGGGGAACGGGGCCACGTTTTCTTTAACTCATGGCTGCCGCGCAATCGATCAGCGCCGGCGTCAAGAGCAAGGCACCGCTGGCTAACCTTGCCGATATCGAGCATTCGCCCATGGGCAACGTGGAGCGGGGATAGAACAAGCCGGACACCAGACCTTCAACCCAGGTTCCAACTTGTATGAAATCTGTGCTTTCCGTAAATGCTGCGCTTGATCAACTGGAGACCTTGGTCGGCAAAGACATCTCCTTGGTGGGCATCTTGCGATTGGAGTTCGAGGGGACGGCTCTGGACCACTTCCCACTGTCGGAACGCCGCGTAGCGAAAGATGGTGGCCCACGCGAACCGTCAAGTGTGTGGCTGAGCGCCGGTCCAGGCGACCTTCAGTTCAACGATGTGCAGCTTCAGCGATGGCACGGGAAGCGAGTCACGGTAGTTGGCACTTTGCTTGGTCCGGATGAAAAGTTCGGAGGTTGTGGGCATTTCTCTGCGTGGGCTGCTGACCGACAATGGTTCGGCCTTCCGGTCCAGAGAGTTTGCAGCTACTTGCAAGACATTAGGCGTTAAGCACAAGTTCACCAGATCGAACCGGCCACAGACCAATGGCAAGACTGAGAGGTTCATCCAATCAGCGCTGCGCGAGTGGGCCTATGGGTGGACTTACCAGAACTCAGCGCAGCGGACCAACGCGCCGGCGAGTTGGCAGCATCACTACAACTGACACAGGCCCCACAGTGACATTGGTTACATCGCCCTGATGTCCAAGCTCAAATCTGCAAATAACCTCTTGAAGGTTTACAACTAGTTAGAAATCTTCCTATTCAGTTTTCCTCCAATATAAGCAATTATCAATCTTTTATTAGCAGAGTCTACCCGAAAATGAATCCTGCCAGCCAGCCCACCAGTGAACCTAATATGCCAATCGAATAGCTCTTTTTTTCCAGTGGAATCATCCATCACCCAGCAAAGATCCTGTCGCGTTTCTGCTTCGGGACTAGCCTTTGATGAAAATTCTGGCCATGGACTTTCTACCTTCCAGGCATCCACATCTTTTGCCAAAGAGGCTAGTGACAAAATAGCTTGTTGAAACGGTATCCCGCTACCACCCAGTGCAACAAGATCTTTTTCCACCCTAGGCAAAAAGTGCAGCCCAGGAAAACGATCCTCTTTTTCGCGCCACACTTGTGCAGCGCTCTGGACCGAAGTATATCCAAGTAGTTTTAGCCAACCTTCGTGCTCATCCGCATGAGCAGCTTGACTGGCATTTCTAGTACGGCTATCGATATCAAGCAAATTCCCGTCATCGTCGAGCCTACGGAACGATATCTCAACCCATTCCTTAGACCAGTCCGGATGTGCATCAAAGCTGACTGTCGCAGAATCCAGCAACGTTGCCCAAGCAAGAGCACTGGAATAAATTTTTCCCGGACGCGTCTGGAACTCCATGCCTGCAATTTCTTCAGACATCCCATCCTTGAATCCTTCGGAAAATGGAGAGCGATCACTGAGAGCTCTCAAGAAGCCCCACTCTTCCTTAAGAGTGGCTAACACCACTTCGTCACAGGCCCCCGCAGAGCAGTTATGCTCGCTGCCCTCATGGCACGACGACCTGTAAGCAAAGAACTGTGGCGACAGCTACAACCCCTCATCCCTGCCTTCGTACCTTCCGCCAAAGGCGGTGCGCGCAAGCTCGCAGTCAGCGATGAAGCCGCCCTCAACGGCATCCTGTTTGTGTTGCAAACAGGCATTCCGTGGGAAGACCTTCCCCAATCCCTTGGGTACGGCAGCGGCATGACTTGCTGGCGCCGCCTACGCGACTGGAACGCCGCTGG